>CANGJU010000024.1 GCA_947453935.1 Bacteroidota bacterium | reverse complement strand
TTTTTTAACCTTGGCAATCATAATCTTTTTATGATGTGTAGGTAATGTGTTTTCTTCATTCGCTAATAGCTCTTCATACAGCTTTTCTCCTGGACGTAGTCCTGTATAAACAATCTGAATATCCTTGCCAAGTTCAAGTCCGCTTAATCGAATCATTTTCTTAGCTAGCTCTGCTATATTTACTGATTCACCCATGTCGAAAATGAAAATTTCACCTCCTGCGCCCATAGCACCTGCTTCAAGCACAAGCTGACATGCTTCGGGGATAGTCATGAAATAACGAGTTACATGCGGATCAGTTACTGTAATTGGTTGCCCTAATTCAATTTGCTTTTTAAATCGCGGTATCACGCTACCGTTAGAACCTAATACGTTGCCAAATCGGGTTGTGATAAAGCGTGTGTGTTCGTTATTGTCGTTTAGCGACTGACAATAAATCTCTGCGATTCGCTTTGTTGCTCCCATAATGTTCGTAGGATTAACTGCTTTATCAGTACTTATCATTACAAACTTTGGTACTTTAAAACTTACAGCAAGGTCTGCAAGATTACAAGTCCCTTTTACATTATTTAGTATCGATTCGCTAGGGTTGTTTTCCATCACAGGAACATGCTTGTAAGCAGCCGCATGATAAACAATATCAGGCTTGAACGTATTGAAAACGTTTTGCATTCGTTCTTTATTTCTGATGTCGCCAATAACTGTTTCTGTTCTGCAATTTTTATCAGTGTTTAAATCGTTTACCTCTAATTCTAAATCATACAATGCCGACTCCGACATATCAAGCATAACTAATAATTTAGGTCTGAAAGGAATTATTTGTCGCACAATTTCACTGCCGATTGATCCTGCCGCACCCGTTACTAAAACAACTTTACCCGTAAGCTCTTGCTGAATTTTATTCAGGTCAAGTTGTATCGGATCTCTGCCTAATAAGTCTTCAATTTTTAGCTTTTTAATTTGTTTGAAGCTTAACTCTCCGTTTATCCAAGAGTGAACAGGTGGAACATTTAAAATGCGTGTATTATACTTCAAACAAGTATCAACTATTTGCTGCTTGCGAGAAGTAGTAATATTTTGAATAGAGATGATTAAATGCTTTACTTCGTTATTCTGTTGAAGTTTTTCTAACTGAGTACTATTATAAATCTCAACACCTTCTATTTTTTTTCCTGCTTTTTTAGGGTCGTCATCAACAAATGCAACCACCTTATAACGCGTACCTCTGTCACGATCTAAAGTTCTTTTGGTGATAATTCCTGCATCGCCTGCACCATAAATAATTACACCTGCTTTATCTTTTGAAGGATTCTTTAATTCGCCGTAAATAACCTTAACCGACAAACGTCCAATAATCATTAAAAAAACGGTCACTAGAAATTCAATCGCAATAATGGAAAACGGTACTAGGTAGAATAAACTTAATGAATGTCGAACGAGATTACTGATAAGCATTATTGCCGAACCCGCAGCTAATGTCAGTACAATTCTAAACGCATCCTTTGTACCTGTGTAGCGAATAATTCCTGTATAGGTCTTTGCAATTAAAAAGGAAGAAAATCGAACAATAAGTACAAAAGGAAATACAAAGCGAAAGGTGTCGATTTCCTTGACTGGAATATTGAAATTAAATCTTAATTGATAGGCGACAAACAATGAGAATATACAAAGTAGTAAATCCCCAATTAGAATAACTACACGTGGCAGGTTGATATCCAGAAGCTTCTTCAAGTGTCGGTTTGTTAGGCTGTAAAAATAGTCATATTTCGCTCTTATAACCAAATAGGGTGGGGCAAGCGACATTCATTAAAAATTATATCTTTGCTCAAAATAAAAATAATGGCTGTTTCACTTGTTACCGGAGGGGCTGGATTTATTGGAGCCCATGTTACCAACGAATTAATTGCAATGGGTCATACCGTTGTGGTGTTGGATGATTTAAGTGGTGGATTTATTGACAATGTAAATTCGAATGCTGTTTTTGTTGAGGGTTCGGTTACCGACCATCAGTTACTCCAAGATTTATTCAATCAGTATAAGTTTGATTATGTTTATCATTTAGCTGCTTATGCTGCCGAAGGGTTAAGTCATTTTATCAAGCGATTTAACTATAACAATAACCTTATAGGTAGTATCAATTTAATAAATGAATCAGTGAAGCATAAGGTGAAATGCTTTGTGTTTACATCTTCTATTGCAGTTTATGGAAAAGGTCAGTTACCAATGAAAGAGGCTACTGTTCCTGCTCCTGAAGATCCATATGGTGTTTCGAAATTTGCTGTTGAAATGGACCTACAATGTACGCACGAAATGTTCGGATTGAATTATGTTATTTTCCGTCCGCATAATGTTTACGGAGAGTATCAAAATTTAGGTGATAAATACCGTAATGTGGTTGGTATTTTTATGAATCAGTTAATGCAGGGTTTACCATTAACAATTTTTGGAGATGGTTCTCAAACTCGTGCATTCAGTTATATTGGTGATGTAGCTCCTTACATTGCAAAATGTGTTGACGTACCTGAGGCCTATAATCAGGTGTTTAATATTGGTGCTGATAAAGAATTTACTGTGAATGAACTGGCGACTACTGTTTCAGAAGTAATGGGGTTGTCATCGGATATTCGTTATCTCGAAGCCCGCAATGAAGTACAGCATGCTTATGCGGATCATGAAAAAGCACATAAAGTTTTTAACATCACGTCGAACTATTCGTTGAAGGATGGTTTAGCAAAAATGGCGGCTTGGGCAAAGACAGCAGGTAGCAGAAAAAGTCAAAAATTCGAGAATATCGAAATCACCGAAAAGCTTCCTAAAATCTGGTTAGAAGATTAATTAGAGTAAAGTGAAAAAAGTACTCATCGTTACAGCTCATCGATTAAATCGTGCACCTAATCAACGGTTCCGTTTTGAGCAATACCTTGATTTTTTAAAGTCAAAGGGGTTTGAGTGTGAAGTTTCTTATTTGCTTGATGAAAAAGCGGATGCTGTTTTTTATAAGCCAGGTCATCTGTTAAATAAGCTGTCAATTTTAGTTAAGTCGGTTTTTATTCGCTGGAAAGATGTACAACGTGCAAAGCAATTTGATTTGATTTTTATTTGTCGTGAAGCCTTTCTTACAGGGACAACCTTCTTCGAGAGAAAATTAAGTTCGGCAGGAGTTCCTGTTGTTTATGATTTCGATGATGCCATCTGGCATTTTGATGTTTCAGAAGCAAATAAAAAATTTGGTTGGTTAAAGAATCCTGAAAAGACATCTAAAATTATTGGAATGTCGAATTTGATTTTTGCGGGAAATCAATACCTTGCCGATTATGCTTTGCAGTATAATAAAAATGTTACAATCATTCCTACTACTATCGATCTGAACGATTATCAGCAGGTGCCATTTAAAAATCCTGATGTTGTTTGCATTGGTTGGTCGGGTTCAATAACAACCATTCGACATTTTGAAATGGCAGTGCCATTCTTGAAAATCATCAAGGCAAAGTATGGCGATAAAATTAAAATTAAAGTAATTGGTGATGCTTCTTATAGAAATGATGAATTGTCTATTACAGGTATCGCTTGGAAGAAAGAAACGGAGTTAGCTGAATTATCGGAAATTGATATTGGCATTATGCCATTGCCTGATGATGAATGGGCAAAAGGCAAATGCGGTTTGAAAGGATTGCAATACATGGCGCTCGGTATGGCAACAATTATGTCGCCAGTGGGTGTAAATTCAGAAATAATCCAGGATGGCGAAAATGGGATGCTTGCTTCAGAGGTTAATGAATGGGTAAAGAAAATCAGTGTATTAATTGATGATGCCGCGTTAAGAGAAAAGTGTGCTTTAAATGGAAGAAAAACAGTCGAGGATAAATATTCTGTAGAGGCAATTAAGGCTGATTATTTTAAGCATTTTGCTGCTTTAATAGCTCAAAAAAATTAAAATGAAACTTCGAAATGTGATTTTATTAGCGCTCTTGTTTTTTGGGAGTGCAAATTCGTTATTTGCACAGCTAAATGTTATTTCTGATTTCAACTATGATAGTCTTTTAAATGTCAACTCAAACTATGGACTCGTTCCATTTAAAAGTGATTTGATAAGAGAGAAAATCATGTATGCCACCGATAATAATTTTACGAAGAAAATTGTTTACGATACGGCAGCAGTTTATTTATCGCTTGATGCCCGCAATGCACTTTTAAGGGTTGCAGAAATGCTAAAGTCATTAAATGTAGGATTGGTTATTTATGATGCGTATAGGCCATACCGTTATACTGTAAAGTTCTGGGAGATTATCCATGATGATCGCTACGTGGCAGATCCTAAAAAAGGCTCCCGGCATAATAGAGGTTGCGCGGTAGATGTAGGACTTTTTGATTTGAAAACCGGACAATTCTTAGACATGCCTACTGCATATGATGATTTTTCTGAAAAAGCTTCGGTTTCTTCCAAAGACAGAACAAAACTTCAAGCAAAAAATGTTGAGCTCTTACAAAAGGCTATGACCTGTAATGGTTTTCAGTTATTTGCCACAGAATGGTGGCATTTCGACTATGAAGGCTGGGAAAAGTATCCAATTTATGATATTTCTTTTCAAGACCTAAACAAATAGGGGCTTACCCTTTAATTTATTATTTTAGCACCCTCAATCAACTAATAACTATGTCTACTGTAGCTACTGAATTAAAAAATACGGCCTTGACCGAAACACATAAAGCATTAAATGCCAAAATGGTTCCTTTTGCAGGGTACTTAATGCCTGTACAATACGAAGGAATAAACGTTGAGCATGAAACTGTTCGTAAGGCAATAGGCGTGTTTGATGTAAGCCATATGGGTGAGTTTGTATTGAAGGGCGAAGGCGCTCTAGATTTGATTCAGCGCATCACTAGCAATGATGCATCTAAACTAACTCCAGGCAAGGCGCAATACTCTTGTATGCCAAATGCCGATGGTGGTATTGTTGATGACCTTTTAGTTTATAAACTGGAAGATAATAACTGGATGTTGGTTGTTAATGCAGGCAATATCGATAAGGACTGGAACTGGATTATGCAACATAATACTGCTGGTGTTGAAATGCACAATATTTCTGATAAAACATCGCTTTTAGCTGTTCAAGGTCCTTTAACATCAAAAGCACTTCAGTCGCTTACAAGTGTTGATTTAAATTCAATTCCTTATTATAATTTCACAAAAGGTGAATTCGCAGGTTGTCCAAATGTAGTAATCAGCAACACAGGTTACACAGGTGCTGGTGGATTTGAGTTGTATTTCGAAAATCAATATGCTCAGACTATATGGGATGCAGTAATGCATGCTGGTGCTGAATACGGAATTAAACCTGCTGGCTTAGGCTCTCGTGATACGCTTCGTTTAGAAATGGCTTTTTGCCTTTATGGAAATGATATCGATGATACAACATCTCCTATTGAAGCAGGTCTTGGTTGGATAACAAAATTCACAAAATCGTTTACTAATTCTGATGCGCTTAAATCGCAAAAGGAGAATGGCGTAACGCGTAAGTTATGTGGATTTGAAATGGTAGATAAAGGAATTCCTCGTCATGGTTACACACTTTGTGATGCTGATGGAAATGAAATCGGAGTAGTAACATCAGGAACACAATCACCTTCGTTACAAAAGGCTATCGGTATGGGCTATGTGCAAATAGCGCATGCCACACCAGGAACAGATATCTACGTTGCAATCCGCGATAAAAAAATCAAAGCAACTATTGTTAAAACTCCATTTATTCAACAATAAAAAATATGTCGGGTAGTAATCGTACGATTGAAGTTTGCTTAACACCAGCACTCATTCACCTGCATGATTTATCAAATGCAACGGTGGTAGTGATTGATGTTTTGCGCGCTACATCATCGATGTGTGTGGCTTTTACTCAAGGAGTGAAGAGTGTAATTCCAGTGGCTACAATTGAAGAAAGCGTTGCTTACCGAGAGAAAGGATTTTTGATTGGAGCTGAACGCAATGGCGAAATGCTTGATGGTTTTGATATCGGTAATTCACCCTTCAGTTACATGGATGAAAAAGTTAGAGGAAGAGATAT
The DNA here is from genome assembly GCA_947453935.1 of Bacteroidota bacterium. Classification (GTDB taxonomy): domain Bacteria; phylum Bacteroidota; class Bacteroidia; order AKYH767-A; family OLB10; genus CAINEC01. Next base: position 14,429 of record CANGJU010000024.1, on the reverse strand, counting down.
TGCATTAACAACTACAAATGGAACGCAAGCAATTGCTGCTGCAAAAGGAGCAAAGCAAATTGTAGTTGGGTCGTTTTTAAATTTAGATGCATTATGTAATTGGTTGGCTACGCAAGATGGAAATATTGTTCTTCTTTGTTCAGGATGGAAGAATTCAGTGAACATGGAAGATAGTTTGTTTGCAGGTGCTGTTGTTCACCAGATGAGAGGCGATTTCGATTTTACAAATCTTCGTGACACTGCTATTATTGCTGAGCGTTTGTATGTATTAGCAAAGCATGATTTAAATGGATTTCTTGAAGAGTCATCGCATCGCAACCGATTAAAGAAATTAAATATTGATAAGGATATCGAGTACTGTTTAACGCCTAATCAATCTCCCGTGGTTCCTGGAATTATCAATGGAGTGATGATTGATTTGTTGAAGCAGTAATTTTTCTAATATCCGACAGCAAACATTTATAATCGTTTAACTTAATTAGCAATCTTGTTTTTAATAAATGCCTGTTGCAATTTTGCGGGCATGAAAAAACTTGTTTTTGTATGCAGTTTAGTAGTTGTCATTTTTACTTTTAATTCTGATTTAACAGGCTGGGGCTTCTGGGGACATCAGCGAATTAATCAAAAGGCAGTTTATTGTTTACCGCAGCCGCTATTACAATTCTATAAAGCCAATATCGAATTTATAACAAAGCATGCTGTTGATCCAGATATGCGCCGCTATGCCGACCCCGAAGAGGCTCCAAGGCATTACATTGATTTAGATAGGTATGGAGAGCATCCGTTCGATTCGTTGCCGCGTATTTGGAAAGAAGCAGTTGTGAAAATAGGGGAGGATACACTTAAAGCTCATGGTATCGTTCCGTATCATATTCAAACAATGTTATACCGACTAACAGCAGCTTTTAAAGAGAAAAACGAATACAAGATTTTAAAATACTCTGCTGAAATAGGTCATTATATCGGTGATGCGCATGTTCCTTTGCATTGCACGCGTAATTATAACGGACAGTTAACTGGTCAGCATGGCATTCATGGATTTTGGGAGTCGCGCATTCCTGAATTGATGGGTGATAATTACAATTATCTTTTAGGTCGTTCGCTTTTTGTCGAGCATGCTGTTGCCATGATCTGGCAAACGCTTTCAGAAAGTTATGCTGCCAAAGATTCTGTTTTATTTCTCGAAGCAATGCTGAATAAACAGTTCGATGCAGACAAGAAATATTCTTACGAAGTCAAAGGTAGGCAGGTCGTAAAAGTGTATAGTAAGGATTATACCCAAGCGTATAATAATTTGCTTAATGGAATGGTCGAACGACGTATGCGAAAAGCAATTTTTATGACAGCTTCGTTCTGGTATACCGCCTGGGTAAATGCAGGTATGCCTGACTTAAATAATGTAGATGCCGATGAATTGTTGCAGTCCGAAATGGCTGATTCAATTAACGATACAAAAACCTCCAGCGATTCTCATTTATTTCTGAAAGGTCACGATGATTAATGGAAGGATATCGTTAATATTGTACTTGTATTTTATGCTAAGAAGTTTCGCTCTATTATGTTTTGTGTTTATTCTCCATTCATGTAAAAATCAATCAGAAATTTTTATGAAAATGAATGGCGATTGGAAGGTAAATGTTGAAGAAGGGCAAATGACCGAATGCTGGAAAATGATTAACAAAAAGGCCTTTTCAGGAACATGTATTCTATTGAATAATCAAGATACCTTGTTTTTTGAAACAATGAAAATTCATAAAATGCAAAGACGTTTTTTTTATTCTACTTCTTTTATATCTAATGGTATTCTTCATGAAACGGATTTTGTTTTGAAAAAAATGAATGACAAAAGTTTAATCTTTGAAAATAAGTTGCACGATTTCCCGCAAACAATTTCTTATACTTTTTATTCACCCGATTCGATTCTAGCGAAAATCGGAGGAAGAGAAAAAGACACCCTTCGTTACGAGTACTTCCCAATGAAAAAAATAAATAAGTAGTAAATCTTTGATAATCGAAAATGAAAGTTTTACTCACCACACTTAATGCAAAGTATATTCATCTGAATTTAGCTATACGTCTTTTGTATAGTCTGAATAAAGATCTTCATCCAGGCTTGTCATTTAAAGAATTTACAATTAAAGAATCGCCTGATTCGATTGCTGAATATTGTAAGGAATTCGATATTGTTACATTTAGTTGTTATATCTGGAATATAACGCCTACGATGGCAGTAGCTAAATTGTTAAAGGAAATAAAACCGAATATTAAAATACTTTTAGGCGGACCAGAAGTGAGTTATGAGTATGATGATATTATTAATAAGCCATACATCGATTATATCATTGTTGGAGAAGGTGAGATACCTATGGAAAATTTCCTAAACAATTTTCCTGATGTAACGAATGTGCCGAATGTGCCGAATCTTGTACATAAGAATGCAAATGGTGAAGTTGTTTTTCATCCTCAGAGTGCTACTTTCGATTTAAAGAATTATGCTGGAATAAATCCTTATCAGTTTGATGATCCGTCAGAATTAAAAAATAAAGTTGGATACATTGAAACTTCTCGTGGTTGTCCTTACAAATGTGAGTTTTGTTTAGCTTCACTTGATAATAAGGTTCGCTATTTACCAATTGAAACGATAAAGAGTAATTTACTGTACTTAATTCAGCACGGACGTGTAATTAAATTTTTAGATAGAACATTTAATGTTAAAAGAGATTTTACCATTGATATGTTTAGTTTTATATTACAACATCACAAGCCTGGAAATATTTATCAATTTGAAATTACAGCAGATATTGTTCATCCGGATATAGTAAAATACATTCGTGAACATGTTCCTCCAGGAGTGTTTCGATTTGAAATAGGGATTCAAACTGTTAATCAAAAAGCGAATTTAGAAGTTAGTCGTAAGCAGAACTTCGATAAAACAGCCGCGGTAATTAAACAACTGGATGATATCATCGAGATGCATCTCGATTTAATTGTTGGTCTTCCATTAGATGAATGGGCGGATATTAAATTTAGTTTCGAATCTGTATTTGCATTACATCCATCAGAATTACAACTCGGATTCTTAAAGTTTTTGCGAGGAACACCTGTACGCGATAAGCATGAGAAATATGGATATGAGTTCGATCCAAATCCGCCATATCAAATTATCAAAAGTGATTTTTTAAGCGCTTATCAATTAGAGCAAATTGTATTACTCGAGGAGGCGCTCGAAGTATACTGGAATAAGAAAAGAGCAGTTTATACACTGAAGTATGTTGCAGATAAGTATAGTATTTTTGAATTTCTTCATGGATTAGGAGTTTACTTCGATGCTAAATACGATTTTCATCATCACACCTTATTTGATGTATATGATGCATTGAATAATTTTATTCTCGATAATTACAAAGAGGATTGTAATTTACAATTGCTGATGACAATCGATTATCAACTGAATTATAAAGTCAAACCGCAACAGCGCTATTTAGCCGAGGTTGATAAGTCGATAAAGAATGATTTGATTTTAAAACACAAATTAGATCACCATCAATATCGTTTTGTGATTATGGAATGTAATGAAGAAGTCAAGGAGTACTTCAAGAATATGCAAGACAATAAATTCATAGTGGTGCAATATTCAGGGACTGATAAGCCTTCTTATTTTGGAATAAATTAAAATAAAGAGATAAATATGCTATTGATACTAGTTGCTATTGTTGCTTTTGCAGCGGCTATCATGACTTTCTTTTCCGGCTTTGGACTAGGAACAATGCTAGCACCTTTTTTTTGTTTGTTCTTTTCTGTTCAAGAAGCAATAGCATTAACAGCTATTGTACATTTTACTAATAATCTTTTTAAATTTTCGCTACTTAGAAAACACATTGCTTATAATATTGCTTTACCTTTTTCATTGACAGCCGTTTTAATGTCTTTTGTTGGCGCTGAATTGTTGAATTATATTTCATTTCAAAAGTATCAATATACTTATGATTTATTAGGTATTACAGCTGCTATTACACCTGTGAAAATAGTAGTAGCACTTTTAATGATAGTGTTCGTAGTTGTTGAATTAATTCCTGATTGGTCCTTTAAAGTCAGTGGAAGAATAAGCTATTTGATAGGGGGAATGTTTAGTGGTTTCTTTGGTGGCTTATCAGGAAATCAAGGTGCTTTACGTTCGATGTTTTTGTTGAAAGCAGGATTATCGAAAGAATCCTATATAGCTACGGGTGTTTTAATTGCTTGCTTAGTGGATATTTCACGGCTATCTGTATATACTCAAAACTGGTCCTCCTTAAATTTAAATGCACAAGTAAATTTGATGACGGTTGCTGTTGTGGCTGCTTTGTCCGGGTCATTATTGGGTAAAAAGTATATTCAGAAAGTAACTATGAAATCAATGCAAACGTTAATTATTGTATTTTTAAGTTGTATTGCCATATTACTTGGCGCTGGAATTTTATAATTATGAAAAAAATAGTTGTCTGTTTATTATTGATGTTTTCCTTTAATTCATATGCTCAGGATTTATATCTACGATTAGATTTATTTTATTCCGTTATATCGAATACTTCTGTTTTAGAACCAACTTACAAGCTAAAACTAAAGGAGTTTATTTCTCCTATGACAAAGTTAAATGGCGATAGTATTGCTGCCGATTATTTTTCTTATTGGGATGCACAATACAACGTCAATAATAAGTTCAAGCGTTATAAAATAGTAAATCTAGAATATAGTAAAGACTCAAGTATTGTAACTGTTTTTATTGACCAATTTTGGATGTTAGATGCACTTGGTGAATATGTTTATCAGATAAAAAGCGAATGGGTAAAGTATAACGGCAATTGGTATCTCTCAGACAAACTTTCTAAAAATATTGGGATTAGACCTTACTACGAAGACAATGAAAAATAATGTTTTTTTGAAATTTGATTATGTTTCTGAATTTATTGTTGTTGGCTGTTGTATGGAAATGTCGTTGGTAAATTTTAAAGCTACTGATGTTTGGCAAAAGTTTATGAAGAGTAAGCAGGAATTATCTGATTATGATTCTACTTGTTATTATGATGTGAATTGTTATGATGAGCGTTATTTTGATTCTTATAACCCCAATAGGATTTTCAAGAAATTTGCTGGAGTAAAATCTCTAATAGCAACAACTAATAATTTTGATTCAGTACTTATTCCTGCCGGACGTTATGCTGTATTTGTTCATGAGGGATTAGTAGCTGACATCAGTAAAACATTTCAATATATCTATACTGAATGGTTGCCTCAAAATAATGAACAATTAGATCGTCGTCCTCATTTTATGATACTACCAATCGATTATGATAGAAATAATCCAATTATCAGAGAAGAAATTTACATACCTTTGAAATAGGAGAGAAGTATGGAAGATTCATTTAAATACTCATTTGGCGTAGATGAAGAAACATCTACACTTGCGGCAAGCGCTGTTTCAGTAGAGTCGCAGGTTGTTGTGCATGTAGCTGTTTGGTCGGATGAATCAGTAAATCTTCGAATTTGGGGCTCCACATATTTGTTTGATACGCACAGTGGCCATCATAGTAAGCTGGTGCATTTCGAGAATATTTCGTTGGCGCCTGATTGGACATCAATAAAATCGGCACTGCCATTTAATTTCACACTTATTTTTGAAGGCTTGCCTAAAAGCTGTATTCAATTTGATTTAATTGAAATTGGTTTAGGAGAAGGTTGTTTCGAATTTAAAAATATTATGCGTAATCAGTCTGATGTTTATTATGTAGAGTCTAATGCTAATTATTAAAAATGTCATACAACAAATTCTTTAATTTCTTAGTTGTAAAGTTGATTATGAAATATAAATTTCCAATAATTCTTGTTTTGATTTTTTCTGGAATCTCGCTATCGCTTTTTTTAGGATTTGCGGAAGTAGAAAATAAAAAGGTGATTTCGATTTCTAAAAAATCAGAAGTGCCAGACACCACATTTACGCTCTTGTTTGGGGGTGATTTTATGGGACATAAGCCAATGATATTGTCGGCCTTTAATGATTCAACACAGGTATATGATTATAACCATTGGTTTAAGTTTATTGCGCCCTACATAAATAGTTGTGATTGGGCTTGTGCAAATTTAGAAGTAACATTAGCTGGGGAACCTTATTCTGGTTATCCACAGTTTTCATCTCCAGATGCCTATGCTCAAGCAATAAAAAATGCAGGATTTGATTTCTTGGTGACAGCAAATAATCATTCACAAGATAGGGGAAGCGATGGCTTAGAGCGAACTTTGAAAGTGCTCGACAGTTTAGGAATTGCTCATACAGGAACATTTGCAGATACTACAAATTTTAATTCATTTTATCCTCCATTAATTAATATTGCAGGTTGTGAAATTGCTATTTTAAATTACACCTATGGTACTAACGGATTAATCGTTAAAAATCCGAACATCGTTAATGTAATTGATAGTGCTTCCATGATTAGAGATGTTAAAAAGGCTCAGGCGATGGGAGCTAATTTAATAATCCCAGTTATGCATTGGGGTATAGAGTATCAAACAAAAGAAAATAAGGATCAACAAAAAATTGCAGGTTTGTTAAGTAATTCTGGTGTGGATGCTATTATTGGTATGCATCCACATGTTGTAGAGCCTGTAAAATATATAGAAGTCACTAGTAAAAAACATAAGTCTGATTCAATTCCTGTTGCGTATAGTTTGGGTAATTTTATTTCTAATCAGCGCGACAGATATTGTGATGGTGGTGTTTTAGTGCGTTTAAAAATTAGTCGTCATAAAAATAAATACTCAATTGCCTCAGTCGATTATTTACCATTTTGGGTTTGGCGATTGGAGTCCTATAACGAAACGAATAATCTCATGAAAGGATATTACCCTATTACTAAACAACAAATTGGAATTCTTCCTTTAGAAGATAGCACAAAAGCTGCGTTATTTTTCGATGATGTAAAAAATATAATTACTCAAATTAATGAGTGGAATCCTTAATAAAAATGAACGTAGCAGTACAAACTGAAATAAAATCGACGGACTGGCTTGATGGTGTAAGATGGCTAGCAACCATTGCGGTAATCACGATTCATGTGGTTGCACCTTATCTCTACCAATATGGTCAAATTTCAATAGTTAATTGGAATATTTATAATCTTATCGATTCGTTTTCTCGTTTTGCAGTTCCGTTTTTTGTGATGTTAAGTGGTGCACTATTGTTAAATCGTAACATTATTCTTGTTGATTTTATCAAGAAAAGATTTTTGCGAATCTTGATACCATTTTTATTTTGGTCGGTTGCGTATACGTTTTATCATTATCTTGAATTTGAGAGCCAGGACCCCAACTATTTGATTTATTTTTTTAAATCACTTAAGGAAGGAGCTTCTTATCACTTTTGGTATATATACATGCTTATCGGATTGTATCTTGCAATCCCAATACTCAATAAATGGCTTTTAAATACAGATGATAAATTGATTATTTACTTTTTATTTTTGTGGTTCTTCGGATTAATAATTAATTTCTTCGAAATTAACTTTCATAAAGATTTTTCATTAACATTTTTTACAGGATATCTTGGGTATTTAATTCTTGGATATTATATCGCTAATCGTTTATTAAAAATAAATTCTTATCTTCTGTTAGTAATATTTCTTGCAGCTACAGGATTTACTTTTTTATCAACATTTAAACAGCCAATCGCAAATGGAATGTTCAATGGAAAGTATTATCAGTATTTAAGTATTAACGTCGTGCTGGCTTCGACGTCATTATTTATATTGATAAAAAATATTTTTAGCGTAAATAAAATTTACATTCATAAAATAAAATATTGTAATCAGTATGGATTTGGAGTTTACTTCATACACGTTTTTGTACTAGATGCGTTGCAAATGTTCGATATCAATGGTGGATTTGTTAATCCCCTGGTAGGTGCTATTGTAACAATATTGGGGTGTTATTTGATTTCTTTACTTCTCATAGTATTATTATCACGAATTCGTTTCTTAGCTAATCTTATAAATTAATGGCTGATTTTTTAATCTCTAAAATGAAAAAACAGTGTTTTGTTTTATTCCTTATTTCTATGTTATTAGTAAATAGCACGAATGCTCAAAGCAAATTTTTTTCGGACTATCGTCCATTAGCAGATAGTCTTTCTGCAGCTTATCAAATTCCTGCTTCTGTAATTTTAGCAGTTGCTTACCAGGAATCAGGCGGAGGTACTAGTGCTATTAGTAAAAGGTTGAATAATTATTTTGGTTTAAAAGGTAGAATCATTGGTGGTGATACCGTTTCTATTAAATCGTCATATAAGTATTTTGCAACACCTGCAGATTCTTATATCTACTTTTGCAATCTAGTTGCTAGGAAAAAGTTTTATCCAACATTAAAAGGTAATAATAACTATAAAAAGTGGATTGTTGCTATTTCTAATACTGGTTATGCTGCAAATGCAAAAATTTGGACCAAGCATATAGTTGGAATAATTGAAAAATATAAATTAGAAAATCCATCTCGTTAAAATTACTTGTAGCATATTCAATTGTTTTATATTGTTAATTCTATTTGTTGTTGATTTTTGTAGTATGGTTTTTAATGCATAATTTTAGTATTCAGTAGTTAATCTAACATTTTATTAAAGTAATCTGACAATCAATTATGAATCTCAAATTAATTTGTTTTTTTCTTTTTATTTCGTTTAGTTCTTTTGCACAATCATATTCCAATTCGCAACTTGATAGTATCGCTAAGAATATTCCTGAACAGTACAATGTTACTACCAAATCTATTGCTGAATATTTTAAATCGATAAGTAGTGATAAAAGAGAGTTGTCAAGAATGATTTTTTCTTGGGTTGCGTTTCATATAAAATATGATGATGAATCTTTTAACAATTCAATTTATAAGAGTCCAGATGCAGATAGTGTTTTAAAAGAACGTGTTGCCGTTTGTGCAGGATATAGTTCATTATTCAAGGTAATTTGCGAGCAAGCAGGCCTTGAAGCAGTTTCTATTGATGGGTTTGCTAAAGGCTATGGATTTAAAAATGGAATGCCTGTTAATGGAATAAATCATTCTTGGAACGCTGTAAAGTATGATGATAATTGGCATTTGATTGATGTTACGTGGGGTAGTGGATTTGCAGACAATGTTGATGGAAAAGCAGTATCAAAAAGTAAGTTTTGTGACTATTTCTTCGATGTTAAGCCATCGCAATTTATTTTTAATCATTATCCCGATAGTAGTCAATTTCAATTTTTAAATAAAAAAATATCACGTGAACAATTTAAAAAACTTATCTATGTCGATGCGCGATGTTTATTTCCTTTAGGCTTCAATGCGGATTCAATATTAGTTAAATCAAAACTGAATTTAAGATTTACTTTACCAGATGTGTTTTGTTCAGAAAATACACATTTCGAGATTAATCAGGCGCCATACTCTAATTCGCTTAATTCCAATTCTAAATATTATTTTGAAATAAAAAATAATAGTAATAATAGGATTGTACTACTTAATAATCAAGATTTAATTGAGTTTGAAGAGCAAGTTCATGATCAAAATATTAAATCTAAATCAATTGAACATTTAAATCGAGGACACCTTTATTTAGGAATTGCGACTGATAATTCGGTTGAGATAATCGTAAGTTATTCAGTATTGTAATTTAAACAAAGTTTGAACAGATTGAAAAAATACCTGCAACCTAAATACAAAAACTCGTTTAATATTAATTAAAATACTGATTAGGATTATCTTAATCGTAATACACGACCAATTGGCAACGTAGAATCAGGTTTCAATCGGTTCAGCTTACATAAAGTTTTAACTGAAGTTTTGTTTTTTAAAGCAATTGCTAAAAGAGTGTCTCCGTTTTTAATCTTATAAGAGTATTTTAAATTCGCTTTTGATTTTCCCGATTTTGAATTAAAAGTTGAAGACGATGAATTGTTTTTTGCAATTACAAAATTGTCCTTTGTTAGCATAATTGTTTCTGAGTTTAAACAGCCTTGCTCAAAAGCAATTATTTCCTGAGGATTAAAAGCTCTGTCTTTGTAGCGTGTTTCAAAATGTAAATGAGGTCCTGTGCATCGCGAACCACTACAGCCACCTTCGCCTAAAATTTCACCTGCCTTAATAATTGAATTCGGTGCAACATTGATTTTACTTAAATGTGCGTAGTAAGTTTCTAAACCGTTATAATGACGGATGACAACTAAATTACCATATCCACCATTGTTGTATTGTGCATATCTTACAACTCCATCAAAAGCAGCTTTCACTGGATCGCCAGTTTCCAAGTGTAAGTCTAAGCCCTTATGTGGACGATTCCATCTCCATCCAAATTGAGAATTGATTTTCGTTTCTACAGGCATCACAAAACATCTTAATTCGTCAGTTAACTTGATATGAACTGTATCAGGAATATAATCATTTTCATAAGGAGTTAAATCATCATTGTCCCAGTATTCACAAGTGATGAAATCAAGCATGGCAACTACCGACGAATCATTACCTTCAAAACGAGGGTTGCCATCCGCCAGAGATATGTTAGAACAAATTCCCGCCAATGCAACTGCAATAAATAAACGTTGTATAAACTTCATAACCACAAAAAATTCTTCATTAATTAACTGTCGCAAAAATCGCCATTCAATATTTGCGAAACAAGTACTTTGTGGGTAATGGAACCTTAATTCATCTTATGTTCATATTTGGTACGATTTCATTTGGAAAAGGACAAGATGATTATTGTAAATAATTGATATTTAATGTAAAACAATTTTAATTCAAGATGAATAATCTTAGATTATTTAAACGATAATTCGCAATTTTGTCCGCACTGAAAAATGGTTTTTGCAAGCTTAACCTTTCTTTACTTTTTCCTTCCTCTAAACCTGATTCTGTATTATTCTTCCAATAATGCGAATTACAGGAATTTCATACTCACGCTCTTTTCTTTCGTCTTTTATGCCTGGGGTGAACCAATTTGGGTGTTTCTTCTGATTTTTAGTGCTACTGTTGATTATTGGAATGGACTCTTTATTGAAAAATACAAAGGGACGCTATGGGCTAAGTTCGGAATTGTCTCCACATTGGTTTTCAATCTGGGCATCCTCTTTTTTTTCAAGTACAGCGGATTTATCTACGATAATGTTAATGCACTATTTGGAACTAGTTTCCAATTTCCAAAGTACTCGCTGCCAATTGGAATTTCGTTTTATACGTTTCAGACTATTTCATACGTCATTGATGTTTATCGGGGCGAAGTGAAAGCTCAACGCTCGTGGCTCAAGTTTATGATGTTCGTGAGCTTATATCATCAGTTGGTTGCGGGACCAATTGTGCGGTATTCGCATATTATGAATGAAATAGATACCCGTAAATTTAGAATCAGGGATATTTCTGGCGGGATTACCCGCTTTTGCGTTGGTTTATTTAAAAAAGTAGCGATAGCGAACATTGCTGCTGAGTTGGTGGTAAAATATCTCGAAAATCCTGAGCTTTCATCGCTTTCAACAGGCGAAATGTGGTTTGGAGTGATTATGTTTTCAATTCAGATTTATTTTGACTTTTCTGGTTATTCTGATATGGCTATTGGATTAGGTCGCATGTTCGGATTCCATTATCACGAAAATTTTAATTATCCCTATATCGCAAAAACAGCAACGGACTTCTGGCGAAGATGGCATATTTCATTGGGTACTTTCTTTCGTGATTACGTTTATATTCCAATGGGAGGAAACAAAAAGAATGGATATCTCAACCTGTTTATTGTTTGGGGTTTAACAGGCTTGTGGCATGGTGCAAACTGGAATTTTATTTTCTGGGGATTATTATTTGGAATTTTAATTATGCTTGAAAGATTAATCACATTCAAAAGGATTAATACAGTTCCAGGATTTCTTTTGAGAATTTATTTACTATTCGCCGTTGTATTGGGCTGGGCTTTATTCTATTTTACTGATTCATCAAAATTATTAATCTGCTTTAAGTCTTTGTTCCATGTTGCTAATGTTTCATGGTGGGACTATTCCTTAACACTTACCATTAAGGAAAATATTTATTGGCTGATATTATCCGTTGTATTATGCATGCCAGTTTATCAGTATTTAGTGAAGAAATATCGAAATGTATTGTTAGTGAAGAATAGCAATACACTTTATTGGGCAGGCATTGCTTTTTCTATTGCTTTATTATTAATATCGACTGCATTAATGGTTGGTAAGTCTTATAATCCTTTTATTTATTATCGTTTTTGATGGGCGCGAAAAGATTTAATAAGGCTTCTTCTTTACATCTGATACTATTTACAGCGGTATTAGTTCTTTGTGCAGTTTTGTTTTTTGTTGTTCCGAAAATTAATATATCGAAGATGGAAAACAGAAAGCTCACGCCGTTTCCTGTTTACTCATGGCAAAATTTAGTTAATGGAAGTTACCTCGATAGCATTGATTTGTACGTGGCAGACCATTTCCCCTATCGTGATTGGTGGGTCGATGTTGTTGATCAGTATCGAAATGCCGGAGGAATAAAAGATGGAGAAATTGCTATTATTGAAAATGAAAACTTTTCGATGGAATCACCAGATACCAGTAAACTCGATTCAGTTGATTTAAATATTATTCAGGATTCGATAAAGCTCGATAATGCTAAGTTGGGTTCTGCAAAAGGTTTGATGATTTATGATGGAATGGGTATTCAGATTTTTGGTGGTTCAAATAAATATTCTAAACTATTTGCTTCTGTAATCAATGATTATCGTTCAACTTTTGATTCGTCTATTAATATTTATTACATGGGTATTCCGGCTCATGGCGAATATTACATGCCAGATGATTATAAAAAAGGTAATTCAGAATCCAAGAACATTGCATTTACAGCATCTCTTTTAAATCCGCCAATTAAAAGTATTTTTATTGCTGATTATATCAAACAACATCGTGACGAATATATTTTCTTTAATACGGATCATCATTGGACAGATTTGGGATCCTATTATGCTTATCAAAAATTTTGTGAGGTTGCTGCATTAAAAGCAACTCCAATAGAAAACTATGATATCGAATATCGAGGTCGATTCTTAGGTTCTCTCTATCAGCTAACGCGCGACCAGCGATTAAAAGAAAAAGGCGATTCGCTGATTATCCATAAAATTCGTAATAAGTATGCGATGAAAGTTTTAGACAATCCTAAAAATTATACAAAGGGAAGTGCAGGACAGATGTATTACAAATGGAATAATTCCTATGGTTGTTATATAAGTGGTGATCTTCCTTTCGAGCGTTTCGATTCTGATGTGAAAAACAACCGAAGGTTAGTTGTTATAAAAAATTCTTTTGGCAATGCACTTATTCCTCATATGGTGCAAAACTTCGAAACTGTTTTTGTAGTCGATTATCGATACTTTGAGGGAAGTGTATATGATTTGGTGATGAATCAAAATATAACTGATATTTTATTCCCAATTCCAGCTTTCTCATCAAATACTGTTAGTCATATTCAGCGAATAAAATCGATATTGAAAATTAATGACGCAAAGAAGTTTGAACAGATAGCAATTAAACAAACCCCTAAAGAATATCCTAAGGGAACAATTTTTAAAGTTCAAATATGTTCTTCCAAAGAACATCTCGACACTACAAGCTATTTGTTAAAAGATGTCGCAAAGTATTCAGAGTATAAATACCATAACTATTTGATTTATCTGGTTGGAAATACAGCTAGCTATAGTGAAGTAGAAAAATTAAGATTGCAAATGGTTGACGCCGGATATAATGATGCGTTGATAAGAGTGTTTTTAAATGGTGAATTGATAAAATAACTAAATGACTCGACAAAAAATATTTCTTGGCCTGTATTGCTTAATTTATTCAATTCAGGTTTTTGCGCAAACTGAAGTAACGTATCCAGCATGGATTAAGCAAGATTATAACTTTATCTATTTTCAAGATTCAAATAATCTCCAAAACATGTGTCGTTTGATGGACGATAAAGGTAAAAGTCTAACGGTATTGCATATAGGTGATAGTCATATTCAGAACGAAAACCTACCGAATCAGTCTCGAAAGCTATTGCAAGCCGTTCAAGGTGATGCAGGAATTGGATTAATAGTTCCTTTTTCAACGGTTAAATCATATGATGCTCGATTTTATAAATCGACACATACGGGTATTTGGAAACATTCGAAAAGTTACATGGGCAAATTCGAATATCCTATGGGTGTTCGAGGAATGACAAGTTATACGAATGATTCGAATGCAACTTTTAAAATAACATTTTCTCAAAGTGTTTCATCAGCGAATAATGAATTAGTTGTTTTTCGTCATGATAATGATTCAGTTTTTGAAATGATTTTTTTTATTGATGATCAGCTGGCTTCTATTAAATACCGCGATAGTGAAAAAGTTATCTATAATGTTGTT
>CANGJU010000023.1 GCA_947453935.1 Bacteroidota bacterium | reverse complement strand
ATGATTGGATTGTTTTTATGGAGCGCATCGGCGGCAATTTGCTTATTGACTTATAGTATTATTAAATCTGGTAGTTCAGTTATGAAAGGTATATTTTTATATGGAGGTGCCTTATCCTTGTTTCTTGGACTTGATGATTGTTTTCAGTTACATGAAGAAGTGTTTATACATGCATTTCCTTTTGCAGAGAAGTTATTTTATCTAGTTTATATTGGATCAATTGTCGGATATTTTTTTCGCTTTAAAAATGACTTATTCAATACAAAGTTCTTGTTTTGGATAGGAGCAATGAGTCTTTTTTTAGTTTCTATGGTGTTAGATAATGTTGATCCGTTTGTATCACATCAAGTATATTATGAAGACTGTTGCAAATTTGCAGGAATTTTCTTGTGGTTTATGTTTTATGCTAATACTGCCTACTCCGAATTATCATCAGAAAAGCATAAAACAAACTAATTTGAAATTTCATATTTACTTCATTTAATAATTAGAACTTAGCTCCCGTTAAAACGTAGGAAGCCCTATCAATTATGAAAAAGATAATTCTAACACTTTCTGTTTTATTTGCAGCGACATTTCTTGCTTCAGCGCAAGAAAATGCAAATAACCCAAATGCACCAGAGATTAGTTTTGAAACCGAGGTGCATGATTTCGGAACAATAGATTATGCTGGCGACGGTACTTACGCCTTCAAATTTACAAATACAGGCAAAGAGCCTTTGAAAATTACGGATGCCAAAGGTAGTTGCGGTTGTACTGTTCCAAAATGGTCGAAAGATGAAGTAGCCAAAGGTCAGTCAGGTTACATAAATGTAAGTTACGATACAAAACGCCAGGGACCATTCACAAAAACAGTTACTGTAATGTCTAATGCTGGTAAAAGTCCAACAAAAGTTCTTACAATTAAAGGTGTAGTAAAAACACAGGAGCAAACAGAAGATCAAACTCCTTTTATGAAGCCAAGCGGTGTATCTCCATTAGAAAATGTAAAACAATAATTCTAAATATTTAAATAAACAAAACAATGAAAAAATCAATTCTATTAGTTGCTTGTACATTATTAATGTCATTTGCAACAAAAGCTCAAACAGCAGACAAGCCAGCTGTAAATCCTAATGCAGCTGAAATGACTTTCGAAGCATTAGAGTTTAACTTCGGAACAATTAAGCAAGGTGATGTAGTAAATCACGAATTTGAATTCGTTAACAATGGTAAAGAAGATCTTATCATTACGAATGCAACTGGTTCTTGCGGTTGTACAGTTCCTCAGTATCCAAAAGAATCAATTAAAAAAGGATCGAAGGA
Source organism: Bacteroidota bacterium (assembly GCA_947453935.1). Lineage (GTDB taxonomy): Bacteria > Bacteroidota > Bacteroidia > AKYH767-A > OLB10 > CAINEC01. The sequence goes on along the minus strand of CANGJU010000023.1, from coordinate 19,526 downwards.
AGTTATTAAAGTGACTTTTAACTCTGCAGGTAAAATGGGAATGCAGGACAAAACTGTTACTATTACTTCAAACGCTAAAAACTCTCCAGTAATCCTTCACTTAAAAGGAACTGTTGAAGCACCAGCTCCAGTAGCAAATCCTGCTGCAAATCCTGGTAAATAATTAAAATATTAAGTTTAAATTTGCAGTCCCGCTCAGAAGAAGAGCGGGACTGCTTATTTTATATACCATGCCTAAAATTTCAAATAAAGGGCTTCAAATGCCCCCATCACCGATTAGAAAACTTGTTCCCTTTGCAGAAGCAGCAAAGAAAAGAGGAATTCAAATATTTCATTTAAATATTGGGCAACCAGATATTAAAACGCCTGAGGTGATGATGAATGCAATTCGTAATATCAAATTAGAGGTGATTGAATACAGTCATTCAGCAGGTATTGAGTCTTATCGTAAACGCTTGGCTGAGTATTACCAAAACAATCATATTGATGTTGATTATACTGACATCATGATTACGACTGGTGGTTCCGAAGCAATCGAAATTGCAATGATGGCTTGTTTGAATCCTGGTGATGAAATTATTATTCCTGAACCTTATTATGCTAATTATAACGGATTTAGTACTCAGGCGAATGTAATTATAAAGCCTATCATTTCTTCTATTGAATCTGGGTTTGCATTACCTCCAATAGCTGAATTTGAAAAAGTAATTACAGAAAAGACAAAAGCCATAATGATTTGTAATCCAGGTAATCCAACTGGCTATCTTTATTCAAAGGATGAATTACAGGTTTTAAAAGAATTAGCATTAAAATATGATTTATACCTTTTTGCTGATGAAGTGTATCGTGAGTTTTGTTATGATGGGAAAACCTATTCGTCGGTCATGCAGCTGGATGGTTTAGATCAGAACGTTGTGTTGATGGATAGTATTTCTAAACGTTACAGTGCTTGTGGTGCTAGAATCGGGGCTCTTGTTTCAAGAAATAAAGAAGTTATGGCCGCAGCTTTAAAATTTGCTCAAGCTAGGTTAAGTCCGCCAACATTCGGACAAATAGCAGCCGAAGCTGCGATTGATACTCCACAAAGTTATTTTGATGAGGTGGTGGCTGAATATGTTGAGCGCCGTGACTTAGTAGTAAGTGCCATGAATGCCATGGACGGTGTTGTTTGTCCTAAACCAAGTGGAGCATTTTATTGCATGGCTCAGCTTCCAGTTGATGACGCAGATAAGTTTTGTCAATGGTTGTTAGAAGATTTTTCGCATGAGGGGGCTACCGTTATGTTGGCACCTGCAAGCGGGTTTTATTCAGATCCAAAACTAGGTTTACACCAGGTTAGAATTGCGTATGTATTAAATAAGGAGTCGTTGCAGAAGGCAATGGACTGTTTAGCAGTTGCATTGCAGCAATATCCTGGTCGGACAATTCCTGCCACTTCGCAGCAAATGACAGCATAATTAAAGCACAAATTCTTTTTAAAACTCATTTGTTAATATTTTCAGTTAAAGTAGCGAATTGAGATACTTGCATCCGATAGATTTGTGTTATAAAGGATATGCAAGTCAATGTTGGTATTTGGGAATAGTGTAATCGCAGATAGTATTTTAGTTTTACTTGGAATTGTTGTGGTGATACAGCTGTATTACATTCTATTTCAATTCTCAGGAGTAGGCTTTAAAAAGATTTCTTCGGGAAAATCAAACAAGAATGAGCCGGTTTCGGTAATTATTTGTGCCCGTAATGAATTAAAAAACCTTCGTGAGTTTTTGCCGCAGATTTTAAAACAAGATTACCCGCAATATCAGGTGGTAGTTGTTAACGATTGCAGCTGGGATGAGTCTTCTAAGTACTTAGAAGAAATGGAAGATGCTCATTTTAATTTAAAGGTCATCACAATCAACGAACAAGAAAAATATCAGCACGGAAAAAAATTTGCGTTAACCCTCGGAATAAAAGGTGCAGCTTTTGAAAGATTGATTTTTACTGATGCAGATTGTTATCCTGCGTCCGATCAATGGTTAAAACAAATGGTTGATACTTTGGCAGTCGATAAAGAAATTGTAGTTGGATATGGTGCGTATCAAAAGACAGGAGGGCTATTGAATAAATGGATTCGATTTGATACTGCTCAAAATGGATTGCTTTATTTAAGCCGTGCGTTGAAAGGTAAAGCGTACATGGGGGTAGGTAGAAATCTTGGTTATTTAAAGTCGTTGTTTTTTAAAAACAAAGGATTTGCATCACATAATCATTTACTATCTGGTGATGATGATTTATTCGTGAATGAAACAGCAAATGGGAATAACGTTGGTGTTTGTCTGAGTAACGAAGCATTTACCTATTCAAAACCTAAGGAGACGTTTAAAGACTGGCTTCGTCAAAAGCGCCGCCATATGTCGTCAGGCAAATACTATAAAACAAGAGATAAAAGCTTAATCGGATTTTATTTCTTTACCCAAACATTATTCTGGATTTTAATTACCATTTCGTTGATATTGAAACTTAATTGGGAGATTGTCGTAGCAATGCTATCAACTAGGCTAATCGCTCAAATAATTGTATATTGGACAGGATTTAGAAAGTTAGGAGAAAAGGATCTAATCATACTTATCCCAATTTTCGATCTGATAGCTGCAATCATTTATCCGCTGTTAGCCATAACAAACCCTTTCATTAAGATACGAGTATGGAAGTAACAGCATCAACCCAAACCCTAACTATGGAAAAGCCTAAACCACAGCTTCAAATTACTGATGAGGAAATTCAGCACCTCTCCGATAAAGCGATTAAAGATTTTAAGCTGGTTCGCAAGGCCGTCGATGAAGGCGACCAAAAAGCCTATGCTGAGTTGATGGCTCGTTATAAGGATTCAATCTATTATATGTTATTGAAAATGGTTAATAATCGCGATGATGCGGAGGATTTGACCATTGAAGCTTTTGGAAAAGCATTCAGAAACATCAAGCAATATACACCCGACTATGCATTTAGTACGTGGTTGTTTAAAATTGCGACAAATAACTGTATCGACTTTATCCGCAAGAAAAGAAAAATGCTTTTAAGCATTGATAGAGGTTTCGAAAACGAAGATGGTCAGGAAATGTCGTTTGAAATTAAATCAGATGGACCTACACCAGACGATGTTTTAGTAAAAAAACAAAAAGTATTAATGATGAAAGAGGTGGTAGATAAATTAAAGCCTCGATATAAGAAACTTGTTGAGTTGAGATATTATCAGGAGTTATCCTATGAAGAGATTGCTGAAGAACTCGACCTTCCATTAGGAACTGTTAAAGCACAGTTGTTCAGAGCAAGAGAATTCCTGTATCAAATCATTAAAAGTACCGACTATACAGCACACGATTGAGTAAATTATGAATACGAATAAGGGGACGAAAGTCCCCTTTGTTTTTTAGTCTATTTTTGCAGCATGACCGATAACTCGAATATTCTAAAACACTCTTTCCCTGAATTATCTGAACAGCAATTATTGCTTTTTGCAAAGCACGAAGAACTGTTTAAGACATGGAATGAAAAGGTGAACCTTGTATCGAGGAAGGACATTGACAACCTCACGGTTAAGCATATCCTACATTCACTTTCAATAGTAAAATACATTCGTTTTGACGGTGGGGCACGAGTATTAGATATTGGCACAGGTGGTGGGTTTCCGGGTATTCCGCTCGCAATCTATTATCCTAATGTAAAATTCACCCTGGTCGATTCAATCGAGAAGAAAATTAAAGTAGTAGAGGACCTTGTTAGTGAACTTGATTTGAAAAACGTAACCGTAAAAAGAGCGAGAGCAGAAGAGTTAAAAGAAGATTTTGATTATGTGGTGAGCAGAGCAGTAGCTCCTATGTCGGAGTTGGTTGGATGGAGTTTTAAAAATTGCAAGATGGGGCAGGTTGGAAGCTTGCCAAATGGGTGGGTTGTTTTGAAGGGCGGCGATTTAAAAGAAGAGTTAAGTCCCTATAAAAAAGTCGTGGAGGTACAGCCAATACACGAGTATTTTCCGTTAGATTTTTTCGAAACAAAGTCAATTGTCTACATTCCGCGCCAATCATTATAATGGTTTATGCTGGTTTTTAAGCAATTAGATGGAACGGAATGTTTTTTCAAAATATTCGGGAAAAAATGACAATCTGTTTTGAACCTATTAGTTTTTTATTATCTTTGCCATCCCAATAAGAATAACAAAGTATAGTCATGAAAAGGACATTCCAACCTTCTTTACGTAAGCGTAGAAATAAACACGGTTTTAAAAAACGTATGAGTACTGCTAATGGTCGCAGAGTTTTAGCTGCACGCCGTAAGAAAGGACGTCATAAATTGACAGTTTCTGACGAACGTTCTTGGAGAAAGTAATCTCAAAGTAATTAACACATACAACTGCGGGCATCCTGATTATCAAGATGCCCGCAGTTATTTTTCAACATATGCAGTTTCGATTTTTACTTTTGCTTACTTTCGCTCAACTTTAAAAATTATGCAGCTATCGGTCAATTTCAAATTTTTTGAAACAGCATCGGTAGCTATTTTTATATCCGTTCAATTAAATAATTACTGCTATGCCACGCGACTATTCAATTAAATCAGTATTAATTATCGGAAGCGGTCCAATCATTATCGGACAAGCTTGTGAATTTGATTATTCAGGTAGTCAGGCTGCCAGATCATTGAAAGAAGAGGGGATCGAAGTTGTGTTAATCAATTCGAATCCTGCAACCATTATGACTGATAAGGTAACGGCTGATCATATTTATTTGAAGCCGCTCAACCGAAAGTCGATAGCAGAAATTTTAACAAAGCATAAAATTGATGCGGTGCTTCCAACCATGGGTGGACAAACCGCATTGAACCTAGCGATTGATTGTCAGAAGGCGGGGCTTTGGGAAAAACACAATGTGAAAATTATAGGGGTTGATATTGATGCCATTCATACTACGGAAGACCGAGAGCTTTTTCGTTTGAAAATGCTCGAGTTAGGAGCAGGCGTTTGTAAAGGAAGAACCGCAACATCGTTTTTAGAAGGGAAAGAGATTGCGCAAGAAATTGGATTCCCATTGGTAATTCGTCCGTCATTTACCCTTGGCGGAACCGGTGGAGGATTCGTTCATACGCAAGAAGAATTTGATAATGCATTGAACTTTGGGTTACATGCATCTCCCGTTCATGAAGTACTTGTGGAGCAAAGTATCAGTGGGTGGAAGGAATACGAATTAGAATTATTAAGAGATAGCAATGGTAATGTAATTATCATCTGTTCTATTGAGAACTTCGATCCAATGGGTATTCACACAGGCGATTCAATTACCGTTGCTCCTGCTATGACATTAAGCGATCGGACGTATCAAAAAATGCGCGACCTTGCTATTAAATGTATGAACGGTATTGGTCAGTTTGCAGGCGGTTGTAATATTCAGTTCTCTGTTAATCCAGATAATGAAGAGGAGATTATCGTTATTGAAATCAATCCTCGTGTATCCCGTTCTTCTGCACTTGCGTCTAAAGCAACAGGGTATCCAATTGCTAAAATTGCAGCTAAGCTGGCTATCGGATATAATCTGGATGAATTAAAAAATCAAATTACAAAAAGTACTTCTGCCTTCTTTGAGCCAACAATCGATTATGTGATTGTAAAAGTGCCTCGTTGGAATTTTGATAAGTTCAAAGGAGCTGATCGTCATTTAGGACTTCAGATGAAATCAGTTGGAGAAGCAATGGGTATCGGTCGTTCATTTCAGGAAGCACTTCAGAAAGCTTGTCAGTCGTTAGAAATAAAACGAAATGGATTAGGTGCCGATGGTAAAGAGTTAAAAAATCAAGAGCAGATACTTGATAGCTTAAAGAATCCAGGATGGAATCGTTTGTTTCATATTTATGACGCTTTCAAATTAGGTATCCCTTTTAAGACTATTCAGAAATTAACAAAAATTGATGCCTGGTTTTTAAATCAAATCGAAGAGTTAGTTGAACTTGAAAAAGAAATCCAGAAGCATTCATTGGATACAATTCCTTTCGATTTAATGCTGGATGCAAAACAAAAAGGATATGCTGATCGTCAGATCGCTCATTTGTTGAGATGTTTAGAGAGTCAGGTGTATTCAAAACGAAAGGACTTAAAGATTAACAGAGTTTATAAATTAGTTGACACTTGTGCTGCAGAATTCGAAGCACGAACGCCATATTATTATTCGACTTTTGAAACGGAAAATGAATCGACAGCAAGCGATAAAAAGAAAATAATCATTCTTGGCTCTGGTCCAAATCGTATCGGACAAGGAATAGAATTCGATTATAGTTGTGTTCATGGAGTTTTAGCAGCTAAGGAATGCGGTTATGAAACTATCATGATTAATTGTAATCCTGAAACTGTTTCAACCGATTTTGATATTGCCGATAAGCTTTACTTTGAGCCAGTTTTCTGGGAGCATATATACGATATTATCCAACATGAAAAACCGGAAGGAGTAATTGTTCAGTTAGGCGGACAAACAGCATTAAAGCTTGCTGAAAAATTAAATAAATACGGAATTAAAATTATTGGAACTAGCTATGAGTCTCTGGATTTAGCCGAAGATCGTGGTCGTTTTTCTACGTTGCTGCGCGATTTAAATATTCCTTATCCGAAGTTCGGTGTTATTGAAGATGCTGACCAGGCAGTTGGTATTTCGAGAGAATTAGGATTCCCATTGTTAGTTCGTCCGAGTTATGTACTTGGTGGACAGAGTATGAAAATCGTTATCAACGAACAGGAATTAGAAACGCATGTTGTAAATATTTTAAAAGATATTCCTGATAATAAAGTACTAGTAGATCATTTCCTTGAAAAGGCAATCGAAGCAGAAGCCGATGCAATTTGTGATGGAGAAGATGTGTATATCATCGGTATCATGGAACATATAGAGCCAGCTGGTATTCATAGTGGAGATAGTAACGCTGTGTTACCTCCATTTGATTTAAGCGAAGCTGTGATTAAGCAGATAGAAGATCATACAAAATCAATTGCGAAAGCAATGCAGGTAAAGGGGTTAATCAATATTCAGTTTGCTATTAAGAATGATATCGTTTATGTAATAGAGGCGAATCCCAGAGCATCGCGTACCGTTCCGTTTATTGCAAAGGCATACGATGAGCCTTATGTAAATTATGCAACGAAGGTTATGCTTGGTGCTGTTAAAGTGAAGGACATCAAATTCAATCCTACAAAAAGCGGATATGCAATTAAAGTTCCTGTGTTCTCGTTTGAGAAATTCAGAGATGTGAATAAAGAACTAGGTCCTGAGATGAAATCAACCGGAGAGGCCATTTATTTCATTGATGATTTGCAAGATGAATTCTTTCAAAAGGTTTACTCTGAACGAAATTTATATTTATCAAGATAATAATTTGAAAGGAGGGCTTTATGTCTGATTTTATTCTTGTACTCATTGCTATTTTTATTGTATTTGGAGTTTTTAGAAGGTATTTATTCTTTCTTGTAATGAATGCTGTTTCGAAAAAGCTTTATAAAGAGATGCAAAAGCAGCAGGGACATTCCTATGCGCATCAGCGTAATCAAGAGGGAAAGGTTAATGTTGATACCTCAAATAAAAAGCAAAACAAGCGTATTAACGACGATGATGGCGAGTATGTGGATTACGTTGAAATCAAAGAATGATTCATCACGTTTTTTGTTCGTATAAATGGTGGTTAATTTTTTAGTTTTTGTTTCATAGTTACGCAATTTCCGATTATTTTCGGAGGCAATTACATATACTATGAAATCTATCGACTTTAACAAGGTAAAACCTCATGCGATTGCAATTGGTGTTTTCCTTTTATTAACTGTAGTTTATTTTCTTCCAACTCTTTCTGGTTCATCATTGTCAACACATGACGTGTCGCAGTGGATTGGAATGAGCAAGGAGATTTTGGATTATAAAGCGCAAACAGGTAAAGAAGCGTTATGGACAAATTCCATGTTCAGCGGAATGCCGTCTTATCAGATTTCAGTTTTGTATCCTTCCAATTGGGTGAAGTATATCAATGATTTCTTTTGGTTAGGGTTGCCATCTCCTGCAAATATTGTATTTCTAGCTCTGTTGAGTTTTTATATTTTGGCAATTACGCTTAAAGCAGATTTTCGTATAGCCATTGCGTTAGCCATTGCTTACGCATTTTGTTCTTTCAATTTTGTCAGCTTGGTAGCTGGACATAATACCAAAGTGCAAGCTATTGCATTAATGCCAATGGTTATTGCAGGTGTGATGATGACTTATCGAGGTAAATGGTTGTCGGGTGGAGCATTAACAGCTCTTGCCTTGAGTTTACAGATTTATGCAAATCACTTGCAGATTACTTATTACTTAGCTATTGCTGTTGGATTATTAGCTGCCGCTGAATTTGTTAATGCGGTTATTAATAAAACTATCAAAGATTTTATGATTGCATCTGTTATTTTAGGAGGTGTAGCATCAATTGCAGTCTTACCTAACATTACCAACTTAATGGCCACTGCAGAGTATGGTAAATATTCAACCCGTGGTCCATCGGAGTTGACAGAAAAGAAAATCAGTACCGGATTGGATAAAGATTATGCACTAGGATGGAGCTATGGCAAAATGGAAACATTTACTTTATTGGTTTCTAACTTTAATGGTGGCGCATCTTCTTATAAGCTTGATGAGCGCTCTGCCACTTATGATGCTTTAAAAAATAATGCTAATGAAGGTTCTGCAAGAGATTTCGTAAAGGCAGCGCCGTTATACTGGGGAGATCAGCCTATGACCTCAGGACCGGTTTATAGTGGTGCAATTCCTGTCTTCTTATTTGTAATAGCATTGTTTTTAGTGGGAGGTTATTTGCGAGTGTGGATGATTATAGTTGCATTATTATCAATTATGCTCTCTTGGGGTAGTCACTTTTTACCGCTTACTAATTTCTTTTTTGATCATGTACCAGGTTATAATAAGTTCAGATCTGTATCTATGACCTTAGTGTTAGTTTCGTTGATTATACCTCTGGCAGGTGTATTAGGACTAAACAAACTTACTGATACAAGTGCGAATGCAAAAGACAAGATTAAATATTTGTGGTGGTCGTTTTATATTGTTGGAGGACTATGTTTGTTAATGTTTGTTATGCCTGCTTTGTTTGGCAACTTCAACGGACCTTCGGATGAACAACTAGGACAATATCCGTGGTTGTTAGAAGCATTACGAAAAGACCGTACATCTTTATTGCAAATGGATGCAATCAAATCGTTGTTCTTTATCAGTGCCGCTTTCTTTTTATTGTGGAGGATGTTAAATGGCAAGATGAAAAAAGAAATGGTGTTTATGATTTTAGCAGGATTAATCGTTGTTGATCTTTGGTCTAACGATAAACGATATTTGAATGATGATAAATTCACGACTCAATCTGCGGTAACAAATCCATTCCCTAAGTCAGCTATTGATGAGCAAATTCTTCAGGATAAATCCTACTACCGCGTTTATAATTTATCAGTAAGTCCGTTTAATGATGCAAGTACATCATATTATCATAAATCGATAGGTGGTTATCACGGAGCAAAGCTGAAAAGATATCAGGAGTTAATAGAACGTCAAATTTCAAAAGGTAATCAGCGAGTTTGGAACATGCTCAATGCTAAATATATCATCTTCACTAATCAGCAAACTGGTGAACCAATGATGCAACAAAATCCGGAGGCGTTGGGTAATGCTTGGTTTGTGCAAAACTGGAAAATTGTTCCGAATGCAGATGCTGAGATGAAAGAAATGGATTCATTGGATTTCAAAACAACAGCCGTTATCGATCAGCGTTATGCCGCAGGTGTTAGTGGGTTAACACAAAATGTAGTTGACTCAACTGCGACCATTACACTTGCTGAGAACGGCTATTCTCCAATGCAATTAACGTATAATTCTAATTCAAGTTCGGATCATTTGGCTGTATTCTCTGAGATTCATTATCCTGCTGGATGGAATGCTTATATCGATGGAAAGCTTGCTGATCATATTCGATTGGATTATGTATTAAGAGGGCTTAAAATTCCTGCTGGTAAACATAAAATCGAATTCAAATTTGAACCTCCTGTTTATGAGCAAGGCGAAAAGATGGCCTTAGCAGGCTCGATGATGTTGCTGGTATTGTTAGGAGCAGCAGTGTTTTTCGAGTTTAGAAAAAAGTCGACAGAAGCTAAATAGCCGTCGTGAAGAAAGTACTCATCATAACGTATTATTGGCCGCCGAGTGGAGGAGCAGGTGTTCAACGTACCTTGCATTTCGCAAAGTATTTAGGCGATTATAACTGTAATCCCTATGTGCTTACCGTTGATCCTTCTTACGCAAGTTATCCCGTAAAAGATGAGTCATTAAAAAATCTAGTTCCAAAATATTTATCTATCAGTTACACAAAATCGTTCGAAGCATTAAATATTTTATCCGCTGTAGCTGGGAAGGACAAAGTGCCGTATGGTGGATTTACTAACCAGAAAAAATCTTCTTTTTTTCAAGACGTGCTTAAATGGATTCGTGGTAATTTTTTTATTCCTGATGCTCGAATAGGTTGGGTAAAGTATGCAACCCAAAAGGCTTCTGAAATAATTCGTGAACATCAGATTGATTGCATCTTAATTTCTTCCCCTCCGCATAGTTCTCAATTAATCGGATTAAAATTAAAAAAGGAGTTTCCGCATTTAAAATGGATTGCTGATTTACGCGATCCATGGACAGACATCTATTACTATAAAGAACTATTACATACTGATTGGGCAAAGAAGAAAGATCGTTCGCTAGAGAAGAAAGTACTTGAACGAGCAGATGCGATTTTGGTGGTGAGTAATTATATCAAATACGCATTTGCCGAAAAATCGTTAAAGGTGAATGTCGATAAAATTCATGTATTACCGAATGGTTATGATGAAGGCGATTTTAAAGCAGTTGAGAAAAGTAATGCTGATAAATTGTACATTACCTATGTAGGTACAATGGCGGACTCCTATAAGCCAACTGTATTTTTTGAAGCATTAGCAAAAGTGATTCACCAGAATAAGATTGAGAAGTTAGTTTTCAGATTTGTAGGAAGTGTCCCTGCATCTGTTCGGGAAAAATTGAATGAATTAGGAATTACATCTGAGTTTATCGGACATGTGGCGCACAAGGAGGCTGTTCGATATATGCAAGCGACTAATATTTTATTATTGGTTATTCCAGATGCGCCAGGTGCTGAAGGGATTTTAACGGGCAAGCTGTTCGAATATCTTGGAGCTAGAAAAAGAATTATTGGAATTGGTCCATCTAACGGTGATGCCGCTACTATATTAAAAGAATGCAATGCAGGAGTAATGTTTGATAGAATTGATAAGAATGGGTTATTAAACTTTTTATTGGATGAACTAATGAATGATAATTCCAATCAGATTAATTCGATTGAAGTTAAAAAATATACGCGCAGGCAATTAACGAATCAACTTTCAACAATAATTAGTAACTTGTAGTTTATGTGTGGCATAGCAGGATTTATTGATGATACATTAAATGGATCACAGCGAAATGAAACGCTGGAGAATATGTTGGTTGCTATTGCCCACCGCGGTCCAGATGCACGTGGCGTGTGGTATCACGATGAATTAGCACTCGGCCATAATCGTCTTTCTATTTTAGATTTATCCGAAGATGGAAAGCAACCCATGCATTTTAATGATTATTCCATCATTTTTAATGGAGAGATTTATAATTATCTGGAAGTTCGTGAGGAGTTAAAGAAAAAAGGATACAAGTTTAAAACGGGTACCGATACTGAAGTAATTCTTGCAGCATATCAAGAATGGGGTGAAAGCTGTGTCGATTATTTTATAGGTATGTGGGCGTTTGCATTGTGGAATAATACCACCAAAAAATTATTTTGTTCTCGCGATCGATTTGGCATTAAGCCGTTTTATTATATCCACGTTGGAACTAAATTTTATTTCGCATCAGAAATAAAAGCTTTAAAGAAAACTAGTGTTTTTAAAAATGAATTGAATGAAGACCATGTTTCAATGGGACTTCAACTGGGATGGAATCATTTACCAGCATCTACATATTTTAATTCGATTGAATCGTTACCTGCAGGATGTAATTTGATCTATGATCGTGGAAAAATAAAGATTAATACATGGTGGGATATCAATACTGTACAAACAAATAATTTATCGTATGCTGATAATGTAAATCAGATGCGTGATTTATTGTTCAACAGTATCAAGTTGCATATGCGCAGCGATGTAGAAGTGGGATGTTGCTTAAGTGGTGGCTTAGATAGTTCAACCATCGCTTCGGTTGTCGGGACGCTTTATCCGGATAAAAAACTTAAGGCATTCAACGTGTTTTATGAGGGAGAAGGAGCAGTAGATGAACGCAAATGGGTGAAAGAGGTTGTCGGTAAATATCCTTCTATTGAGCCATATTATTTTTCTCCATCTGATGATGATATTGCAAATGCTTTCGATAAAGCAATCTATTATGCTGACGTTCCCTTAGCCGGTTCTTCTCCAATCTCACAATACTTTGTGATGCAATTAGCGCATCAGCATGGAGTGAAGGTGTTGCTAGACGGACAAGGTTCTGATGAGAGCTTAGGTGGCTATATGCATAGTTATTACCGATTGCTAGCCGATATAATGAGTAAGCAACATTGGGCTAGTATTTGGAAAGAAATTAATGTACATGCAAGCACGCAACATTTTAGTTTTTCCAAGAAAGTAGATTTGTTTCTTAAGAGTGCGTTGTCGCTTATATCTGATGAACAAAAATTATACGCGCTCGAATACAAACGTTATTATCCATTTTTATCATTAGAACCACGCATTCCTTTTCGGTTGTTAAATAAGAAAGGTTCGCGATTGAATAATTTTTTATATCATTTAAATAAGACAACGTTACTTCCTACATTGCTTCAATTTGAAGATCGTAATTCGATGGCTTTTTCAATCGAGTCGCGTGTGCCATTTTTAGATCATCGTATTGTTGAGTTTGCGTTTACATTGCCGGATGATGCAAAAATTTATCAAGGCAGAACAAAACGAATTTTACGAGATAGTATGAATGGAATTTTGCCAGATGCGATTACCAATCGTACCGATAAAAAAGGATTTGTAACGCCAGGGGAAATAAAATGGTTGAGAGGTCCACTGAAGTTTTTATTAGACCAGCGTTTTGATGACATTCCGTTTTTAAGTGCTGAGAAAAGCAAGTTGTTAATTGATGAATTCAAAGCAGGGAATAATCGGAATGCGAACCTTGTTTGGCGTTTAGTAACGTTGAAGTATTGGATGGGAAAGGTATAGGTTGCTAGTTTGTTTGGTTTTTATTATATTTACCTTATAAGAGCCAATTTGTATGAATAGCCTAACTATTAAATCGCAAAGTTTAATTGCATTGATGTTGACTATGTTGATTTGTTCAACAGGTGCTTTGGGTTTTAATATAGATATAAATACTGCTGGTAACGATTATTTTGTTGAAAGTCCATACTCAACAGCATCTAACCCGATTTATTTTTATAAAACAAATAACGGATTCGTAGTTTTTGAAAAAGGAAAAGTTACTTATCAAAATATCAAAGTGAATAAAAAGATTAAAGACTCTATATTAAATGATGTTTTTATTCCTGATAATATTAATGTTTCAAATACGGTTGTTCGATTTGATGGAAGTAATTTAGAAAGTCAAATAATTGGCAATTCGAAATCAATATTTCCAATAAATTATTTTTTATCAAACGTGCCTAAAGGAAATAATAATCGTAGTGCTTTTTCATCAATTCTCATGAAGGATGTATATGATGGAATTGATATTAAGTACTATTTCCAAAACGGACTTTTGAAATATGATATTATTGCTAAAGCGCATTCCGACTTAAGTCTTTTTAAAATGCGAATTGAAGGCGATGATTTATTTTCAGTGGTGGATGAAAAAACAATTCAATTAAATAATTTTAATTCGCCAATAGAAGACAAGATTAGTTATTCATATCAAACTATAAATAGTGAAAACAGAAATGTAAATGTCCGATTTAAAGTTGAAGATGGTGTTATTGGATTTATAGCTGATAGTTTAGATAGCAACTATGATTTAGTAATTGATCCTTCATTGATTTTTTCTTCTTTTATAGGTGGTAGTAATGATGATTACGAATATACCGGTGGCATTTCAAAAGATAATGCAGGAAATATTGTTGTCACAGGGCGCACACTAAGCGTAAATTTTCCAACCACCGCTGGTAGTTATCAAACAAGTTCAGCAGGGAATATTGATTGTGTTGTTTTTAAATTGAATGCAACTGGGAACATTCTACTGTTTGGAACTTATATTGGTGGGGCTAGTTTAGATGCAGGTTATACAACTTTAGTGAATCCGATAACCAATGAGATTTATGTGGGTGGCACCACAGCTGGTAATTTTTTTCCTACAACTAACGGTGCTTTTCAAACTAGTTATGGTGGCGGTGCATATGATGGGTTTGTGGTTAGGTTAAATAATTCTGGTAATTTATTGATAAGTTCAACTTTAGTAGGAAATAGTCAGCAAGATTTAATTGCATCCATTTGTTTTGATAATAACTACGATATTGTTTTTGTAGGTCAAACAAAAGGAACTTTTATTTCTACAGGAACAGGGTTTCAGAATTTTTATGGCGGTGGTCCATGGGATGTTTTTATTGGAAAAATAAATCAGAATTTATCAAGCTTGCTTTCTACAACTATGCTAGGTGGAAGTGGTGATGATCATTGTCACGCAGTTAAAGTAGATGCAGCAGGAAATATTTGTATTATGGGTTTTACAAGCGGAAGTATGCCTGTTAGTTCCGGTAGTTACGATCAAACTTATAATGGAGGTGTCTGGGACACTTATTGTGCAAAGATGAACTCTAGTTTAAGTCAGATTATATTTTGTACCTATATTGGATCAAGTGGCGATGATTGGGCATGGAATTCTATGGAGTTAGATAATAGTGGAAATATTTATGTAGCTGGATATACGAATGGTAATAACTTCCCAACTACAATTGGATGTGTCCAGAATAATTATGGTGGTGGACTATATGATGCCTTTATTTATAAGTTAAGTAGTACGGGTGTTTCTCTTTTAAATTCAACTTATTTTGGATCTACTGGAGATGATGAAGGGTGGGGGATAGTTTGTGATAATAACGAGCCTATTATAACAGGGATTTTTCAAAATGGATTAATTCCGCAGCCATGCTCTTTTTATCCAAACAATAGTGGTTTGAAAGACGCATTTTATGTAAAGCTTGATTCGACTTTTAGCACTGTAGTTAATTCTTCTTATTTCGGAGGACAAAATGATGATGTTGGAAATAATATTCTATTAGATGGTTCAAACATTATAATAGCAGGTGCTACAAAATCAACAAATTTTCCTACTTCATTTAATGCATATGATAAAACACATAATGGAGGCAGTGATTTTTTTGTGTTAAAATTTCAAGCATATACTGTACCTCCAATTTCACAGTTTATAGCTGATACTATTGTCTGCTTTGGGACAAATATTCTTTTTCAAAATAATTCCACTAATGGTCAAAATTATTTATGGGATTTTGGAGATAATACAACTTCAACTTTGTTTCAGCCTATTCATAATTATAGCACTCCCGGAAATTATACGGTTACCTTAACGGTAGATAATTGTATTAGTGTAGATGTTACTTATCTTAATATAGAGGTGCTTGCATCACCAACTGCAGCGTTTTCATATAGTATTGATTGCAATCGTGAAGTAACCATAACTGCAGATTCAAGTGCTATAAACTATCTATGGAATTTAGGTTCATTTGGTAGTTCGATTGCAGATTCTGTAAATTTTAATTTAGGTAGCGTTGATTCAATTGTAGTCTCGTTAATTTCTTCTAATGGCGGTACTTGTTCGGATACGTTGAGTAAAACTATTATTTCAAATTTGCCTTTTGCCGACTTTACTACTACAGTAACTCCTTGTACGCATCAACTGCTTATTCAGCCAACTCAATCAGTTTACAATACAAACTATAATTGGACAATTGCAGGCCTACAAAGTCAAAACAATGGTCAGGCTTTTTATATTACAGTTGATTCATTAGATAGTTTTCAAATAGAATTAATTGCGATCGGTGGTGGATGTAGTGACACACTAATTCAAAATATACAATTCGATAGTTTGCCAATTGCTCAATTTTCAACAACTAATTTGTGTAGTAATCCTGTTCAGTTTATAAACACATCCTCTAACTATCAATCAGCAATATGGTATTTCGGAAATGGTGATAGTACTACAGCAACAGCACCGCTTTATCAATATAGCAACGATGGGGTTTATTTAGTTTCATTAATTGTACAAAATAGTTCAGGATGTAACGATACACTAACTAGCTCTATAAATGTACAAACTGCGCCTGTTATTCAAGTAATATCAACATTAGATAGTTGTTCCGGTAAGTTTACGTTTCAATTTATACCAGATTTGCTTTCTTCAAATTCTATTTGGGATTTTGGTGATGGTACAATTCTGCAAAATTCAAATTATACACATCATTACAATAATTTGGGAATTTATTCAGTAAATGTAATTGTTAATCCTAATGATGTATGTACTGATACTATCAAAACAATAGTTGAAGTGAATGAGTATAGTCAAGGTTTGCAATATTTACCAAATTGCTTTACTCCTAATGAGGATGCTGTTAATGATACTTTTGAACTAAAAGGTGCCGGTCTTTGTAACTATATGGGTTATTCAGTTTATAGCCGCTGGGGACAGTTGATATTTAGTACAAAATACATCTATGAAAAGTGGGATGGAAAATTGAATGGTTATGAATTGCCAGAAGGTGTTTATGTAGTAACACTACAAGGAGACAATCCTTATTCTTTTTTTATTACGCTTATGAGGTAAGTGCGAGAACTAATTGAGTAAATTCTTTTTCTCTTCTGCTGATTGGATACCTTTCACTTATAATTCCTCTTGCTAATTTACCTTTTGAAATTAATTCTTGTTGGTCTGTTGAGATGGCTGATTGAATTAATTCTTTTAGTAGATCAAGATTCCTTTCTTTTAAAATAAATCCTGATGATTCAATTATCTCAGGCATGGAAAAAACATCTGAAACAATTGGGACACATTCACACAACATAGCTTCACATAAAGCATTCGGAAATCCTTCTGCCATAGAAAGCTGCAAATAAAATTGATGCTTACTATACAACTTTTGAAGCTCATTGTTTTTTGTCGGAGGAATTGTCTTTACATTGGTAGAAGTAATGGCTAATTGAAGCGTAGCTGGTACACCTACAATTGTAAATTCACAATCAGGAAATTTAGCTGCGACTTTTAGAATTAAATCGATCCCTTTTAGTTGTTGCTGAAAGGAGAATTCTAATCCACCTGTTACCGTTATAAAAGAGTTTTTCTTTTTATCCGACGAGCAAAAGAATGATTTGTCATCATAGCCATTCGTAATGACAGTAGTGGGAGTTTTGTAATTATTTACAAAGGCTTTTATACCTTGATGAGCAGGAATGTTATTGTCGTATTGGTAATTGTATTCTATAAGCGTTTGGTGCTTCGGACTAACGTGTGTGGCTAAACGAAAAGATAGTTTAGTAAACAATCCAAGAAGCTTCTTATTAAAATTCCCATATCCAATAGCTGGAAAGGAAACACAGTCAGTACCACCAGCAACAACTAAAAAGTTTTTTCCTGTTAGGCGAGCAAATAATCCTGGTAAGTAACCATGATAACCAGCAAACTGTGCGACATATAATTTGGTTGAGAACAGATATCTCAAAATAAAAAGCTTTTGCTTAATCAGTAAAAAAGGAGTTTTCCATTTTTTATCACTATGAAAAGAAAAAACTTTTACTCGACCTGACTTAGATAGAATATCAATATCCTTACTTACAAAAGAAGAACTTCCAGTATGGAAATAAAGGATTAGTCCGTTGGTCATTTTGTTATTTCAACAAATCAGCAATTCTTAATTTCAGACTATTCAAAAGAACATTGAACTTAGGTTTTACCGTCATGGATTCGAATGCTTTTCTTGGTTTTAAAACCATCATTTGATAATCTGGTTCCTCGTAAAATACAGCGTAGGTTTTTAAATTATCAATATAGAAATCGTATTTGTAAACAGTGTTTAAAAGTATGTTTGTGTAAATAGGCTGATCAATAATCTGAAGTAACTCTTTATGATGCACATGTAGATACTCTAAAGCATATGGGTTTGGAATATTAATAAAAATAAATCCATCTGGTTTAATCAAGCTTTTGATTGTTTTGAAAATATTATCGTGCGCTTCGATTGGGATATGCTCTAATACATCAGGCAGAATGATGATATCGTATTTCTCATCAATTGAAAAGTCTGTCATATCAGAGACAATAAATTCCACATTATTCAAATGTTTGTATCTGATTTTATTTTGTTCTATTGTTTCAGGACTAATATCAACTCCAGTCAATTTCCCTTTTTTTAGTTTAGAGCAAATAAATGAAGATAATGTTCCAATTCCACAACCAATTTCAAGAACAGAATGATTGGATTTCATTCCATTCTCAATAAGGTATTTCATAATATATCGGTGGCGACTGTTAATTCCAGTCAATTTCTCTTTTTCTAATTTGGCCCATTCAGAGTCGTAATATTTTGATACATCAGAATAGGAGGGGTTATTAGAATTGCTCATTTGATAATTAATTTATTCTTGAATTGTGATTTTTAATTTAAGGACTATTTAGAACATCTCGCTTCAACTCCATTCCCACCTTTATTCATCCAGATGTTTTTTCCGTTTAAACCTTCTAGTGTTTTACGGATATCATCCATGCTGCGCAGATGTTTGTAGTAATCTGTTAACTGATCATAGGTATCTAGCTTACTCCATTCGTAATGAAACTGACGGTCTTGCTCAGGAAATTCACGGATGTAAACAATCAATGGAGAAATACGATGTACTAGCCAATTGATAATTCCGCGATCTTGGAATTTCCAGTGAATGGGGAAAAAGAAATCGACCAAACTATTTACAATGCGCTGCGATTTTTCAGGCTTCATTTCTTTTAAGATAGCTCTGAAGATTGGCGTTAAGGTAGAGTAATATCCAATTCTCCAGATATAATGATCAATTACTAATACACCACCTGGTTTTACTTTTTCAAATAAACACTTGATTGTTTTTTCAGGGTCTGGTGTATGTTGAATTACGCCCAAGCAAACTACATAATCGAATAAGTTATCTGCATATGGAATATCATATACACTTGCCTGAGCAATTTGATAGTTAGGAGCATTTCCAATATTCTCTTTGTTTACATCAACAGCCACGCTTAGGTCGATTGAGTGAATCAATCCGCCACCTTTTACTAGTAGCTCAGTAAAGCGACCGGCACCAGCTCCTACCTCTAATACTGTTTTGTCTTTTAGTCCGCTGATAGGCATTCCCAGGCAACGCTCCAAACGATCTTGTGTGATACTAGTATTGCTATAACTATCTAACT
>CANGJU010000022.1 GCA_947453935.1 Bacteroidota bacterium | reverse complement strand
TGTTGTTATCCATGAAAACGGATTAATAGAACTTAATAATCGTGTGATTTTTAAGTTAGCTGGAGCAGGGTCGTTGGTGAATTGTGTTTTTCCTGGGAATAAAAATCCGGGGTACTGCGTAGTGAAATTGACTATTTCAACTGAATGTCCAAGCTGTTGTAAATCGACCGCCATGCGTTCATCAAACGCTGCAATTCCACCTCTGAAAGGGTGAGCTGGACCTACGATGATGATTTTTTTCGAATTCATAACAGTCCGCCTATACGAAATTATAAATTAGCGGTACTTTGAATTAAATACGTATTTCGTTCGGTGCTATTTCGTCCGATTAATTCGCTGATAAATCCAGCCAAGAACAATTGAGTACCGATAACCATGCATGTAAGTGAAATATAAAACGAAGGACGTTCAGTTAATAGGCGAGCGGGTAAGTTCATGCTAACTGCATATAACTTTGATACTCCTAGATAAACAGATAATACAAATCCAGCTAAGAACATTAGCGTTCCTACTAATCCGAAGAAATGCATTGGACGTTTACCAAAACGAGAGACAAACATGATGGATAATAAATCAAGGAATCCATTCACAAAGCGCTCTAATCCGAATTTCGTTACGCCATATTTTCTTGCTCTGTGCTCAACTGCTTTTTCTGTAATCTTTGAAAACCCTGCCCACTTTGCAATCACAGGAATATAGCGATGCATCTCACCATATACTTCAATGCTTTTTATTACATTGTAACTATATGCTTTTAGTCCACAGTTAAAGTCGTGCAGATTATTTATTCCCGACATTTTACGAGTAGCGTAATTGAATAATTTAGTAGGAATAGTTTTCGATATAGGGTCGTAGCGTTTTTGTTTCCATCCAGAAACTAAGTCGTATCCATCGTGTACAATCATATTGTAAAGTGATGGAATTTCATCAGGACTATCTTGAAGATCGGCATCCATAGTGATAACCACTCTACCCGAAGCAGCTTCAAAGCCTTTTTGTAACGCTGCCGACTTACCGTAATTGCGGTTAAAACGAATTCCTTTAAAATTGGTGTTATTGTTTGCTAATTGCGTAACAACTTCCCACGATTTATCCTTACTGCCGTCATCAACAAAAATTACTTCATACTTATAGTTATAAGCAATTACAACCTTTTCAATCCAAGCGGCTAATTCGGGTAGCGATTCATCCTCGTTATAGAGAGGAATAATAACCGATAAATCAAGACTTGCTTTCGACATGAGATACAGGATTAATTCGTTTTAATTTAAAGGATAAAAGAAGAGCGAAAAATGCACCTCCTGCTAGTTTGTTAAAGTACTCTTTGAATAAGATAGATGATAAAGTTGATTTGCTGATTTCTTCAATCATTCGGTCTTCATAACTTTCGTAGCCGCTTCCCAAAACTTGATACATTTCTTTTTTTGTCATCTCTAATTCGTGCAGATAGGTTTGAATATAGTCGCTCACTAAATCGGTGTAAATAAGCTTTCCGAAGATATAAACCAGTAAAACTTGCAATACTCCATAGCTGGAAATAACCAGCATTTGTGCTTTAAAGGCTCCCCAATAATGGATTGTGCCTTTGAAATAATTATCACGTAGGGCTTTCGTTGCGACAAACATAAAAACCAATGGAATCCAAGAGAAATAAAAAGAAGCTGTTCCGAGTGGAAAGATATTTAAAATCCAAAGTAAAAATGTTATTACAAACATGACGAGGCCGCAGATCGCTCCGTAGTTAAATAAATGGGTAAAGGGCGAAGGTTTGTTTTCGTTCATCGATACAAATTTAATGGAATTAACCAAGTAGAAATAGGGAAAATTACAGAGTTAAAAACACCCCTTTTTTAATAAAAAATGGGGCAAGCTACTTACATCGCACCGCTCAACCACTTATCCTTGCTACCTTCCGGTCCTGGGGAGGTTCGAGGGAGCTGGTCGTATAAGACTTACCCCGAGGCAAAAGTAGAAATTTAAGGTCAGTCATAAAAACGAACTTGAATAAATTGTTAAATATTTTCAATTGCTAACTCTAAAACTCTGATTAGTAGTGGATAATAAATCAAGCAGTAATCAATTTTTAACATTGTCATCAAGAATGAAAAAGGAATAAGGGCATTGTTTAATTTAGCAAAAAAATCACCCTATGAAATTCTTTATCGACACAGCAAATCTTGATCAAATCCGTGAAGCCTATGATTTAGGTGTATTAGACGGAGTAACTACCAATCCATCGTTAATGGCTAAGGAAGGCATTAAAGGAAAAGATGCGGTATTAAAACATTATATTGATATCTGTGAGATTGCAAAAGGTGGTGATGTAAGTGCAGAGGTGATTTCAACTGATTTTGCTGGTATGATTCGCGAAGGAGAGGAGCTAGCTGAATTACATCCTCAGATTGTAGTGAAGATTCCTATGATTAAAGATGGCGTTAAGGCAATCCGTTACTTTACTAATAAAGGGATCAAAACGAATTGCACGCTCGTGTTTTCAGCAGGGCAAGCTTTGTTAGCAGCAAAAGCAGGTGCAACGTATGTGTCACCGTTCATTGGTCGTTTAGACGATATTTCATTTGATGGCCTAGAGTTAATTGATCAGATCGTACATATTTATCGCGAGTATGGATATGAGACGCAAGTATTAGCTGCATCTGTTCGTCACACCATGCATATCATTAAATGCGCAGAATTAGGTGCTGATGTAGTTACAACTCCATTGCAACCAATATTAGACTTGTTAAAACACCCATTGACAGATTCTGGTTTAGCCAAGTTTTTAGCAGATGCGCAGAAGTTTGCGTAAGCTGAAGAATAATTAATAATTAAGCCTTAATTTAATTCAAAGGCATAAAATCGATTTTAAAATAATTGTTTATTTTGGATTAAATTTTAATATTCATTATTATGAGAATTTTGATTACCGGAGGTGCTGGGTTTGTGGGTACGTCATTATGTATTTTTTTAAAAAATACATATCCAGAGTACGAGATAATTGCTTTTGATAATTTAAAAAGACGAGGTTCAGAACTCAACTTATTAGACCTAAAAGATAATAACATTAAATTTTTGCATGGAGATATTAGGAATATAGAAGATTTTGAAATAATAGGTGATTATGATGTTTTAGTTGAAGCATCAGCAGAGCCTTCCGTGTTAGCAGGATTGGATTCCAATCCTGATTATGTGGTAAACAATAACTTTTTAGGTTCCTTGAATTGTATTAAAAATTGTTTGAAAAATAATGCTAAACTTATATTTCTTTCAACAAGCAGAGTTTATCCATTTGATAAAATTGAAAATTCGAATTTTATTGAAGAGCAAGACAGATATAATTTTAGTGAACATCAAAATGAAACGGGGATCTCACGATTAGGTGTTTCTGAAGCATTAAATATGCAAGGAGCCAGATCGTTTTATGGGGTTACTAAATATGCATCTGAGTTATTCATTCAGGAGTATATCAAGTTTTATCAATTACAAGCAACTATTACTAGGTTCGGCGTAATTGCAGGTCCACGTCAAATGGGGAAAACAGACCAAGGGGTAGTTACTTTATGGATGGCAAAACATTTTTGGAAGCAATCTTTAAAATATATTGGCTATGGAGGATTAGGTAAGCAAGTAAGGGATATATTACACATAAATGATTTGATGAATTTAATAGACCTTCAAATTCATGATTTTGATAAATTTAATGGGAAAATTTATAATGCTGGAGGGGGATTAGAAAACAGTCTTTCTCTTAGGCAAATGACAGAATTATGTGAGAATATCAGTGGTAATAAAATTAATGTTGTAGGCGAAAATAGTAATAGGCCTGCCGATTTAAAAGTATTTATTACAGATAATACAAAAATCAAGAACGAAATAGGATGGTATCCCAAAAAAACTTCAAATGATGTTTTCACTGACGTGTATTTGTGGATTTGTAAGAACGAGTCAAAACTTAAAAACATCTTATCATGATTCTAAAAGAGTTAATTGATTCATTTTTTAGTGGAATAGAAAATAAAGCCAAAAGCAATTATTTTTCTTTTAAGCTTGCATTTTTATTAATGACTATAAGTTGGATTTTAGTTTTTCCAAAGTGGCCAACTTTAATTCATGATTATGTGACATGGCAAACAGTATTTCTTAAATCACGGGATTTAACAAACTCTTTAACACATATTGAACCCTTCTGGGGACATGCTAAAAAAGTTTTCAGACTAACCGTACCAGTTTTGATTCGTTTATTTAGCTTGAATGTTTATTCTGTATTATTCATACAAAGTATTATTGGCTATTTAATACTCGTACTTTGCTTCGAATTGTCTAATCGTATTGTGATCGATAAAGTTCAAGCTGTATTATTTACATCGGGAATAGCATTTACCTATTTTGGCCGAGTTGCTTTTTTTGACGTGAATTATACTTTTTTTGATGCGTTTTCCTATTTTTTTTTATTATTAGCAATGTATAATAATAATTTGTTTTTAATTTTTATTTTTTCAAGTATGGCTGCTTGGAATGATGAAAGGGGATTCCTCGCACTGGGAATTGTCTTTTTATTTCATTTTTTTTCAAAACGTAATTTTGAAAAAGTTAATAGTTTATCTTTAAGGTTAAGTCCCCAATGCATAGGTATATTATCTTCAATTTTTACTTATATCATTTTAAGGGTTTTTCTTTCATGGAAATTTAATATGCACACACCCTCTGATGGTGCAAATATATCTATGTGGAGTAGGACCTGTACTTATATGCCAATAGGTATGTTGTCATTTCTTGAGGGATATTGGCTACTTATTATTGTGAGTTTAACAATTTCATTTTATAATAGAGATATAGTATTTATTGTTTCATTGCTTATATGTTTAATATTATTTGTGGTGGTTGCTGGTAGTGTAACTGATATAACAAGAAGTGGTAGCTATGTTGTGCCAATTTTGTTTGTTGCTATTGGGTATTTAAAGTCCAGACTCCCTATTTTTGAAATGCGAGTTTTGCTTTTAATATCATTCGTATTTTCGTTATTAATTCCTCAGGTTTTTATTTGTCCTGATTGGGAAATGTATTCTGTTTTTTATAATTCCATTTCTGCCGTGAGAAAATTTGGATTGTATTTATTAAATCATTGATTTTTAAATAAAAAAAACAACAAATTGAATATTGTTTTTCTTTATATTTTAAGCAATTGATTATGAACTTAGAATTAATACTAAATACATTATATTATAATATAAGTAAAAAAGGGGATAGTAAAAACCACCCATGTATTAAATCAACTATTGTTTTGATTATTAGTTGGATTTTTTCTAGGTCAATGTTTCATTAATTTGATCCTAATGGCGATTCATGGAGATTGCTAATTTAAAAATCAAATGATTTGACAAATGGTTTAGTTTTTTTAGATCCATATTCCGGTTATGCCAAGAAGGTTTTTTGTTTAAAAGTAACAATACTAATGAAGTTATTTAGTTTTGATCCTAAAGGCATAATGATTATCGATTCAATATTGGGTTTTTCGATTTTATATCTCTCTTATAAATTAAGTTTTTAAATAAGCTCTGATATTGTTCAGTCTACATTTATTATAATTGGATTTGCATTTTTATTTTTGGGTAGAGCAGCTTATATGGATCCTGTTACAGTTCATTTGGATACTTTTTCTTATTTTTTTATTCTTTTATCACTTTATGCTAATTCAAATACACTTATAATTTTATTTTCTTCTTGTGCAGCATGGAATGATGAAAGATGTTTTTTGGCTTTGTTTTTAGTTGGTTTTTTTCATCTTTGTAATGATTATAAAATAAGATTCACTTCTTTCAATTCATTGAAAATAAATTCAAAATGTTTATCTGTATTAGCATCTATTTTGTTATATTTGATGTTGCGTTTATTTCTATCAGTAAATTTTAATATGCATACACCCTCAACAGGCGCCAATCTTATGATGTTTTCTAAGACTGGATTCTATTTTCCTTTTGGTGTATTAACTTTTCTTGAGGGATTTTGGATTATGGTTATTTTGGCAATTATACTTACGGTAAAAGGAAATGATTATATTATTTTTTATTTTTTTGTTGTTTCGGCTCTTGTTTTTATCTTATTATCAGGATGTGTTACTGATATATCGAGAGTTGGCACATGCTTGTTCCCAATTGTATTTGTTTGTTTAAATTATTTGCATCGTAAAATATCACAGTTTGAATTGCAAACGATTTTATTAGTTTGTTTAGTTTTTTCATTTTTAATTCCTCCTATTGTTGTTTGTCCTGATTGGTCAATCAATTTTTGGTTTTCAAATTCTAACTTTGATTTGTTAAAAAAAATTATATAATCTCATGAGTAAAATATGCATTATTACTGGATCTTCTGGACTTATAGGTAGTGAATCTGTTAGGTTTTTTGCAGATAAATTTGAAAAAGTTATTGGAATAGATAACAATTTAAGAAGTTATTTTTTTGGTGTAAATGCTTCAACAGATTGGAATACCAATGAACTCTTAAAGGAGTTTTCTAACTTTGAGCATTATAATATTGATATAAGATCTTATTCTGATTTAGAGAAAATATTTTTAAAATATGGGAATGATATTGATTTGGTAATTCATACCGCTGCTCAGCCTAGTCATGATTGGGCAGCCAAAGAGCCTTTAACAGACTTTTCAGTTAATGCTACGGGTACTTTAAATTTATTGGAATTGACACGTTTAAATTGTCCAAAATCGGTATTTGTATTTACATCTACCAATAAAGTATATGGTGATTTACCAAATCTTTTACCTTTGGTTGAGCTTGATACAAGATGGGAAATAGATAAAAACCATTTTTATTTTGAAAATGGTATTGATGAAACAATGTCGATTGATGGAAGTAAGCATTCAGTTTTTGGTGCTAGTAAAGTAGCCGCCGACATAATGGTTCAAGAATATGGAAGATATTTTAATATGAATACGGGAGTGTTTCGTGGTGGATGTTTAACAGGGCCCAATCATTCTGGTGCTCAACTTCATGGTTTTTTATCATATTTAATGAAATGTGCAATTTTAAAAGATTCATATACCATATTTGGTTATAAGGGAAAGCAAGTTAGAGATAATATCCATAGCTATGATTTGGTTAATATGTTTTGGCATTTTTATAGAAATCCAAGATCTGGTGAGGTTTATAATGCGGGAGGAGGCCGTCATTCTAACTGCAGTATGCTTGAAGCTATTAAGATCTGTGAAAATTTAACAGGAAATGGTATGAATATCACTTATGCTAGTGATAATAGAATTGGTGATCACATATGGTATATTAGTGATGTTTCAAAGTTCAAAAATCATTATCCAAATTGGGAATACAAATATGATTTAGAAATGACGCTATCTGAGATGTTTAATAATATTAAGAAAAGGTCGTAGGTACATTTATTTATCAATAGTAATTTGATGAAACGTGGTTGAATTGTTAATATTTAGAAAAAAAGGCAAATATTGGTTATGAAGTTAAGTATTGTTATACCTGCTTACAATGAAGAGAAATCAATTATGGAAGTTATTGATGCTATCGAAGAAACTTTATCAAAAATAAAAATTGATCATGAAGTAGTAGTTATTAATGATAATTCAAAAGACCAAACTGAGGAGGTGTTAAAAAGTCTTTCTTCCAAATACCCAGAAACATTTAAATACTTTAATAATTCTGGACCCAATGGATTTGGTTACGCTGTAAGATATGGCTTGGATAGGTTTACTGGAGATTGTGTGGCTATCATGATGGCTGACCTGTCGGACTCCCCTTATGATTTGATCAAATATTATTCTACAATGATTGAAAGAAATGTTGATTGTGTTTTTGGAAATCGATGGTCAAATGGTGGGGTCGTTATAGATTATCCGATTTTAAAAAAAGTTGTTAATCGTCTTGCAAATTTTATAATTCGAATTGTAATGAACGTGAAATATAATGACACAACTAATGCTTTTAAATTATATAAAAAAGAAGTTATTCAAGGTATTAGACCTTTTTTGTCTCCACACTTTAATTTAACAATTGAACTGCCCTTAAAATCAATCATTAGAGGATATAGCTTTGCTGTTGTTCCCAACTCATGGCGAAATAGAAAACATGGCATATCAAATTTGAAAATCAAAGAAATGGGTAGTAGGTATTTTTTTATTTTAATGTATTGTTTTATAGAAAAGTATTTTTCAAGAGGTGATTTTAAGAGAGAGAGCTAAGGTAAAAATTTAAATTTTGACCTTCTGAAACAGCTGTTTGTTTGCTTAGATAAATAAAAATGCCATCCATAATTATTAATTTAAAAATACATGCTTAATAAAATGTTGATATAATGAGCATTATCAAGCAAATAGCCACTTATATAGAAAGTCAGTCGGAAGCAAAACGAAATGATTTGCTCAAATTGCATAATGTTATTTTATCACAAAGCCCCAATTGTAAACTATGGTTTCTGGATGGAAAAAATGAAGAAGGTAAAATAGTTGCTAATCCGAATATTGGCTACGGACAATCTACCATTCACTATGCTGATGGATCAATAAAAGAATTTTATCGCATAGGTTTAAGTGCTAATACAACGGGGATTTCGGTTTATATTATGGGGTTGCCCGATAAGAATTTATTATTAGAAAAATATGCAGACCGTATTGGTAAAGCATCGGTGACTGGATATTGCATAAAGTTTAAGTCATTAAAAGATATTTCTCTTTCAGTACTTGAAGAAGCAATTCATTTAGGATTTTATCAAGGTAATTAAAATATTTTTTATTCTTCGCGTAAATTCACTTGGTTTATTAATAGAGGTGTTTAAACTATTTGATTTCAACACCTATAAATTTTTTAACCTCCCTTTTAAATCTATCATATTTGTTTAATTTAGGAAAATAAATAATTTAATTTTAATTAATGGAAACAATTTTATTATTCGCGATTGTCGCGTTGTTGTTGATAGTTATTGTGATGATTTTTGTAGGAAGAAGCAAAAATGATAACACTAATTTCGCGGAGCTGGAAAAGAAAATAAATGAATTGCAAGGTGGACTCATCACTATTGAGCGTGCGCTTAAAGATGATTTTCGTATTAACCGTGAAGAGAGTGCTGGTATTGCTACCACTAATCGCCAGGAATTACAAAAAGCGATTCAGGAATTTAGAAATGAAATGACACAGGCACTTCAGTTATTAAGCAAACAAAATATCGAAACATTAGAGAAAAATATTCAATTGTTTAATGAATCATTGCGACAGAAGTTTACAGATCTGGAAGGTCGCCAGGCGAAGTTAGTTGAAGCCACAGAGAAAAAACTAGAAAGCATCAGAACAACAGTAGAAGAGAAATTAGAAAAAACATTAAGCGAGCGATTAGGTCAGAGTTTCGATACAGTAGGTAAGCAGCTTATTGAAGTGCAAAAAGGATTAGGTGAAATGCAAACGTTGGCGCAAGATGTTGGTGGACTTAAAAAAGTATTAAGTAATGTAAAGTTAAGAGGTGGAATTGGGGAGGTGCAATTAGCGATGTTGCTCGAACAAATTTTAGCACCTGATCAATATGAAGCGAATGTAAAAACGAAAGCTGGTAGCAACGATTTAGTAGAGTTTGCAATTAAACTACCTGGTCGTGATGATAATAATACTCAAGTATGGTTGCCAATTGATGCGAAGTTTCCGAAGGATGTGTACGAGCAATTGCAAAATGCGTATGACGATGGCGATATGGCATTAATTGAAACCGCTCAGAAAAATCTTGAAAGTACTATTCGTAAAATGGCAAAAGATATTTCATCAAAGTATATTGATCCGCCACACACAACCGAATTTGGAGTCATGTTCCTGCCATTCGAAGGCATTTTTGCTGAGGTCGTTCGAAAAGCAAGTTTGATGGAAGAACTCATGCGTGATTATAAAATTGTTGTTACTGGTCCTACAACATTAGCAGCGATTTTAAATAGTTTACAACTCGGATTTAGAACATTAGCTATTCAGAAAAGAAGTAGTGAAGTATGGAAAGTACTTGCGGAGGTGAAAAAAGAATTCG
The DNA here is from genome assembly GCA_947453935.1 of Bacteroidota bacterium. Lineage (GTDB taxonomy): Bacteria > Bacteroidota > Bacteroidia > AKYH767-A > OLB10 > CAINEC01. The sequence continues at coordinate 13,211 of CANGJU010000022.1, read as the reverse complement.
ACAATTTTGGTGGCTTGATGCAGAAAGCGCAGAAAAATATTCAGAGTGGATTGGATCAACTTGATGATGTAATGGGAAAACGTACAAAAGCGATTCAGCGTAAATTAAGAAACGTTGAAACTGCCATTGAAACAGATCCGAAATTGAGTTTGCCTGATGTAACCGAAGTAGAAGATTTGGACGATGATGAATTATAGTTAAATAAAAAAAGCCCCGTAGTAAATTACCACAGGGCTTTTTGTTTTCAAAACTACTTAAACAACTTTAATTTGCTTAGCCGGTTTTGAAACACTTACTTCCTTTTTTGGAAGCGTTAAATGAAGAATACCATTCTCGTATTTTGCATCAATCTTATCGGTGATAAGGTTTTCAGGCAAAGTAAAAGATCGAGTAAATGAATTGTAAGAAAATTCCTTTCTGCAGAAATATTTCTTCTCATCATTTTTTTCTTCCTCATATTCATCTTCTTTTTCCGCACTGATTTTTAAAATGTTGTCTTTGACTTCCACTTTAAAATCTTTACGTTCTAATCCTGGAGCTGCTAGTTCAATTTTGTAGTTTTTTCCGTTCTCAATAATGTTGGCCTCGGGTATATAAACCGTTCCGCCAAGGTCTAAAAGACCATTATTCAAAATTGATGATGCGAAAAAATTGTCCGCATTGAAGAAGTTATCTACCATTGTAGGTAGTGAGCTTCCGTTTCTTTTGTTTTTTAATAAGACTGTCATTTTTAAAAAATTAAATGGTTAAACATTAAAACTAATTGTCAATATAAAAGTAGGAGGAGACGTATCAAGTTTGGAATGATGTGAGTCATTCTGTTTAGTGATATTTATTACTGGAAATACAGCTTAAAATCATGCATTATAATTTGATATTTGAAATTGATATTTCATTAGAATAAAAGTTTACTTTGTCAAGAAAAAGTTCAATTTTTTAAAATAAGTTTGTAGGAGCTTATATTTTAAGATTTCAATTTAATATTATTCCATTGAAATCTATTGAATAATTCAAATACATGAAAAAAATAATTTTGGTTGCAGGAGCAACTGGTAATTTAGGTTTAAGAATAGCGAAAGCGTTAGTATCTAAAAATATTACTGTGCGTGCATTGGTCCGTACGAATAGCCAATCTGATAAAATTAAACTATTAGAAAAGTTGGGTGTTGAAATTTGCAAAGTTGATCAGTGGACAATTAACGAAATTAAATCGCATTGCAATGGTGTTACTTGTATCGTTTCTGTATTAGCAGGATTGCGTGATGTGGTAATTGATTCGCAAAAGGTTTTGCTAGATGCGGCTGTTGCTTCTGGTGTACCTCGTTTTATTCCTTCTGATTATTCATTAGACTTTACAAAGTTTTCCAATGGAGAAAATAGAAATTTAGATTTGCGTCGTGAGTTTCATACTTACCTCGATAAATGCCCCATTGCATCAACTTCCATTTTTAATGGTGCATTTATGGAGTTGTTATTAGATGAAATGCCAATGATCGTTTTTAATAAGAAGATTGTCATTTATTGGGGGAATGCAGATTATAAATGGGGATTCACTACAATGGATAATACAGCTGAGTTTACAGCGAATGTTGCTTTGGATGATAATAGTCCTCGTTATTTACGCATCGCTGGCGATATGATAAGTCCGCGAGAAGTCCGCAGTGTTATTTCTCAAATTATAGGATATAAATATCGTCTGATAAGAATAGGTGGACAAGGCTTATTAGGGTTTTTTATTAGAATAGCGAGGTTGTTTTCTCCCGGAGAAAAAGAACTTTATCCCGCATGGCAAGGAATGCAATACATGCATAATATGATTGATGAGCGATCAAAAATAGAGGTACTCAGTAATGATCGTTATGCAGGTATTCATTGGACATCAGTAAGCGAATTATTACAGCGCTTTATAAAGGATAAAAGGTAATAAGTGATATGATTTATTTTTTAATCGGCTTAATCTCGATTTTTGTTTTTGTTTTTGTGCTTGCCATAGCATTAGCTTCAAAAGGTTTTGTAAATAAATTCGGACCTGAATGGATACCCGGTGAGTTAGGCATACGTTTTAATTTGATGAGTCCTTTAATTATGGCTTGTTTTAGCTCTTTTCTTTTTTGTTTGGCCGATGCTACATATTTCTAGCGATTATAACCGGTGGGGAATCTTTTTTATATTCATAGCTTGTATGAGTTTACCTCATGTTATTTCTGTACACTTATTCAAAAAGAAAGCTGAAACCGCTTAACTAAATGCCTTCTTTTATTGTTAATCAGAAATCAAATATACTTTATGATTTTTGAAACTGATTATAAGTCCATACAACATCGAATTGAAAACATTGATCCAGTTAAGTATGGTAAGACAAGAAATTATTTAAATGGAGATGTTACTTATTTGTCCCCTTATATTTCTCGAGGTGTTATATCAACGCGACAGATTGCAAAAACTATTTTAGCAAAGGGTTATCATCCATCAGAAATCGAATCGTTTTTAAAAGAACTGGCGTGGCGTGATTATTTTCAGCAAGTTTGGATTGCCTTAGGTGATGAGATAAATGAAGACGTAAAAAACAAACAAGTTTACAATCATTTTTTAATGCCGAAAAAAATAGTCGACGCTACAACGGGAATAGCAGCAATCGATAAATGTATTAACGATTTATATCAAACCGGTTATATGCATAATCATGCGCGCATGTATGTGGCAAGCTTGGCATGTAATATCGCAAAGAGTCACTGGCGATTACCCGCGCAATGGATGTATTATCATTTACTCGATGCCGATTGGGCAAGTAATGCCCTCAGCTGGCAATGGGTTGCCGGAGCGTTTAGTAGTAAAAAGTATTATGCTAATCAGGAGAATATTAATAAATACTGTAATACAAATCAAAGAGGATCTTTGCTTGATAAGAGTTACGAAGAGTTAGCCGTACTTGATTTGTCTTCTTCATTTGATGACAACATCGAATTAATTCTTGAAACACAATTGCCTCATCAAACTGAATTAAAAATTAACAAAGACCTTTCAACTTACATTTATAATTTTTATAATCTCGATTGTAAGTGGGATGTTGATGTTCATGCCAATAGAATTCTTTTATTAGAACCAGCATTTTTTAAGCAATATCCCGTTTGTGATAGAACTATTGATTTTGTGATTAACCTTTCTAAAAATATCGAAGGTGTTCAGCTATTCACGGGCTCCTTTGATGATTTACTTCAACAGGTTAATCCATCAAGTTTACATTTCAAAGAACATCCAACCAATAAACACTACAAAGGTGTTGAGCATTCTCGTGAATGGATGTTCGAAAATACAGTAGGCTATTATCCTTCTTTCTTTTCTTATTGGAATAAAGCAAGCAAGAAAACATCATTGTGGGGTAAATGAGCAAGCCATCAATAAATATTGTTTGGATAAAAAGGGATATTCGCTCGCAGGATCATGCTCCTTTGGCGGCGGCTGATAACGAAGATATTCCTTATTTCATAATCTATTTATTCGAGCCAGAGATGATTGCATATAAGGATACAAGCCTTAGGCATCTGCAATTTCAATTTCATGCGTTACAAGAGTTAAATAACACCTTAGCAATCTATGATAAAAAAGTAGAGTTGTTGTATGGAAATGCTATCGATGTTTTTCGAAGACTTTTAGATTCTTTTAATGTTTGTACCGTATTTAGCTATCAGGAAAGCGGAACGTTAATTACGTATCATCGTGATATTCTTTTATCGGAATTATTCAAAGAATACAATTGTGTATGGAAAGAATTTCAACGAGATGGAATAGTAAGGGCAATTAAAAACAGAGATGGTTGGGATGAGCAATGGAAAAGAGTAATGTTTTCTCCATTGATTAAAAATTCCTACAATAATAGGTTGCCTGTTTATTTCGAAAATAATTTCTTGCTGCCAGATCGATTGCATCGAGTATTAAATAACTATTCCCCTCGTATGCAGCCAGCGGGAGAAAAATTTGCATATCAGTATTTAAATTCATTTGTACGAGAAAGAGGGGTTCATTATAGTCGACATATTAGCAAACCCACCGAGAGTAGAATTAGTTGCGGACGATTATCGCCCTATATTAGTTGGGGTAATTTAAGTATACGACAGGTTTATCAGTTTGTAATAAATTATAAAAACAAGCATACTAACACCTTTGCAATGACTAATTTTTTAACCCGTTTGCATTGGCATTGTCACTTTATTCAAAAGTTCGAATCAGAATGTATGTTTGAATTTGCTTGCGTGAATAAAGTATATGAGGATTTAATCCTTACTAAAAACGCAGAATATATTCAACGCTGGAAAAATGCAACAACAGGTTATCCGATGGTTGATGCATGTATGATTTGTCTTAAAGAAACAGGTTGGATAAACTTTCGAATGAGAGCGATGCTAGTTTCGTTTTTTTGTCATCATTTGATGCAGGATTGGCGTGATGGAGTTTATCATTTAGCTAAGTTATTCTTAGACTATGAACCCGGTATCCATTTTCCGCAATTTCAAATGCAGGCTGGTACAACAGGGGTTAATACAATAAGAATTTACAATCCGTTAAAGCAAAGTATCGAGCATGATCCCGAAGGTGTTTTTATAAAAAAGTGGTTACCTCAATTAAAAGATGTTCCAACAGAGTTTATTCATGAGCCATATAAAATGGATTTAAGTAATCAGGAGAAGTATCATTTAATCCTGGGTGTCGATTATCCTTTTCCAGTTGTTGATATTAGTGAAACAGGTAAAATCGCACGAGATGTTTATTGGGGAATAAAGAAAAGTCCAGCAACCAAAAATGAAAACAAAAAAATCCTGGCTAAACATGTTAGAAGTTGATTTTGGAAATTAACTTATTCAACTGATAATGTGAATCTTTATTAAATAAGTGGAATTATTTTATCAATCTACTATTTAGAATTAATCTAAATAACTAGTTTTGCACCTCCTTTTAACAAAAATGAAAAAAAGCGCATACGTATTTCTATTTCTTTTACCATTTACATTCGCGATAAATGTAAATGCTCAGATAGTTGATTCCATCAAGAATTTTAATCTTAATGAAATTGAAATTAAGGAGTATGTAATCGATAATAACATATCACGTTTGCCATCGGTTCAGGATAATATCATTTACGCTGGTAAAAAGTCAGAGGTTGTTCTGGTAACAAAAATCAATGCCGACTTAAGCGTTAATAATGCGCGACAACTTTTTGCCAAGGTGCCAGGTATTCATGTTTGGGAAAATGATGGTTCAGGAATTCAAACTAGCATTTCGTCACGTGGTTTAAGTCCTAATCGTTCGTGGGAATTTAATACGCGTCAGAATGGCTCTGATATGAGTTCAGATCCTTTCGGTTATCCAGAAGCCTATTACGCACCTCCGTCTGAAGCGCTTGAAAAAATAGAAGTGGTAAGAGGGGCAGCCTCGTTGCAATATGGTCCGCAGTTCGGTGGATTGTTAAACTATAAAATAAAAGAAGGTAATAAAGAAAAGGCATTCACTTTTGAAACTCAACAAACAGTTGGAAGTTACGGGATGTTTAATTCTTATAATGCAATTGGAGGAACAAAAAAGAAGTTTTCTTACTATGGATTTTTTCATTTTCGACAAGCAGAAGGGTGGAGAAAGAATAGTGACTATTTAACTTGGACAGGTTATTTATCTGTATCATATCAATTATCAGATAAAGCAAATATCCGTGCGAGTTATACTAAGATGAATTATAAAAGTCAGCAAGCAGGCGGACTAACAGATGCGCAATATCAAGCAGATCATCAACAATCATTGAGAAGTAGAAACTGGATGAGCACACCATGGAATTTATGGTCGGTAGATTTTAGTTATGCAATTCATCCAGCGTTACAGTTATCGGTGAAAGGTTTTATGACCATCGCACAACGCAATAGTGTTGGTTATACAAAAGCAATTACAGTAAGTGATTCAATTAATCCAAGCACCCTACAATATAATCCTCGTCAAGTTGATAAAGATGGCTATGAGAATTATGGAATGGAAACTAGGATTTCTTATAAGTATGACCTAAATCAAAATCAGAATATTCTTGCAGCTGGTATCAGAGTTTTTAAAGGTAATACCACCCGAAATCAATTAGGAGTTGGTTCAACTGAATCGGATTTTAATTTCGATGCGGTAAATAATTTATTTGATCGTTCTCTCCATTTTACAACTACCAATTATGCTTTTTTTGCTGAGCATATTTTTCAGTTAACTAAGCGTCTGAAAATAGTTCCAGGAATACGTTATGAAATAATCAATAACTCAGTAATTGGATATTTGAATTCTAGTAGCAGTGGACAATTACAGAGCGATGCTCGAGATCGTTCAATTGTTTTATACGGTGTTGGCAGCGAGCTTCAACTAACAGATTATACACAATTTTATGGTAATTATTCATTGGCTTACAGACCTGTTACATTTTCTGAATTAACACCTTCAGCAACTACAGAGGTTATTGATGCCAATTTAAAAGATGCATCTGGATTTAATGCAGATCTTGGTTACAGAGGTAAAGTGAAAAATTATTTGGTATTTGACGTTGGTGCATTTTATTTGAATTATGATAATCGCATTGGTACTATTATTCAAAATGGCGTGAATTACAAAAAAAATATTGGTACTTCTGTCAGCAAAGGTGTAGAGTCGTTTGTTGAGCTTGATGTAGTGAAGCTTCTAGCGGATAAATCAAAGTATGGAACAATTAGTGTTTTTTCATCCAACAGTTTTATTGATGCACGTTATGTTAAATGGGATAATCCATCAATTGCCAATGATCCGTTAAAGTCAATTGAAAATAAAAAAGTGGAAAATGTGCCTGCTTTTATTCATCGTTTTGGGTTGACATATCATTATGAAAATATATCAGCAACTTGTCAAATGAATAAAGTGGCGAGTGTATATACCGATGCTGCAAATACGGAACTACCTAATGCGAACGCTACTGTAGGAAAGTTAAACGGTTATCAGGTGGTTGATTTTTCTATTTCCATTAAGATAAATAAGACTTATAATTTTAAGGCAAGTGTGAATAATATTTTTGATGAGAAGTATGCCACACGCCGTTCAGGTGGTTATCCAGGTCCTGGAATTTTACCAGGTAATGCACGAACATTTAGTGTGAGTTTTGGTGGAACGTTTTAATTTCAATTATTCCTTCTTGAAGTTTCATTAAAGTGCAATTGATATTGACTTACCTTCATAGTTGAAATTGTAATATATTTACGAAACTTATTTTATGAAAAATAAATTTACTGCATTTGGTTTAATGTTGTTTTCCTTCTTCGTTGGATTTCAATTAAACGGAATGATTTCCAACAACGATAGTAACAAGGGTAGAGTTACTAGCATTGGTGGTGTATTTTTCAAGTGCAAAAATCCGAAGGAGGTACGTAACTGGTATAAAGAAAATCTAGGCTTTAATGTTAACGATTACGGTGCTGTTTTCGAATGGCATCATGGAGCGGATTCAACTAAAAAAGGGTTTACGCAATGGAGTCCGTTTAATGAGAAGAAAAAATACTTTGAGCCATCTACTAAAGACTTTATGATTAATTTTCGTGTTGTGAATATTGAATCGTTAGTTCAAGACTTGAAAAATAAAAATGTGAACGTGGTTGATTCTATTGAAACTTTTGAATACGGAAAGTTTGTACACATCATGGATAATGAGGGGAATAAAATTGAATTATGGGAGCCAAATGATCAAGTCTATGAAAAGATGGGTTTAGAGATGGGCGCAACTACAATTAAATAATACAATAAGCACTATGCCTCCATCAAAGTCTATTTTACAACATTGGACAGATAGAATTAGAATTTATGGCCATATTTCAAAGCCGTTACATTTTATAAAAATAATCGTAGGTTACTGTATAATAATTTTCATTGCTTTATCGCCTGTTTTTATAAGTTATCTTGGTGGAACTATCGAACATGCCATTACCGATAAGCAGGTTAACGAAGGCAATAGTATTTTCGGTGCTATATTCTGGTTTATGTTTTATACAATTCCATTTGGGATTGTATTGTTTTTTATATGGACAAGCATCGTTTTGAAAAGTACAATAAACTATTTCAAGAGTAAGACTACAAATTTGTAATTATCATTCATTGGAGTTTTGCAAATTAGTATCTTCATCATATCCTATTTAACATAAATTATGCGTTTAGTATTTATCATTTCATGTTGCATGTTTATTTTATCATGCAATCAACCCTCGACAAATTCATCAAATAGTATTTCAAATTATTTTACTTACAATGATTCGGTGGAGTCGGCGGGAGTTAAAATGATTCCGATTAAAACGCCTGTTGGTGAATTTAAAGTTTGGACAAAACGCTTTGGGAATAATCCTAAAATAAAAATTCTCTTATTACACGGCGGACCAGCTATGACACATGAGTACATGGAATGCTTTGAAACATTTTTTCAGCGAGAGGAATTTGAGTTTTACGAATATGATCAGCTGGGTTCGTATTATAGCGATCAACCAACTGATAGTAGTCTGTGGACAACCGATCGGTTTGTAGAAGAGGTTGAGCAGGTGCGTATGGCTATTCATGCGGATAGTTCAAATTTTTATGTTTTAGGAAATTCCTGGGGCGGAATACTTGCTATGCAATATGCATTGAAGTATCAGCATCATTTAAAAGGATTAATTGTAGCCAATATGATGGCAAGTGTTCCTGAGTATGGTAAGTATGCCGATGAAGTATTAGCGAAGCAGATGAAGCCAGAGGTATTTGCTGAAATAAAATCGCTTGAAGCCAAAGGTGATTATAACAATCCTCGTTACATGGAGCTCTTGATTCCGAATTTCTATAACGAACATATTTGTCGTTTGAAGGAATGGCCTGAAGCATTGGGTCGTGCAATGAAACATTTAAATAGTTCTATCTATGTGATGATGCAAGGTCCGAGTGAGTTTGGTGTAAGCGGACGATTAGCGAATTGGGATGTTAAAAGCCGATTACATGAAATTACAGTACCAACATTGATGATAGGAGCGAAGTACGATACCATGGATCCTAAAGCAATGGAAGAGCAGAGTAAATTGGTTAAGAATGGGAAATTTCTTTATTGTCCGAATGGAAGCCATTTGTCAATGTGGGATGATCAGAAAGTTTTTATGAGTGGGGTAGTTAATTTTATTAAAAATGTAGATGGCAATTAATGCGTTATTAATGATGAATTCAATAATATTACTCATCATTTAGTTCAGTACTTTCTAATTATCTTTGAATAAAATCTAACAATCCTAAAATGAAAAAATCAAGTCTTTTAATTCTGTTTTTGATACTATTTAATTTTTGCTATGCACAGGAAAATGCATCAATAAAAAATAATAATTCAACCAATACTTTATTAGATGGACTTAAAAAAGCGGGTCCTGATGATTTAGATCCAAGTAAGCCCATCATGTTAGATGGTGTTTCAATCCCAGTTTATTCAGAGGATTTTAAAAGACTCGAAGGAGAATCTTTTATGAAAGCGATGATGTCTGCAGAGTTTATTCCAATTCCTTATGTGGATGATAAAAAGGATGTCAAATTGTTTTTATTACGAAAAGCATCTGACGAAGAAAAGAAGCAGATGATGTCATTCAGAGATGATAGTCCACAAAAAAGCGAATTGATTGGTAAGCCAGCTATTCCTTTTTCAGTTACAGATATTTCAGGTAACAACTATACGTTAGAGAGGTTAAAAGGAAAGGTGGTTGTGATTAATTTCTGGTTTGTTGAATGTAAACCATGTGTGATGGAAATTCCAGAATTAAATAAACTAGTTGAAAGGTATAAAGGAAAAGATATAGTATTTTTAGGAATTGCTACTAATGATAAAGCAAAGCTTCAAAAGTTTTTAGAGAAACAGCCATTCAATTATTCGATTATACCTGATGGAAGTAAAACGGCAGGTGATTATCAAGTCAACGCATTCCCAACGCATATAATTATCGATAAAAACTCAATGGTGGCTTTTGCGACAACTGGCTTAGGTCCTACAACAATGGATGATATTGAAAAGCTACTTGATGCAATGACTAAGTAAAAATTAATTTAAGATAAACTTTCGTTTAGCATTAAATCACAGTGAATGAAAAATAATACTTCTCAACAAATACTTCCAACGGCCGCAAATCTAATCGGATTTTGTTTGTTTGTTATTACCTCTATGCATGTAAGCGATAAGGCAGCTTCAAGTATGGTAGATGAGTTTGTTGCTGTGGTGACTTTTTCTCTAACCTTATCCTGCCTGTTTTCATTTATATCTATTCGTTCAACTGATCAAAGTCGTAAAGATGGAATGGAGAAATTAGCAGAGTATCTATTTGTGTTTTCGTTGGTCGGAATTTTAATTGTAATTTTTATGCTGGTACTTGGGATTATTAATTAATCATTATACCCCTTCGCAAATCCTTTTTCAAAACGTTTTAGATTCTTATCGTCGCTCGTGTATTGCTTTACTAAATTCTTGGCTTTACCTCCAGGATTCGTTTGTGCTTCGCGTTTTCCGAATTTAAATCCTAATTCATAAAGTGATCCATCCAGAATTTTATCATCTACATTTTTCGATAATAATAATTTGAAAAGCGTCAATGCTTTTTCAAGTTCGTTTTGCGCGGTGTAGGTGTCTGCTGCATATTGCATCAAACCATTACTTCCTTTCGCAATCACGTAGTTATAAAAGTCAGTTTCGTGGTTGATGCCAAAACTTGCTACATTTCTTGTCGTGTAATAGTTGGTAGCTTTATTATAAATCGAAATACAATCACTGAATTGTCGTTTGTATTCTTTCTCTTTGAAATCACGCATCATTCCTAAATAAGTTGCTGCGGGACGAATTTCTAACTCGTTGCCTTCTATTTGCGTTATATCAATTGCACAAGTATTAAACTGTCTTGCTATGTCGAGTGCTTTGTTAAAATCGTCGCTGGCTTCTAACAACTGATTACTCGATTTTTTCTGCATACCACTATTTAATAAATTGGTGATATCACGTTGCGCATTGATGCATTCCTGTGTACTGATTTTCTTACGTAATTGCTCTTTTAGTTTGTTTAGCTCTTTATCGTTTGTTAAATCATATTTTGTTTGAATCTGAATAGCACTTTGCATTTTTTTACCTGCATTCATCCAATCACCTTGAACGATGTACTTGTCGCCTTCATAAAATAATTCGCTTGCACGAGGTCTAGCAGCTTGTTGTTGACTCATTTTTAAATCAGAAGGTGCCGTGAGTTCATAATCTTTTAACATTTGCTCAGCCTCATCGAAATTCAATAAGGCCGCATCATAGTTTTTAACGAGCGTGTTATTTTTCGCTTCTGCAATTTTGCGGTCGTAGTAACGCTGACGGATAACCTTTTTTAATGTTAGTGCCTCTGAATTATCAGTAATTTCTCTTGCGTTTAACGATTGATAGCGAATAGCATTATCCAATGCCTCATCAGCATCATTGAGTTTATTTTTTTGAATTGCAATTCGACCATGATTTAAATGGTCCTGGTATATTCCATTTTTTGCAATACGTATTCCGTTAAACAATTCATCATCGCAACGCACCGCAGAATACTTTTCACATATACGTCTTGCTTCTTCAAACTGATCAACTGATTTATAATAATCTTTATTGACTTTCAAAAAGCTATTTCCTAATTCAATTCGCTTTTCATATACATCGCGAATCAAGTCATAGGTACGCTCTTTTGTTTCAGGGTCGGGATAAAGATTGTAAAGAATATCATCCGACTTGCAAATTGCTTCCATCAGATTGTTTCTTCTAAAATCAATCACGCCTAATTGCAGTAATGAAGGCGCAAACAGAGGGTTTAACTCCAATGAAAAATGAAAATACTGCTCTGCCTTCGGAATATTTCCGGCTCTCAGAAAATCAACACCACGGTTATAAAACAAGGCATACAAATTCGACATCATCTGGTTGTATTGTTGTCGGATAGTATTAGACAAATTAAGACATTCATTTAGTTTTCTATTAAACTGAGCAGGATCGTAATTTGATAATTGAAGTAGATTGTAATAATTGCGTTTCTCTAATTCAGCAAGTTTTAAATCTGCATCGTCTAATTTTTTCTGATGTAAACGGAAATTTTCAATATCATTCAGGTTTATGCTTTGAAGTAATCCATAGGTATTATCTACCAGCGCAACCGATAAAAAATAATTATTAATCAATTCAACGCGCTCACGAATTTTATTGACGCAACCTGCGTTGTAGGTGATTTGAAAATTGTGAATATTAATGTCTCTTGCATTGTTCAATGAATCAACAAACATAAAGCTGCTATTATTCATCAAGCTATAATTGATATTCCCTGAAATAGGAAAGTCTCTCATTATTCCACCCTGAAAAATAACTTTTACGTTAGCTGTATAATACACTGGCGAAAGAGCTTCATTTAGATTAAATCCTTTATAGCTAACATCACCACTATATTGAATGGTGGTTCCTTCTATTTCTACTTCTTTTGTTGGATTGTTTCCTTTTGCTTTTATAATAACATTGAAGTCTAGTACCAATGCTGTTGTACGCGGTGGTTTATTAAATAATCGAGCTAGTTCATTCAAAACTTCACGTCCATATGCATCTGTTTCACTTAGCGCAATATGCATTGGAACTGTTTTGCTGAAATTGCCATTCAGATTTCCGGTGGTCGTATTCAGCTGACTACCGATAGGATGTAACTGTGCAAATAACAATTGAGGACAAATGATGATGAACAATAAGATCAAAAAACGTTTCATGAGGTTATTATTTTTTATTATTAGACGTTTATTTTAGATTCGATGTGGGATAATACTTCTTCTATGGATGATTGAATCATTTTGTATTCGCCTTGATTTTTAAACCAGGTGAGTTGTCGTTTAGCATAATTTCTCGAATGCTGTTTGATAAGTTCAATTGCATTTTCGAGTGTGCTGTTTCCATCGAAAAAGTCAAATAGTTCTGCATATCCAACAGTGCGTAAGGCAGAATGATTACGGTAATCTTTTAATGATTCTACTTCTCTAACCAAGCCTTTTTCAATCATTTTGTCTACGCGCAGATTGATTCGCTCATAAAGCGTTTCTCTCGGAAGATCGATGCAAAAATTAATAGTGTTGTATTTTTTTATTGGTGCTTTCTTGTTTATTAATGAAGAGTAGGGGGTACCTGTAAATCGTATAAGTTC
>CANGJU010000021.1 GCA_947453935.1 Bacteroidota bacterium | reverse complement strand
TCGTCGTCGTCAAAAAAATCATCAAATGATTCGAGATTACCAACAGGCATATCATCTGGATCCATGTCTTCATCGTCATCATCAAAATCATCGAACTTTTTATTTTTTAGTTCTTTCGATTTCAAAGGCTCCATCTTACGGCCTTTTGCAGAGTCGCTTGGTTTCTTAGCTTTGGACTCAGGTGTTTTTCCAGTTTTCTTGGAAGTTTTCATTTGCGAGAGTTGAGCAAAATTTAATGGTTAAGAATATGATTTTATTTATATCAGTTTATTGTTACAATTACCTTGTGTTGAAAGCACAAGACAAAAGTAAAAAAGTTTTATTCTACTTTAACAAAACTTTAGTACAATTTTAATGTTATTTTTTTTGATAGCAAAAAGCAAAAATAAAAATAATTCAAAAATAATGTTACATCTAAACACGTTGAAATTTTTGAAAACACTCGAAAAAAACAACAACCGCGTGTGGTTCGAAAAAAACAAAAATGCCTATGAAGCAGCAAAAACCGACTTCAATAATTGGGTTGAGAAAATAATTATTGAAGCGCAGAAAACGAATGATGATTATCGGCAATTAACAGTGAAGGATTGTGTTTTCAGAATTTATCGTGATGTACGATTCAGCAAAAACAAAGTCCCCTATAAAAACAATATGGGAGCGCAACTAAAAAAGGGAGGAAAGAAATCGACTTATTGCGGATTTTACATTCATATTGAGCCTAGCACAAATGGATCATTTATAGCTGGCGGATTTTGGATGCCTGAAGGCGATGTGCTTAAAAAAATTCGTCAAGAAGTTGAATACAATACCAACGACTTTAAAAAAATCATCGGTGATAAAAAATTCAAAGCATTCTACGGCTCACTCGAAGATCATAAACTAAAAAAAGCACCAAAGGGTATTGACCCATCCCACCCTGATATTGAGTTACTAAAATACACCAGTTATGTTGTTAGTGCACCAATCGATAATAGCGACCTGACTTCCGAAAAATTAAATAAACAAATCATTAAAGGATTAAAAACAATACAACCCTTTTTAGAATTTTTAAATACAGCCATAGAATAAAAAAAGGAGGGTTGAGCCCTCCTTCTATTATAAAACGATTTTCTTATTATTTAATTCCGAATGCTTTTTTAACAGCTGGAACAGCATTTAAATTCTCCCAAGGGAATAATGTTACTTTAATCTTCTTTTCGTTTTTCTTTCCTTTATTAAACACCTTTGTTACTTCTTTACACTCACGACCCATATGTCCGTAAGCAGCAGTTTCACGATAAATTGGTGTACGTAATTTAAAACGCTTTTCGATAAAATAAGGGCGCATATTAAACGCATCCATTTTTCCAATCTTTTCAGCAATCTGACCATCGGTCATATCAACTTTTGAAGTACCGTAGGTATTCACAAATAATCCAACTGGATCAGCAACACCGATAGCATAAGCAACCTGTACTAATGCTTCATCACAAACTCCTGCAGCAACTAAATGCTTTGCAACATGACGAGCAGCATACGCAGCTGAACGATCTACTTTTGAAGGATCTTTACCAGAGAAAGCACCACCACCATGAGCTCCTTTTCCACCGTAAGTATCTACAATAATTTTTCTTCCTGTTAATCCGGTATCTCCATGTGGTCCACCGATAACAAACTTTCCTGTGGGATTAACATGGTAATTAATTTTATTGTTGAATAATGCCTGAACACGCTTAGGTAATTTCTTCATTACGCGAGGCACTAAAATATTAATAACGTCTTTCTTAATTTGAGCTAACATTTCTGCTTCTTTTGCGAAGTCGTCATGTTGAGTTGAGATTACGATAGTGTCAATACGCACTGGTTTGTGATCATCAGAATACTCAATTGTAACTTGACTCTTAGCATCAGGACGAAGATATTTCATCACTTTACCTTCCTTGCGGATTGCAGATAATTCGCGAAGTAATGTATGCGACAATTCTAAGGGAAGAGGCATGAAATTATCAGTCTCACGGTTAGCATATCCGAACATCATACCTTGATCTCCTGCACCCTGATCTTCTTTCTTCTTTCTTACTACTCCTTGGTTAATATCTGGCGACTGCTCATGAATAGCGGATAAAATTCCACATGAGTTTGCTTCGAACATATATTCACTTTTCGTGTACCCGATATCACGAATAACTTCTCTTGCGATATCTTGCACATCTAGGTATGCATTAGATTTTACTTCTCCTGCTAACACAACTTGTCCCGTAGTAACAAGTGTTTCGCAAGCCACCTTCGATGCAGGATCATATGCTAAGAAGTAATCAATTAATGCGTCTGAAATTTGATCGGCTACTTTATCTGGATGTCCTTCAGATACCGATTCGGATGTAAATAAGTATGACATGTTTTTTTATTGTGTTTTAGTAATTGAAGTGACAAAGATAAAAAAAGCCATCAAGGAGAAAAATTCAGGATTATTTTTTAGAAGTTAACTGTCTGAAAACAGATTCAAGGCTGTTCTCCTCTTTCTGCATTGTAATTACAGCTAAATTATTCTGCACTGCAAAATTAAAAATCAAAGGACGTAAATCCTGTCCTTTTAGACCAAAGACTTTAAACGTTTTATCATTCACAGGTAGTACTTTTTTAATACCCGAAATGGTATTGAGTTTTTCACTAGAAAAAGCTTTATCAAATTCAACAAGAATAATTGTTTCTGATTCTGATTTTTGCTGAAGAAAAGACGTTTTATCATCAGCAACAATTTTACCCTGATTGATAATAACAACACGGTCACAAATAGCCTCTACTTCCTGCATAATATGCGTAGAAAGAATAACCGTTTTCTCTTTCCCTATATTCTTAATTAACTGGCGTATATCAACCAACTGATTTGGATCTAATCCTGTTGTTGGCTCATCGAGAATCAATACACTTGGATTGTGAATCATAGCTTGAGCTAACCCAACTCTTTGACGATAACCCTTTGACAATGCTCCAATCTTTTTATGTTGCTCAGCTCCTAGCCCGGTCACCTCTACCATTTCTTTTACACGCACTGCTACCTGCGCAGAAGGCACCTGAATCCCTGCTATAAAAGAAAGAAACTCCTTTACATACATATCGTGATACAGAGGATTATGCTCAGGCAAATAACCTACTCGCTGACGTACTTTAATTGGATCAGCAGTAACATCAAATCCATCCACCGAAACAGTTCCTGAATTTTGTGGTAAAAAGCAAGTAATAATTTTCATCATTGTTGACTTACCTGCACCATTAGGACCTAAAAACCCAACAACCTGACCAGGATCAACTGTAAATGAAACATCATCCAGCGCGCGTTGCGTGCCGTAAAGCTTAGTAATATTTTTTACCTCAATAGACATATTTGGCAAATGTAGAATTATTGATTGAAATAATAAATTACATAATCAAAGATTTTGAAAATTGTACATTTGAATAATCCGATAACATTACGAATAACAAGTATTTTAAACTACTATCTTTGTTTTGATGTTTGAAGGCAGAGTATTAAAATCGACAGGAAGCTGGTTTGAGGTAGAGTTACCCAATCAAAAAACTATTTCTTGCAGAATTAGAGGGCAGCTACGACTAAAAGGCATTAGCAGTACGAACCCTGTTGCTGTGGGTGACATCGTAGCTGTTCAAGAGCAATCGGATGGCTCTGGTGTTATAACAGACATCAAAGAAAGAACAAATTACATCATACGTAAATCCATTAATTTATCTAAGCAAACGCACATTCTTGCAGCTAATATTGACTATGCATGGATTGTTGTTACGCCCGTTTTTCCTAAGACATCTACTGGATTTATTGATCGTTTTATTGCGGCAGCAGAGTCGTATCATATTCCAGTAGGAATCATTTTTAATAAGTCTGATTTGTTTATTAATCATCTTAGCGAAATTCAACATGAATACCTCGATATTTACGAATCGCTCGGCTATAAATGCATCAAGGTGTCGTCGCATACGAGTGAAGGAATTGACGAGCTTCAAGTATTGTTAAATGGAAAAGTAAATTTGCTTACAGGACATTCTGGAGTTGGCAAATCAAGTTTAATTAATGCTATTATTCCTGATTTAAATTTAAAGGTTGGTGAGATATCAAAGCAACATTTGAAAGGAAAACATACCACCACTTTTGCTGAGATGCATAAGGTTAATGAATCAACATATATAATTGACACGCCAGGTATTCGAGAATTTGTTAACATCGATTTTGTACCGAGTGAAATTTCGCATTACTTCATTGAGATGCGTGCCCTATTAATTGAATGCAAATTCAATAATTGTTTGCATGAAAACGAACAACAATGTGCTGTGAAAGCGGCCTATAAAGAAGGAAAAATTCATCCTGATCGATATTATAATTATTTAAGCATTCTACATAACGAAGACAATTTCAAATAGTATATGCGTACCGTTATACAAAGGGTTTCTGAAGCAAGTGTATTAATCAACCAGCATGAACGAAGAAGTATTGATCGGGGATTAATGATATTAGTTGGAATAACGCACGATGATACCATTGAAGATATTACATGGCTTATTCAGAAAATCAGCAAGCTTAGAATTTTTGCAGATGAAAATGGAGTAATGAATTTAAATGTGAATGAAATTAACGGAGAAGTTTTATTGATTAGTCAGTTTACTTTACACGCCTCGACTAAAAAAGGAAATCGTCCTTCTTACATTGGCGCTGCACGTCCTGAACAGGCGATACCACTTTACAAAGAATTTATCCACCAACTTCAAACGGAAATTCAAAAACCAATTTTAACGGGCGAGTTTGGTGCCGACATGCAGGTTCAACTTATTAATGATGGACCGGTAACCATAATAATAGATTCGAAAAACAAAGAGTAAATCAACTTGGTTGTTTACGCTGGTTGCTCAATTGATAAAATCCGAGAGCAAGTAAAGTACTTACTACAATAAGCACCCAAAACATTGTAGTAAATCCATAACGCGCAGCGATTCCTAACCCAATTAAAGGTGCTGCTATGTTAGCTAGTCCGTATGCTATTGAATACAACGCAGCATATTGTCCTTGGCGTGTTTTATCTGGTCGCGACAATGCAATATTCATCATAAAAGGCATTGCGTAAATTTCCGACATAGTAATTATGAATGTATATGCAATTGCCATTAATAAATTCTGATTTGCAATCAGCAAAATAAAAAATGAAATAGGCAAACACAAGGTACCCCAGATAATGTATTTGAATTTATTGTTCTTGTTCTCGAGGTGCATGACTAATGGCATTTCTATAAGCACTACGAGCAAACCATTTAAAGCGAGTAATAATCCAATTTTATCTTCATGATACAGCCAACTTCTACTTAAGAACTGAGGCACGCTTGCAAAAATCTGAAAGAAACATGTAGCGTAAACAGCTACTAAAAATATGAATGCCAGATACCAGTAATCCTGATAAGCAGATTTCGATACAACTATTTTTTTCTCTTGATGTTCATGTGCTACTTTACGACGAGGTAAATATAAAATCAACATCAAGGCTGCAAAAACAGAAGTTGATGCATCAATAACAAACAACCATTTATATCCTAGATAATGAGCTACAAATCCTCCTACTGCGGGACCAATGGTAAATCCTAAATTAGTTGCAATTCTTACGAGTGAAACAGACCGAGTTCTATTACTAGATTCACTGTAAAAAGCGATGGCTGATGAGTTAGCCGGACGAAAAATATCAGCCGTAAATGCATAGATGAATATAATTGCTGCTATTCCAAAGAGTGATGTAACGAATACCATAAAGAACAGTACGCAAGCACAAACAATCAATGAGGCAATCATGATATCATAAAAGTTGCGCCTGTCGGTTAACCAACCACCAGTATAACTTCCTAAAATGCTTCCAATACCATATAAACTCATTACCGAACCAGCTTCTGCCAACGTATAATGCAATTCTTTTGTCAAGTACAACGATGTAAACAAAAGCACCATTGATCCAGAGCGATTAACCACCATTGCTAAACTCAGCACCCATACTTTTGGAGGTAATCCTGAAAATGCTTTTTTATAAATTTGAAGGAAAGACATCGAAACAAAAATACCTTTTATCTTTATCAAAAATTAAAATCATTTTTAATTATGACAATAAACGATGCACAGCAAGAAGTTGACAATTGGATTAAAACAGTTGGCGTTAGATACTTTAGTGAATTAACAAACATGGCTATTTTAACAGAAGAAGTTGGAGAGCTTGCGCGAATTATAGCAAGAAAATATGGAGATCAGTCATTTAAAAACAATGAAGAACAAGCTGATTTAGGAGATGAAATGGCTGATGTTCTTTGGGTATTAATTTGCATGGCCAATCAAACAGGCGTTAATCTAACTGAAGCGTTGCAAAAGAATTTCGAAAAGAAAAATAGCCGTGATGCAGATCGTCATAAAAACAATGATAAACTAAAGGGTTAAAATTGTTAATTAATTTTTGACAATCTGGAATTTGGAGAGCACGAAAGCTTAACTTTGTATTCAATTCATTACGAATGATAGCAGATATATTTCTCACAGGATTACTAGTTTTTTTAAACGGATTTTTCGTTGCAGCCGAATTTGCCATTGTAAAAGTCAGAGCTTCACAAGTTGACATTAAAGCATCACATGGTAACAAACTTGCAAAAATATCACAGCATATTTTAGAAAACCTCGACAAGTATTTAAGTACATGTCAATTGGGTATTACATTAGCAAGTCTTGCATTAGGTTGGATAGGCGAACGAGTTGTTACGCGCATAGTAGCTAATATTGGAGGACAATTTGGATGGACGATAAATCCTGAGGACCCTTCGGGAATGGGGGTTATTATCGCTTTTATTTTGATTACAATTTTGCATATTGTTTTAGGAGAGCAAGCACCCAAAACAGCAGCAATTAGAAATCCACTTTTTCATACTATGATTGTGGCAATCCCGTTACGAGTGATGTATACTATTTTCTCTCCATTCATTTGGGTTTTGAATAGCTTATCATCTTTAACATTACGAGTTGCAGGGTTAGGCAAAGCGACACATAGTGAGATTCATAGCGAAGAAGAAATCAGAATGTTATTGACAGAATCTGAAGAAGGAGGAGCTATAAAGCCATCAGAAAATGAACTGATTCAAAATGTATTTGAATTTGATGATCGTGTGGTACGTCAGATTTTAATTCCTCGAACAAAAATTTCGGCCATTGATGTTGAAAGTTCGAAGGAAGAAGTAATTCAACGAGTGGTTGAAGAAGGATACTCCCGATTACCTGTATACCAAGATTCACTGGATAATATTATTGGTATTCTTTATACGAAAGATTTAATTAGAGCAATGCACGAACGTAATTTTAAAGGCGTTAGTTCATTAATTCGACCAGCTTATTTTATTCCGTTAAGTAAAGCTATTAACGATTTGTTGAGAGAGTTTCAAACGCAACATATTCAAATGGCGATTGTCACTAATGAGTTTGGCGGCACTGCTGGAATTGTAACAATGGAAGATATCATTGAAGAGTTGGTGGGCGAAATTCAAGATGAGTATGATGATGAAAAACCACCAGTAGAAAAGAAAAGTGAAACAGAGTACATTGTAAATGCAACTGCATCGATAGGTGATGTAAACGATTTACTTCCTATTATGCTGGAAGAAAATCCGAATTATGATACAATAAGTGGTTTATTAAATGATATTTTCGGACGTATTCCAGCGGTGAATGAAAAACGTATTCATGGTGGCTACGAGTTCACTGTTTTAAAACGCTTAAAGCACAGCGTTGACTCTGTTAAAATGGAAGTAGTAAACCCGGAAGATGTGGAGGGAATTAACTAAATTACTTTGTACAAACAGCCGTCGCGCTTTGGCCGTCGGTTGAATAATTCATATTAATCTTCTCTCCCCCGTTACTGCTGTATAATCCAGAGCCTTGAACAGGAATGCCTGTAGTTGTAATATTCTGAAAAGGAATTACGATAGAATTACCCGAAATTTCAGCATACGTTTGTGGCGAAGTAGTACCATAATTACTAAAGTTGCTAATCTTTACAGAGTCGCCACTACCTACTTTTGAAATAGTAATTGTAAACGATTGAGCAGGTGAGCCAGTAACTGTTTCCTGACACAACCAGCTTCCAGTGAATTTATCTCGGGGGTCCACAGTGGGATCAACAGTTTCATCAGAGCAAGATGCAATAAACAAGGCTATTGTTGCAAAAGTAATCAAGGTAATATTTTTCATGGTTCTAAAATTTAATGGGTCAAAGTTATAAGAATTTAAGATAATTTGATGACACCAAAGCAGGATGATTTAAAAACTAAACACGACTTAAAATATTGTGGAGAGCAGTTAATATTCGTACCCTTTTAATTACCTTTGTAGTATGGATTCGGTTCGTCAACAGAAATATGCCAGATTAATTCAAAAAGAGCTGGGAGAGATTTTTCAGCGTGAAGGGAGAAATTGGTTTGGACAAAATTTTATTACAATTACAGGAGTGCGTGTAACGCCTGATTTAGGCTTAGCCCGCATACAATTGAGTATGTTTAAGGTTGCAGAACCAAAGCTGATTTTAAAACAACTTTCGATTCACAAGAATGAAATTCGTAAAGCATTAGGATTAAAAATCGGTAAACAGGCACGTATTATTCCTGAGCTTGAATTCTTTCATGACGATACGCTTGATTACGTTGAAAAAATTGAAAAGATTTTTAAGAACTTGAATATTCCGCCAGAGGAAAAATAATTTATCGCTATGCAACAGTACAACGATTTGCTGCGACATGTCATGCAGCATGGAACCAAGAAAGAAGACAGAACGGGAACAGGAACGGTAAGTGTTTTTGGCTACCAGATGCGATTTGATCTGCAAAAAGGATTTCCCTTAGTAACAACAAAAAAAGTTCATACAAAGTCAATCATTCACGAACTATTATGGTTTTTGAAAGGCGAAACTAATATCAAATATTTAAAAGATAATGGTGTTAGTATTTGGGATGAGTGGGCAGATGAAAATGGAAACCTTGGTCCCGTTTACGGTTATCAATGGCGTTCATGGCCATCGGCAAATGGAGAACATATTGATCAGATTTCTCAATTAATTGATCAAATAAAAAAGAATCCCGATTCAAGAAGACTTTTAGTAAATGCCTGGAATGTGAGTGAAATTTCAAAAATGAAATTACCTCCTTGCCATATTTTATTTCAATTTTATGTTGCCGATGGAAAATTAAGTTGTCAGTTATATCAGCGCAGCGCAGATTTATTTTTAGGAGTGCCATTTAACATAGCTTCCTATGCGTTACTTACGCATATGGTGGCACAAGTTTGTGATTTAGAAGTGGGAGATTTTATTCACACATTGGGTGATGCACATATTTACAGCAATCATTTTGAACAAGTGAACTTACAACTAACGCGTGAGCCTCTACCCTTACCTACTTTGAAGTTAAATCCTGAAGTGAAAAACATTTTTGAATTCACTTACGAGGATATTGCTATCGAAAATTATCAATCTCACCCAGCCATTAAAGCAGCTGTTGCCGTGTAATATGACCATTTCTATCATTGTAGCATTTGCTAATAACCGTGTGATTGGCAAAGACAACCAATTAATCTGGCACTTGCCCAACGATCTTAAACACTTTAAAGCTATTACCAGTGGACATCCAGTGATTATGGGTCGCAAGACGTATGAATCTATAGGCAGATTATTACCCAACCGAAAAAACATCATTGTAACACGCAATACAGAATACCAAATAGAAGGTGCGCATATTTTTAATTCATTAAATACAGCTATTGAAAGCTGTTCAAATGAAGAAGAAATTTTTATTATTGGAGGCAGTGAGATTTACGGACAGTCGTTGCCGTTAGCCCATAAACTTTACATTACCGAAGTGCTTCACGATTTTGAGGGTGATGCATTCTTTCCAGAAATCAATTATGAAGAATGGAAATTAGTTAGCGAAGAGCAAGGAGTTGTTGATGAAAAGAATAAGTGGGAGCATCGGTTTAGGTTTTATACTCGTCACTTCGACTACGCTCAGTAACCGAGCATAAAACTGGCACTTCGACTTCTCACATTGACCTTTGAATTTGTTTCCTGAGCGAAGTCGAAGGAAACATTTTTGTTCTATTCAATTACGGTCACTTCGGCTACGCTCAGTTCCCTGTGTATTTTTTAATTGTAATTTATTCGACTCCGCTCAATACAAAGTTTATCTATTTCCTATGGTCACTGAGCGTAGTCGAAGTGACCGTTGAATTTGTTTCCTGAGCGAAGTCGAAGGAAACATTTTTATGACTCGTCTCATTTTTACAAGTAGCCAACTCTTTCAAAGCACTTATATTTCCTCGAATCAAGGAAGCTTTCTTCTCATTCGTCCAACGCTGTATTTGCTTCTCTCTATTAAATGCTTTCCAAATCTTATCAAACGTTTCAAAGTAAATTAAACGAACAGGTAAATGCTTTTTCGTATAATTGGCACCTAATCCATTTTGATGTGCAGAAACTCTCTTTCCTAAATTTCGTGTACTTCCAACATAGTAAGAATCATTTGCACATTCTAAAATATACATATATCCACCAATCGGTTTATTTGTTGAACTCATCTATCCTAAATTAATTAAGCAAAACTATTTTGATTTCTTTTCATCACAAATAAATTAAATTCTAAATTAGCCATGAGTTAATAACTTAACGAAAAATGAAACATTTAAAAACACTTCTTCTTCAGTGGCTCATCACTTTCATCCCTGTAATCTACTACCTATCGTTATGGAATCTCCTTCCAGAAGAAGTTCCGACACATTATGATTTCAATTTGCATCCTGATGATTTTCATTCGAAAGGATTTATGCTTGGAGTGTTAATTTTTATGGGATTGATTGTCGTTGGAAGTTCAGCAATGATTCTTAATGGCAATTCTATCGACCCAAAAAGAAAAATGGAATCAGCAAATCCAATTATGAAAATCACTTCATGGGCGGTGACGATTTTCATAAGTGTTATCATGTTTTTGATTGTAATTATGACTAAGAACTATTGCGTTCAACAACCCATCGAAAGTTTTGAAAAAATAATTTTTATTGTTCTTTGCTTATTCTTTATTTGTTTAGGCTTTTTAATGAAAAATGTACAACCTAATTATTTCTTTGGTATTCGTACTCCATGGACATTAGAGAGTGATGAAGTCTGGAAAAAAACACATCTATTAAGTTCGAAAATTTGGGTTTGGGGAAACCTGATTCTAGGTACAATTATTTTAATTATTCCTAACAATTATTGTGCGCCTGTTTTTATTTCTGGAATACTCTTGCTTACAGCAATACCAGTTTATTATTCTTATCGTTTGTATTTGAAAGGAACTAATTAAATAGTATCAATCGACTGCGCCGTCATCAATAAAAACGGTAATGCCTTACTATATTCAAGAAAGTCGTATTCAACACCTAGTTGTTTTAAGTTTTTATAATATAAATTCAAATTAGAAAAATAGTTTTTCTCTAGTTGAATTGCATGAGCCGACTTTCCTAACTTTTCTAATAAAAACCATTTCTCAATTAACCTTGCTGTTCTGCCATTGCCATCCTGAAAGGGATGGATTTTAACAAACACCAAATGAATATAAGAAGCGTAGTAAAATACTTCAAAGGCATTAAGTTCCTTTTCTCTTAATTGATGGATATCAATAAATAATTTATCTAACTCAAAATCGATTTCTTGCGGTGTGGCAGCTACGTATTCAATCTGCTCTTTATCATTAATCACAAACATTGGATTCGATCGCACTTTACCCTGCATCATTGAAGGTAATAAGCTATCGCTTAAAATAGCATGCGCCTTCAGCACATTATCGAAATTCAATTCATTATTTTCGACAAATTCATAAGCTGCATACAAATCGTCTGCTTTCCTTGTGTAATCAATTTTAAAAGGGACATTCAAAAAGCGATGCTTATAATAACTATCAAAATCGATATCGACTCCTTCTATTTTTGAAGAATAAACTGCTGATACAGATTTGTAAAAACTATAATAATCAACAGACAAGCTATTGTCTTTTATTCTGTTGATTTTATCTAACGGAGACTCCCCCACTTCTTCAATAAAAAGCTTCAATAATTCAGAAGAAAGAATTTGAAATTCCATTAGCACCAACTTTAATCAAATATAAAATTTTATCTTCAATCAACAGCCGATAATGCGAAAGTGCGGTTCAGAAATATGGAATTACTCTACGCTACCCTCAACTGATTTAAGCTCGACTTCGATAATTTTTCTTTAGCATACGAAAGAGTTATCTCGAAATCTTTTTCTTTCTTATTACCTGGAATTTCGAACATCGCATCTAGCATAATAGCTTCGCAAATGCTACGCAAACCTCTGGCGCCTAACTTAAAATCAAGTGCTTTTTCTACAATATAATCTAACACATCATCGCTGAATGAAAGTTTAATCCCTTCCATGTCAAAAAGCTTTTCATATTGTTTTGTCAAAGCGTTCTTGGGTTCCGTTAAAATTGCGCGTAGTGTCTCTTTATCTAAAGGCGACAAATAAGTAATCATTGGCAAACGACCTATTAATTCTGGAATTAATCCGAATGTTTTTAAGTCGGCAGGACTAACATACTGCATTAAATTAGTTCTATCAATTTCTTCTTTTTCTCCTTTTGAAGAAAACCCAAGTGAATTTGTTTGCAAGCGACGAGAAATAATTTTATCGATTCCATCAAACGCTCCTCCACAAATAAATAAGATATGCTGCGTATTTACAGAAATCATTTTTTGCTCAGGATGTTTTCTTCCTCCCTGAGGTGGAACGTTAATGATCGTATTCTCCAACATTTTCAATAATCCTTGCTGAACACCTTCACCAGAAACATCGCGAGTAATACTTGGATTATCACCTTTACGTGAAATTTTATCAATTTCATCTATATAAACAATACCTCTTTCTGCAGCAGTCACATCATAATCGGCAGCCTGCAATAAACGCGTTAATACACTCTCAACATCTTCACCTACATAACCTGCCTCCGTTAATACTGTTGCATCAGCAATACAAAATGGAACCTTTAAAAGTTTAGCAATTGTGCGAGCAAGCAACGTTTTCCCGGTTCCTGTTTCACCTACCATGATGATGTTTGATTTTTCAATCTCAACTTCATCTTTATCCTTTACTTTACTTTTGTTAATAAGACGTTTGTAGTGATTGTAAACAGCAACAGACATTACTTTTTTTGCATGGTCTTGCCCAATTACATACTCGTCTAAAAACTTTTTAATATCAGTTGGCTTTGGCAATGTAAGTGCCGACCCTAAGCTGGTTTTCAACTTTTGATCTTGCTCTTCACTAATTATATTTTGCGCCTGTGCAATACACTGATCACAAATATGTCCATTAATGCCAGCAATTAACACATTAGCCTGACTTTTATCACGGCCACAAAAAGAGCAAACGATATCTTGTTTTTGTTTCACGGTTAGGTGTATTTAAGGTAAAAGCCGAACACGATTGTAATCGGTTCGGCTAATTTAAGCAATATTTTACCGGTATTATTTAGTTCTGATTAATACTTCGTCAATCATTCCATATTCTTTCGCTTCATTAGCTGTCATCCAGTAATCACGATCAGAATCTTTCCAAACTTGTTCGTAGTCTTTATTACTATGTTTTGAAATGATTTCATAAAGTTCTTTCTTCAATTTACCAATTTCACGAGCTGTAATTTCGATATCTGAAGCTTGTCCTTCGGCTCCACCTAATGGCTGATGAATCATAACACGTGCATGTTGTAAAGCACTGCGTTTTCCTTTAGTTCCCGAACACAATAATACAGCACCCATTGAAGCTGCCATTCCTGTACATACCATTGCTACATCTGGCTGGATGTATTGGATTGTATCATAGATTCCAAGTCCTGCGTAAACAGATCCACCTGGACTATTCATGTAAATAGTGATGTCGCGTTTTGCATCCGAAGATTCAAGAAATAATAATTGTGCTTGAATAATGTTTGCTACATAATCATTGATTCCTGTTCCAAGGAAGATGATTCTGTCCATCATCAAACGTGAGAATACATCCATTTGAGCGATATTTAATTGACGCTCTTCGATGATTGTTGGAGAGATATAATCTGCATAAACAGAATTAATATAGCTACCTACTCCATTGCTACTCATACCACGGTGCTTTACCGCGTATTTCAAGAATTCATTACGAAAGTCCATAAGTGTGTTTTATGATTGATTGTTATTAATGGTGATGATGTTGATGTTTGCTCATTATGTCGACAAACTCTTCATGCGTGACGCCTTTAACGTCTTTTTTCACAATTTGGTTCAGGTGTTCGAAAACTTTTCTTCCTGTCAGGTTTTCTATCACCTTTTGGATGTTATTCTGGTCTCCTAAATAACGCTTCACCATATCGCCCAATGTCTCCTCATTTAATAAATGAGCTTGTCCGTAACGAAGATACTGATCTACGATTAATGATTTAGCGTAGTTCTCTATTTCCTCTGGATTAATCTGCATATTATTATCCGAGTAGATTTTATTTTCAATCAATCTCCATTTTAAATCGCGTGCATACTGATGATATTCACGAGCTAATTGCTCTTCTGTAATCTTATCGTTTGCCGACAATAACCAACGCTTTAAAAACTCATCTGGCAATTGTAAGTTCGCATCATGCAATAATGTATCTTCTAATTCATGTTTTAGAGAATGTTCGCTTTCATAACGGTAGCCTTCGGCTATTTCTGATTTAACTTTTTCTCTGAATCCTTCGATGTCTGTAACTGCACCATCTCCATATAACTGATCAAACAAATCAGTAGTTAATTCTGCATTTTCTACTTTGTTAATTCTTTCAATAGTAAAACGGAAGTTTTTATCATAGTTGGATAAATCTTCAGATTTTAATCCTAACATATACTTTACTTCATCGGCTGATTTAACAGCCTGAACGGGATTAAACGTAACTACATCCATTAGTTTTTTACCAATGAACTGAGGACGAACATCAGAATCAGTTATCTTATCTAATAAAATGAAGCTTTGGTTGGTGTGACCACCTTCAGCAATGTTACCATCAGCATCTAATTCCTGAAAGGTACCATACACTGAACATTCCGCATCTGATACTTCAGGACTGATATACTTACCATATCGACGTTGAATTTTTGAAATCTCATCATCGATTACTTTACTATCAACTGTAATTTCATACGCTGTGAAAGTTTTAGATGGAGGTAATGTAATATTAACTTCGGGCGCCAATCCCATTTCGAAAGCAAATTCAAAATCTGCAGGATTTTCCAACGACATTTCGAAATTATTATCCGCCTTCGGCATTGGATTACCTAAAACCTTAATATTATTATCATTGATATGCTTATCTATTGCATCAGAAACTATTTTATTTAGTTCTTCAACCAATAACGACTTACCATACATTTTACGAACAAGACCTGGAGGAACCATTCCTTTTCTAAAACCAGGCATATTCACCTGTTTCGCATGCTTTTTAATGGCAGTGTCGACAGCAGGTTTGTAATCTTCTGGAGCAATCTGAACTTTTAATATTGCGTTTAAACTGTCTACTTTTTCTTGAATAATATTCATGGATATACTTTATTTACTTATTTGATTTACAATTAATAAAAGAAGGCAGCCGTGCTGATGCAAAGCTGCCTTCCGTCCGATTTGTGCGCATGGAGGGACTCGAACCCCCACGCCGTGAAGCACCAGATCCTAAGTCTGGCGCGGCTACCAATTACGCCACATGCGCAAATCAGTGAATTATTCAATTAGGTTGAATAATCTGGATGCAAAAATAATTATTTAAAGAACATAATAAAGAACAATTCTAAAATAACGAATAATTCTTTTGTTAATCGGGTCGCAAAAATAGCAATCATTGACTTATCTTTTGCAAATTCGCATCATCATTTTAACCTTTAATCAATAATAAAATGCTAAAAGTTATACCCTCTCAACTAAAAGTATCTGAAATTCACCAATATATGTTGGATTCAATTGCTCCAAGGCCAATAGCTTTTGTTTCAACAATCGATAAAGAAGGACATGTAAATTTGAGTCCTTTTAGTTTTTTTAATGCTTTTGGAGCCAACCCTCCAATTTTAATTTTTAGTCCTGCACTGCGTGGACGTGATGGGGCTAGCAAAAACACCTTAGATAACATAAAGGATATTAAAGAATGTGTGGTCAATATTGTAGATTATAAAATGGTTCAGCAAATGTCGTTGGCCAGCACAGAATATCCTAAGGGAGTCAACGAGTTTGTAAAGGCAGGCCTAACGGAAGAAAAATCCGAGATGGTAAAACCTCCTCGCGTTAAAGAAGCACCTGTGCAAATGGAATGTATTGTTAAAGAGGTAATCTCTACCGGTGAAAAAGGCGGGGCTGCACAATTAGTTATTTGCGAAATCGTAATGATGCATATTAACGAAGATGTTATTGGCGATGATGGACGAATAGACCCTATTAAAATCGACCAGGTTGCAAGAATGGGTGGTAATTGGTATAGCAGAGCAGCAAAAGGATTATTCAGCATACCCAAACCATTAACAACACTAGGTATTGGCGTCGATCAACTTCCAGCATCTATAAAAAACAGTGAAGTACTAACTGGAAACGATTTAGGAATGTTGGGGAATTCAGAGCGTATTCCTTCGCAAGAGGCAATTTTAGAATTTAAAAACAGAGAAGATGTGAAAAGTTTTCTTAGCGCTTTAGAGGGAGATGCAGAGAATTTAACAACCGCAGTCCATATTGCTGCTCACAAATTACTCTCTGAAAATAAGATCAACGATGCATGGTTGTTATTGATGAGCATTGAAAAAAACTAGTTTCTCCTCTGAAAAACACCTTTTTTCACAACTAACCATTTGATTTTTTAATTTTTTCCAATGCTTAATTTTCTCCTCTGACATCAGAGGAGAAAATTAACACTGATTGTTAATAAATTTTCAGAGGGAGTCTCCTCTGAAAGAAACTTGCAATTATTTTAGCATCACTCAATCGTTAACAACAATAACTAACATGGCAAAGAAAACTGCAAAGAAAGCAGCTCCTAAGAAAGCTGCTAAGAAAGCTGCTCCTAAAAAAGCTGCTAAGAAAGCTGCTCCTAAGAAAGCTGCTCCTAAGAAAGCTGCTAAGAAAGCTGCTCCTAAGAAAGCTGCTCCTAAGAAAGCTGCTAAGAAGGCTACAAAAGCAAAAACTAAGCGTACACCAAACGCTGCTTTCATGAAGCCAATGAAAATCTCTGATACTTTAGCTGCGGTAGTAGGCAACAAGCCACTTCCACGTACTGAAGTTGTTAAAGCTTTATGGGCTTACATTAAGAAAAACAAATTGCAAGATCCAAAAGAAAAGCGTAACATCAACGCTGATGCTAACTTGCAAAAAGTATTCGGTGGAAAGAAAACAGTTTCAATGTTTGAAATGACTAAATTAGTTAGCAAGCATTTGTCTTAATTCTATCAATGACTTTATAAAAAAAGGCGGACTTCGGTTCGCCTTTTTTTATTTTTATTACTTTTAACATCTATTAAAAATCACACCCTATGCACGACCATCACGATCATCATATTGAAGAACACTTTACCAGTAGTGAACTGGTAAGAGATATTGTTATTGGTATGGCTGATGGACTCACCGTTCCATTTGCGCTAGCTGCGGGTATTAGCGGTGCTGTTGATTCAAACACGATTGTTATTACAGCAGGAGTAGCTGAAATTATTGCTGGATCTATTGCAATGGGATTAGGCGGATATCTTGCAGGCAAAACAGAAGTTGATCACTATGCTGCTGAATTAAAAAGAGAATATTACGAGGTAGACCATCTTCCAGAACGAGAAAAACAAGAAGTAAAAGACGTATTAGGCCAATATGGAATAAGCATCGCAACGCAAAATCTAGTCGCTGATGAATTGTCTCAAAACAAAGATAAGTGGGTTGACTTCATGATGAAATTCGAATTGGGTTTAGAGGAACCTCATCCCGATAGAGCAAAGAAAAGTGCATTTAACATAGCAGCTTCTTATATTGTTGGTGGATTTATTCCATTAAGTGCTTACTTCTTTACCGACCATCCACACGAGGGGATAAAATATTCAGCTATCATAACGCTGATTGCGTTAGCAGCTTTTGGATACTTCAAGAGTAAAGTCACAGGGCAAAACACATTGAAAGGGGCTTTAAGAACTATGTTGGTAGGTGCAATAGCAGCTGCCGCCGCATACTTTATTGCTACGTGGATAGACCAGGCACTTTAATTCATCGATTGCTTTACATCAAACGCATCTCGAAGTCCATTACCTAAAAAAGTAAAAGCCATTACCAGAATTGCTATTGCAACCCCTGGAGCAATAGCGAGATACGCCGCATCAACCACGATGTATCCATAATTTTCTTTAATCATCATTCCCCAGCTAGGCATAGGTGGCTGTGCTCCTAATCCTAAAAAGCTTAGCCCAGCTTCCAACAAAATTGCTGATGCAAAATTCGATGCTGCAATTACGATTACTGGCCCTAATACGTTTGGCAAAATATGCTTGAATATTATTCTTGAATTTTTAAATCCGAAAGAACGTCCCGCTTCTACAAACTGTGCTTCACGCAGACTAAAAAACTGACCACGCACTAAACGAGTAACCTCCACCCACATTGTTAATCCAACAGCAATAAATACCTGCACAAAGCCTTTTCCAAGAGCTAACGTTATTGCAACTACTAAAAGTAAAGTAGGTATTGACCATACAACATTTACAAGCCAGGTAATAATACTATCTACCAATCCACGGTAATAACCAGCTAATGCTCCTAAGGTAATTCCAATTATCAGCGAAATAAAAACTGCGATAAATCCAACAGCTATTGAAACACGAGAGGCTAAAATCAAACGACTAAAAACATCACGACCAAATTTATCGGTGCCTAATAAATAACATTTAGTAGTAATGTATTTATCTAGGTCAGATTTATCACTACTAATCAAATTTTCACAAGCAACAGATTGCCATTTTGCATCTTCATTGCCTAACTCTTGATAAAAAACAGAATCGTTTTGAAAGCGAAATCGAGTGATAGGTATTAACTGATACGTCTCTTCTTTCCCTCCAAAAAAATCAGCAATATTATTTTTTTCATGGTTCCCAATTGGCTTTACCGTAAGAAAATCAATGCAGCTACCAGGCGACAACATACTTGCCTGCAAGCACATTTGATTTGCAAATTTTGATTTATCAGGAATAAAAAGATATGAAAAAACAGCCAGCAAAAAAGTAATGACCACTACCGCCAATCCAAACATAGCGAAATAGTTTTTTTTAAATCGTTTCCAGACTACATTTCCCGGTGATTTCGATTGCTCTTGCATTTCAGAGCAATATTATCGTTTTTATCGATATAATTGATTGCTTAATTAGAACAATTACAACTCGGCGAAAACAGCACCTTCGTATCAGGCAATAATGTTTCTATTTGTGTTTGTTCGTCATTAGAAAAAAGAATTCCGCGTAACTCAAGAACCTGAAGGTTATGTAAGTTTTTCATTTCTTCCGGAATAGCCTGAAGTTCATTATCCCACATTTCAAGCACCTGCAAATTTTTCATTTGCCCCATTTCGTGAGGCAAGTTTTCAATTAAATTTTGATTTAACCCGAGGTAATAAACGTTTTCCAGTTTACCAATTGACGTCGGGAGCTCAACAAGATCATTATTACTTAAATCCAGGTATTGCAAATTCACGAGGTCGCCTATCCAAGAAGGAATATCCTTCAAATTATTTTTCGACAGTTTAAGCCATTGAAGGTTGGGCAACTTTTTAATTTCTTCAGGAATAAACTTTAGTTTTTTCTTACTTAAATCGAGAGAAAATACCGAATCGGAATTATTTAAAGCAATGGTTAAATCCTTATAAACCTTTTGCTGAGAAAGCGTGAGCGAATCAAGTAAATTTTGAGCATTTACATTTTGAACGAAAAGTCCAAACAGAAAAACAAAAATGATTTTTTTTATGCTCACAAAGATTATTTATTTATCGAAAGTCGATATTTAATTTTAAAATGACAAGCCTTGTACGGCTAATCATGAAAGATGTTCGTTAGCAATTGAAATATCTGCCTTTATTTGTTGTATCAAACCCTCAATCTGATCAAACTTACGTTGGGTTCTTACAAATTCAACAAACTCGATTTTTAAATTTTGATTGTATATATCCCGATTAAAATCCAGCAAATGCACCTCTATTGATTTTTTTGAATCATTGAATGTGGGACGGTTACCAATGCTGACAACACTTTTGTATTGAACTCCATTAACATAAGCAAGTGCTGAATAAACCCCATCGCTTGGAATCAATTTATTATTATCGCTCAGATAAATATTAGCTGTCGGAAACCCTAATGTTCTACCAACCTGATTCCCTTTAACAACTTCTCCGCACAAGGAATAATTATACGATAAGAGTTGATTAGCCAGACTTACGTTTCCCGTTAAAAGTGCATTACGGATTTTAGTTGAGCTAACCACTACTTCGTCGATATCCTGCTCAGGAATTTTTTCAACTTCAAACCCAAACTCTGATGACAATTTGAGCAATTCATCAAAGTTCCCTTGACGTTTATGTCCGAATTGATGATCGTAACCAACCACCATACGTTGCATATTTATCTGGTTTATTAAATACCTTTCTACAAATTCCCGATGCGTTAACTTTGAAAAATCAAGAGTAAAAGGCTGCACAATTAAATGCTCTATTCCCATGGATGCAAGCAATTCGATTTTTTCGGTTACAGTACTCAAAAGACGTAAATCCGTTTGATCTGGAAACAAAACCGTTCGGGGATGCGGATGAAATGTCATAACTACGGCATGTCCGTTATTGACTTTTGCGGATTCCAATAATCGTTTTAAAATTTTACGATGACCATAATGCACCCCATCAAATGTCCCCATTGTCAAAACAACGCCCTTCAATTGCGGAAATTCATCTACACCGTAATATACTTTCATCGTTTATTTTCAGTCACTTAGGTTTGTCGGATGTGCTTTTCAACAACAACGACTATTTTGTCAAAAAGTTTAAGTGGTCAAATTTAGAATTTATATTGGAGTTTAGGGCTTTTTACCTACTTTTGCACCCTGATAAAATAACCCCCTAATATTTCCTATCGAAATGAATAAAGGAAAAATAGTACAAGTAATCGGTCCAGTGATCGATGTTAGCTTTGAAGGTGAAGGAAGTGCTTTGCCAAGTATTCTAGAAGCTTTAGAAATCATTCGTCCAAATGGACAAAAAATCATTTTAGAGTGTCAGCAGCATATTGGTGAGGACACCGTTCGTGCTATCGCGATGGACTCTACTGATGGTTTAGTTCGCGGAATGGATGTGGTTGCAACCGGTTCGGCTATTAAAATGCCTACTGGTGATGTAATCAAAGGTCGTCTTTTCAACGTTGTTGGAGAGGCTATCGACGGTATCAATACAGTATCTAACGAAGGTGGATTACCAATTCACCGTGAAGCTCCGAAATTCGAAGATTTATCTACGGAATCGGAAGTACTTTACACAGGTATCAAAGTAATCGACTTATTAGAGCCTTACTCAAAAGGTGGTAAGATCGGTTTGTTTGGTGGTGCGGGTGTAGGTAAAACCGTATTGATCATGGAATTGATTAATAATATCGCGAAAGGATATGCTGGTTTATCAGTATTTGCTGGTGTAGGTGAGCGTACTCGTGAGGGTAACGATTTATTACGTGAGATGATTGAATCAGGCGTAATTAAATACGGAAAGGAATTCCAACATGGAATGGAAAATGGCGACTGGGATTTATCGAAAGTAGATGTTAAAGAATTAGCTCAAAGCCAGGCGACCTTAGTATTCGGACAGATGAATGAGCCTCCTGGAGCACGTGCTCGTGTGGCTTTATCAGGATTAACAGTAGCGGAATATTTCCGTGATGGTGATGAGAAGTCAGGCGGACGTGATATCTTATTCTTTATCGATAATATCTTCCGTTTCACGCAGGCAGGTTCTGAGGTATCGGCTTTATTAGGTCGTATGCCATCAGCGGTAGGTTACCAACCAACACTTGCTACTGAAATGGGATTGATGCAAGAACGTATCACTTCAACTAAGCGTGGATCTATTACTTCAGTACAAGCGGTTTACGTACCTGCTGATGACTTGACCGATCCGGCTCCTGCTACAACGTTCAGTCACTTAGATGCTACTACAGTATTAAGTCGTAAGATTGCCGAGTTAGGAATTTACCCTGCGGTAGATCCACTTGATTCGACATCTCGTATCTTAACTCCTGCAGTATTAGGTGATGATCATTATAACACAGCTCAACGCGTAAAAGAAATTTTACAACGTTATAAAGAATTACAAGATATCATCGCAATCCTTGGTATGGATGAATTAAGCGACGAAGATAAATTGACAGTACACCGTGCTCGTCGTGTTCAACGTTTCTTATCTCAACCTTTCCACGTTGCTGAGCAGTTCACAGGATTAAAAGGAGTATTAGTACCTATCGAAGAAACTATCAAAGGATTTAAAATGATTCTTGCTGGTGAAGTAGATGAGTATCCTGAAGCAGCTTTCAACTTAGTTGGAACTATTGAAGATGCTATTGAAAAAGGTAAAAAATTATTAGCCGAAGCAAAATAATCAAGTATATGTTTTTAGAAATTATAACACCAGACAAAAAGGTTTTTGAAGGAGAAGTAGATTCTGTATCAGTACCGGGATCAAAAGGATCTTTTCAAATGTTAAATAACCATGCCTCTATTATTTCCACTTTAATTAATGGGAAAGTGAAGGTGAAAGGTAAAAACGGTGAAGAAACTTTTGATGTAAAAGGTGGTGTTGTTGAAATGCTAAACAACAAAGTAATTATTCTTGCTGAATCGATTTAATACCTAAATCACAAATATTAAAAGAGCGATGCCTAATGGTGTCGCTTTTTTTTTGAAACTATTCACCCCTTATTTTATACTACCTACCTTCTGAATCTTCCGCAATCAGAATATTTCGTTATATTTGATTAGATGAAAAAAAGTATTGGATTTTTACTGTTCTTGTTGTTCCCAGCGATTTCAATTGCGCAGTTAACAACGTCATCTGCCAATACGGTTAATTTTCTAATTCAAAACGTACTTGTTGGTTCTCCATCAGTTTATGTATCTAATATTTCTTATACAGGTGCACCAACTGCAAGAGGAACATTTAATTGTGCAGGAGCTTGTAATGTAGGAATAGGAAATGGTGTATTATTGACTACCGGAAATGTAAATGTTGCAATAGGTCCTAATAATGCAACAGGAGCTGGACAAGGCAATAACACACCCGGCGATCCCGACTTATTAAATTTGGCACCTAACTCTAATAGTCCAACAGATGCAGCTGTTTTAAAATTCGATTTTATGGTTCCCAACGACTCCATAAAATTCCGTTATGTGTGGGGCTCTGAAGAATATCATGACTATGTATCTACAAATTGCAATGATGTTTTCGGTTTTTTTGTAAGTGGGCCAAGAATAACAGGGAAAAAAAATATTGCATTAATACCTGGTACAACCACACCAATATCGATCAACAATGTAAATAACGGACAATCTCTCGCAGGACCTAGTTCTGGTCCGTGTACCAATTGCCAATATTTCGTAGATAATTTTGGAAGCCCTACTGTTCAGTATGATGGAATGACAACTGTACTCACAGCTGGCACCGATGTTTGTCCGTGTGAAGTTTACACACTTAAACTCGCCACACAAGACTTTTGCGATCCCGCTTTCGACTCAGGAGTTTTTTTTGAGGGAGGAAGTTTTCAACCTTCTGGAGAGATTCCGATTTTAAATGCTACAACAGGCCAAGCAATTGCAGCAACAGATACAATGTTCATTTGTCCAGGAGACTCATTCCCTGTAACGTTACCGGCTTGCCGAAATCCTGTTTGGTCAACAGGAGATACTACAATGACCTTGTGGATTTCTCAACCAGGTGTTTACTACGGAACAATTAGCAACTTAATAGGAACAAGTTTTTGTTTTGCGTTCTCAACTATTATTCAAGTTGTAAGTTCAACACCTAATGCTACAATTGCTGTAAATGGAAATTTAAATTTATGTCCGAACGATAGCGTAGTATTAACTGCATCGACAGGCACAACTTATTTATGGTCGAATGGAGCAACTACGCAAAGTATAGTTGTACATAACGCAGGAACCTACTCGTGTACTGTTAGCTATAATGGATCTTGCGATGCATTTACTAATCCCGTAACTATTACGCAAAGCGGAACACCAGCAATAATTAATGCATCAGGACCAACAACATTCTGTAGTGGCGGTAGTGTAACGCTAAGTGCAACTGCTGCACCTAATTATCAATGGTCGAACGGATCGAGTGCTTCATCAATTAATGTTAATTCGTCTGGAACGTATACGCTAACCGTTAGTGATAACGGTTGTATCGCTAACAGTTCAATCAATGTTGTTGTAAACCCAAATCCTACTCCCACTATCACGGGACCAATTAATTCTTGTCCTGGATTTAATGTACAACTTTCGGCAGGCGCTTACTCAAATTATTTATGGTCAACAGGAGTTAATACATCATCACTAAATACAACTTCAAGTGGATCATATACGGTTACAGTAACAGATGCGAACGGATGTACAGGACAGGATTCACATGCGGTAAATTTTTATAGTGCACCTACTCCATCAATAAACGGAACATTACAAATTTGCGCAGGTAACAATAGCAACTTATCATCAGCAGGAAGCTATTCGCAATATTTATGGAGCAATGGAAATAACAGCTCTACTATCAACGTCAATACTTCCGGAACTTATACACTAACTGTAACAGACAATAATAATTGCACAGCATCGACTAGCGTAAACTTTATTGTTAATCCGCTGCCAGTAGCCAGCATTACAGGTGCAGCTATTATTTGCAATGGCACATCGACAACTTACACCGC
>CANGJU010000020.1 GCA_947453935.1 Bacteroidota bacterium | reverse complement strand
TTAATCTATCAAATGCTTTATCAAAAAAATAAAACGTTATCAACCCTATTATTTGTATTCTTAATTGGAAGCAATACCATACTTGCAAGTCAGCGTAATAAAGTATGGAAAGATGAAATATCACTTTGGTCTGATGCCAATAGTAAATCTCCTAACAAAGCACGACCACTTTTAAATCTTGGCTATGCGTATGGCAAATTACAACAATGGGATAAAGCAATCAGTGCCTTCACTAAAGTAAACGAAGTTGAACCCAACTACCACGCAGCTGCTTATTATAATTTAGGTATTGCTTATTGGACAACAGGCCAAAAAGATAAATCGATGGAGAATTATTCGATGGCCATTAAAATTGATTCTACCTATGCTGATGCATATTATGGCAGAGGGGTTTGTTTCTATTATTTAAATGATCCGGATAATGCACTAAAAGATTATTCAAAAGCACTAAAGTATTTACAACGACCAGAATTGTATTACAACCGTGCTTTGATTTATTCGAATAAAAAAATGTGGAAGGAAGCAATTGCAGATTTTTCAAAAGCTATTACTACTACTCCTGATAATCCAAACTTATACTACAATCGTGGTTTAGCTTACGGAAATCTAAATCAATGGAACTTAGCAGCTGACGATTTCACAAAGACACTTGAACTAGATCCGCAAAATAAAACGGCTGCGTCTAACCGCGAATTTGCCCTTTCAAAATTGAAAGAAGCTAATTCTAAGAAATAATACGATTCTGACGTTAGAGTTATTCTACTGTAACGCTCTTTGCTAAGTTACGTGGCTGATCAACGTTACATCCGCGCATAACGGCAATGTGATACGCTAATAACTGCAATGGAATAACACTTACCAATGGAACAAGAATTTCGTCTGTTTCAGGAATTTCAATTACATAATCCGACATCTTCTTCACTTCTTCATCGCCTTCGGTTACGATAGCTATTATTTTTCCTTTGCGGGCTTTTACCTCTTGAATATTACTAACTACTTTCTCGTAAGAACCATGCTTCGTTGCAATCACAACAACTGGCATTTCTTCGTCGATTAATGCAATTGGTCCGTGCTTCATTTCAGCGGCAGGATAACCTTCGGCATGGATATAAGAAATCTCTTTCAATTTCAATGCTCCTTCTAACGCCACTGGGAAACCGTAACCACGACCTAAGTATAAAAAGTTGCGTGCATCTTTATATTGAGCGGCTATTTCCTGTGCCTGCTCATTGCACCTCAATGCTTTCTCCACTTTAGCAGGAATAGTTTCCAGTTCATTTAAGATTTGACGGAAACGCGATTCCGTTATTGTTCCACGGCGATGTGCAATTTGCAATGCCATTAACGTTAACACTGTTACCTGTGCTGTAAATGCTTTTGTAGAAGCAACACCAATTTCTGGTCCTGCGTGCGTATAGGCACCAGCGTGAGTAGCACGTGGAATACTTGATCCAACTACATTACAAACTCCGAAAATAGTTGCACCTTTTGATTTTGCGAGTTCAACAGCAGCAAGAGTATCAGCAGTTTCACCACTTTGTGAAATTGCAATTAATACATCATCTTCAAAAATTACCGGATTACGGTAACGGAATTCAGATGCATACTCAACTTCAACAGGAATACGTGCTAAATCCTCAATCAAATACTCAGCTACTAATCCTGCATGCCATGATGTACCGCATGCAGCTATGATAATTCGTTTTGCATTAGTTAATTTTTTCTCAAACTCACTGATGCCGCCTAATTTAATAGCACCGCTCTTCGCATCAAAGCGACCACGCATACTATCATTGATAGAACGAGGCTGCTCATAAATTTCCTTCATCATGAAGTGTTCGTATCCACCTTTCTCTAACGCCTCTAATTTTAATTCCAGCTCTTGTATATACGGAGTTTTAATTTCGTTCCCGATTGTTTTAACCGTTAACACGCCATTATCCATTATGGCTACTTCGCCATCATTCAGATAAGCAACATTCTTTGTGTACTCAACAATTGGAGTAGCATCAGACGCAACAAAAAATTCATCAACGCCAATACCAACTACAATCGGACTTCCTTTACGGGCAGCAATCATTTTATTTGGTTCGTTACGAGACAAAACAACAATCGCATACGCACCAACTACTTCTCCTAATGCTAAGCGAACCGCCTCTTCAATACTCACCTTTTCGCGTAATTGAATTTCTTCAATTAAATGAATCAACACTTCCGTATCAGTATCGCTATGAAAAACATGACCTTCTTGAATTAACTCTGCTTTTATAGAAGCATAATTTTCAATAATTCCATTGTGGATGATTGCTAAATTTTGTGTTTGCGAATAATGCGGATGCGCGTTACGATCGTTCGGTTCGCCATGCGTAGCCCAACGGGTATGTCCCATTCCTACGTTTCCTTCTACATTTTTATCTTTCGTAAATTCTGAAAGATCACTCACCTTTCCAGCCTTTTTAAAAACATTCAAGCCGTTGTTTAATAGTGCAACACCTGCACTATCATAACCACGGTATTCTAAACGCTGAAGACCTTTAATCAAGATTGGATAAGCTTCACGCTTTCCGATATAGGCAACAATTCCACACATAGTTTATGGATTTATCTTAGTATAAGTAACAATTAATTTCATTGAAGAACCACCTTGTAGCACGGTTCTTTGTGCGTTGGAAGTACTACCGCCTGCTGCGATAAACAATCCGTAATCTGTTTTTCCGCTCTCATTCATCCCCTTCACAATATTCTGAACATAACGTGCAATATTGAAATGATATTCGCCTGTGGTAATATCATAAGCACCTCCGTAATACGACGACGATTCGAAGGCATCAAGAATTGAAGTATTCTTTCCTACTGAATCACTTCCAAAAATTAAAAGGTTATCATGATTTTTAAATCCTGAAGTATTCGCAGCAGAATTCATTTTAACAACAAGTTCTGCTTTATTGATGGAAACTCTTCCCGAATCATAAAGGTGTTTAAGATACGGAATATGAATACTGTCTTTTAATCCACCCATTGACTGTACTACTAACGTATTATCGGAAATATTATCGTTGTTAAAAGCTAAACGTTCGTGTTTAAAATTACTGAAGCGAACAGAGCTGATATCAATTTGAAACTGATAACTTTTATTACCAGAAAAATAAATCGTCATGCGATGATACAAACTTGTTGAAGGGAGCGTAACAATACTGCCTACTCCATCGGCACTATCAACAATAACAATTCCTTTAAAGTACGATAAGAATGCAGTGTTACTAGCAAAGTTGGCTGTATTTGTCTGACAATCTCTCATCAATT
Organism: Bacteroidota bacterium; assembly: GCA_947453935.1. Taxonomy (GTDB): domain Bacteria; phylum Bacteroidota; class Bacteroidia; order AKYH767-A; family OLB10; genus CAINEC01. Next base: position 21,797 of record CANGJU010000020.1, on the reverse strand, counting down.
TCCCTCCGAAAGCAGTGTCTAATGCAAATCGTAATTGCGGAACTGTTTTTATCGCACCAACAACACTTGAATCGATAAGATTAGGAATTAAATCAGCATGTCCTAATAAATTGCCTTTGGTAAATGTGCGTTGCGAATAGTAGGTACTATCTGGATATAAATCTTCTTTCAATTCATAAACAGAAATATGATGCGTTGAATTGGAATCACCAACAATCGATTTATAATTAAAACTTAAAATGATAGAATCAGGAGTAGAAACATCAAATGTGGTTGCTGACAATGTATTTCCTAATCTCACTTGCGAAACAAATCCCGCAAATGTTTTTCCCACATAAGGGTCGTCAATGCTACCACAATAAAGTGTTGGTGCCTCTAATAAATTCTTCAGAGCGCCCCATACCACCAATGAGTCCTCTTCAACCGTATAGGTATTAATAGTAAATGTATCGGTAATAGAAAGTCCGGGTTGGACAGAAGCATCTTGTAAGTCTAGCCCAATTATTTCGGGGTCACTACATGAATGCAATACGAAAGAAAATAAAAATAGAACCGGAGCAACCCAGCGTGCAGACAACTTTAACATGCCACGAAAGTAATTGAAATTTGCAATAATCCGTAGGAATAATATTACTCTGCCAACACTGATTCTTCAATCAGCGCTTCGTCATAGAAATTATCGTATGCTTCTACATATTCCTCAGGGTTTTTATACCCTAATGTTGGTTTCGAAAGTTTCTTGAACGCCGCCTCTACATCAGGATGGATGTTTGGAGACGATTGAATAACCGCATCCGACCAATTCATTGCCAATTTAGTTAACGAAACATAGTTTGGATCTTTGATATCCTTCACATCTGCATCTGTTAAACCATCCATTAAGGTCTTCTTCGCGAAATTCTTATTGAATGATTCAGGGAATGCATCATCATGAATTGAATAAACAATCTTGCTACCGCTAAACATTGGATCATCCTTATAGCTTGTTTTAATAAACAAAGGCACCAATGCTGTCATCCAGCCATGACAATGAATAATATCAGGAGACCATCCTAATTTCTTAACTGTTTCTAAAACACCTCTTGCAAAAAAGATAGAACGGTCGTCGTTATCGTCAAAGAATGAACCATCTGCATCACGTATTGTACGCTTACGTTGGAAGTACTCTTCATTATCGATGAAGTACACCTGCATACGAGCTGCCTGAATAGAAGCAACTTTAATGATTAGCGGATGGTCAGTATCGTCTATAATCAGATTCATCCCTGAAAGTCGAATAACCTCATGTAACTGATTTCGTCTTTCATTGATATTTCCGAATCGCGGCATAAAGGTGCGAATCTCTTTACCCCTGTCTTGAATCCCCTGCGGTAAAAACCTCGCCATTTTACTTTGCTCAGTCATTTCCAGATAAGGATATATTTCACTCGAAATAAAAAGAACACGCGCTTTTCTCATAGCCATATCAACTTATTAAAATTTATGTTGCAAAGGTAAGGATTTTAGTCGGATTTTGCAATATTCCTACACTCCACATCAATATATTTTCAGAGGAGAAAATAATAACGTGAATAATTCAAAAAAATTACTTTATTATTTGCTTTGTAAAGAAATTTTCCTTATTAAAAAGAGTAATCCCCACGTTAAAAACACACTTGCTCCCAACACCATTTCTTGTCCTGGAGCAATTCCTAAATTATCCGGATTAAACGAAAGAGCATTTCTATTTTTACCGAGCTCCATTAAAAACGCCAATAGGTTATTTGCAAAATGGGCAACGATGGGTAAATAAATACTTCCACTCCACACATATAGATATCCCAAAATTACACCTAATGCAAATCGAGGAATAAACCCTGCAACATCCATATGCATAGCACTGAACAATGTTGCCGTAAGTATAATTCCGAAATGTTTGTTTTTAGCTAAATCGATAAACAACTTCTGAATTACCCCTCTGAAAATTAACTCTTCAGAAATAGCAGGAATAATTGAAATGACAATACAACTGAATAATAAACTCATCATAGAGTCGCCTCTCATTAACGCCTCTCCAATTTTTTGCGCTGAATTACCAGGAGAATTTAATAATGCTTTCAGCCAATCTGGTAAATTAATTCCAGCGTTGATCAACGACATCCAATTAACAAAGGGCTGAATCATCAGAATTAAAATACCAACCAGAATAATTTGTTGCACATCGATATTCTTGGTTGCTCCGAGGTATTCTTTACTATTATCCGAAAAAAGGTAGGCTGCAATTATAGGAGGAATAAAAAAGGTTCCGATAGCCGAAAACAGCTGCGTAATTTTTAACGCCAGAACAACATTCGGATTATTTAAATCGGATAACGCCGAAGCACTACCGAAAATGGATATACCGGTGATTAGCTGAGCAACAAATGCTCCCAATGTAGCTGATATAACAGAAAGTATAAGTGCGATTCCAACAAGAATCAAAAACTTTCTGTAAGGTTCACGATCGGCAAGGATGGCTTTGAATTGCATTCTTTGTAATTTTGCACAAAGGTAATCAGTGCCACTTAATTTTTGAGGCATCAGATAAAAATACAAATGGTTAAGATTGCGAATATAGAATTGGGCGAATTCCCCTTGTTATTAGCTCCGATGGAGGATGTGAGCGATCCCCCCTTCCGTTTAGTTTGTAAACAAAATGGGGCCGACCTGATGTACACTGAGTTTATATCGAGTGAAGGACTGATTAGAGATGCGGCTAAGAGTGTCATGAAGCTGGACATTTTCGAGTATGAACGACCGATTGGAATCCAGCTCTTTGGTTCTGATATTCAATCCATGATAGAAGCTGCGATTATCGCTGACGAAGCTAATCCTGATTTAATCGATATTAATTATGGTTGTCCTGTGAAGGCCGTAGCTTGTAAAGGTGCGGGTGCAGCATTACTGCAAGATATTCCGAAGATGGTTGAAATGACCGCCGCGATTGTGAAAGCTGTTAAAAGACCTGTAACCGTTAAAACGCGTTTAGGCTGGGATGATTCTACCAAAAACATTGTTGATGTTGCCGAACGACTACAAGACATTGGCATTTCAGCACTCAGTATTCATGGTAGGACCCGCTCTCAGATGTATAAAGGTCCGGCCGACTGGACATTAATAGGCGCAGTAAAGAATAACCAACGAATGCAAATCCCGATTTTTGGGAATGGAGATATTGATTCGCCCGAAACGGCTGTTCGCATGAAAAACACGTATGGCGTTGATGGGGTAATGATTGGAAGAGCTACGATAGGATACCCTTGGATTTTTAATGAGATTAAGTACTATTTAAAGACAGGAGAAAAATTGGCCCCACCTACTATATCTCAAAGAGTGGATGTTTGCCGACAGCACCTCGATTTTTCAATTAAGTGGAAAGGCGATTTTACGGGAATTGTAGAGATGCGAAGGCATTATTCTAACTACTTTAAAGGCCTAGATCATTTTAAAGAGTTCCGAATGAAATTGGTAACAACCAATAGTTACGAAGAAGTTCTTCAGACGTTGGAAGAGGTGAGAGAGCGGTATTTTTTAATTGGTTAATTTACTCGCGAGGCTTCGCGATGTGCTGATTTGAAAATGAAATGATGAAGCGGCTTTGCTGATGTGTTAATTTGATGATTTGCCTCCCGAATAATCGGGATTGAAGATGGATATAATAAAAACCATTTAACCTTATTTCAATATGAATTTTTTTTACTGAAGTATAATGGACAATTTAAAAACTTGTTTAAAAGAACCTATACATGAAATTTTTGAGGCTGCTAGATTGTTGTCTGATGCCGTGAATTTTCATTTATCAGGAGATTCTGCGCAAGCAAGAGCGTTGTTTGTTGAAGCAAATCAACCCATAATAAATGAATGGACAGAATCATTGTGGGGAACAAAAGGAATTTACTCTGAATTAGTAAAAAATCACGGAATACCTGCTGTACTTACTAAAGAATTAAGGGATCTAAAAAGGATGCCCACAAAACAAGAAGAGTTAGTTATACTAAATCGAGATGGATTTTACTGTAGCTTTTGTGGAATACCCGTTATCAGAAAAGAAACTCGAAACTTTTTAACTCGCCTATATCCTGATGCCATTCCATGGGGAAAGAAAAACTATGAAAAACATGCTGCATTTCAAGCTATGTGGGTTCAATTTGATCATATAATACCTCATGCCAGAGGAGGTAAAACTGAATTGAATAACTTAATAATCACATGTGCCCCATGCAATTATGGGAGAATGAATTTCCTCCTAGAATAAATTGGATTGAAACGGCCTACAATTCAGACCATTAATTCCGATAATTGGGATGGATTAGAACGTATTTTTATTAGTAATCATTGATTTATAACATACCCTGCTTCAACATCTATTTTATAGTAATCAGCTACTTACCCTACCTTTTTAACAAGAAAATGTTGATAAATACGATTTAATTAATATTTTTGCGGAAGAATTCAAAATCAAACCTAAACTCATCTGCTATGTTTGAACAATTAAAAAACAAAGGGGTTATAACAAGACCTGCTGATGCTACTGGAAACGGAGCGATCAATATTATCGGTGCTGGAACAGTAATCGAAGGAGAAGTAAAATCGAATGGTGATATCCGTGTTGACGGTGTTATCAAAGGATCGGTATCCTCTAAATCGAAAGTAGTAGTTGGTTCAACAGGTAGTATTGAAGGTGATGTTACTTGTCAGAATGCTGATATTTCTGGTTCTATTATCGGAAAAACAACCGTAAGCGAAATGCTTTTCTTAAAAGCGAATGCTCGTATCAACGGAGATATTCAAACTGGTAAATTAGTAGTTGAAGTTGGTGCTTCATTTACGGGTAATTGCAGTATGGGTCCATTGATTAAAGACATCAAAAACGCGGATCGTCCAGCTCAAAAACTTGCAGAAAAAACAGCTTAATAACTGGGTAAAATACTCAGCCATGGGTTTGCAGATGGGAGCAATCATCGTTCTGTTAACCTGGCTCGGTATAAAACTCGACTTCTGGCTACATTTTAAATTTCCACTTTTTACAATGTTGCTTTCTATGTTTTCTGCATTTGCAGCTATCTACTATTTTATTAAAGACTTTCTACCAAAAAAATAATCCCTCTCGTTAATCATCACGAAAGGGATTTCTTATTATGAAAAACTTCTTTCTTCAGTTAAGTATTTTATCTATTGTTTCGTTAGGCCTTTACCATTTGATTGGCGTGACAGGTAGTCCTTATTATTTCTCGTGGCATCCACTAATTGCAGGTTTCTTTTTTGTTGTTACCATGTTCTTTCACAAAGGACTTCAAAATAGTCTCGAAAAAGGGAATCAGCATTTTATTCGCTACTATATGGGAGCTACAGCAGTTAAGCTAATGCTGATAATGTTATTTGTGATTATCGTAGCCTTAACCAATAAAGCAATTGCGATGAACTTCACACTTTGTACTTTTTTCTATTACTTGTTCTTCTCTTCGTTTGAAGTCTGGATTTCAATGAAGCAATTCGGAAAAAAATAATCTCATCGGCGCTTAAAAAAATCATACAACTGATGGCTAATAAATAGTCGAAGGTTCCTTTTCGATATAGTAAATCCACCCGCTTTTAAATACCGATAACTTGCATGCCCGTTTATAAGCTTATGAATGCTGTTATGTTTTTTAAATTTTTCTAATAGAACCAACAAAACAAAATACATCACCACCGCGATAAGTAAACTCAATACGGCAGTGTGCATCGAGGAGAATATTACTAATGCGGATAACAATGAAATAACCAATGCAATTCCCCTTGCTTTATTTAACTGCGATTGATATTTTTCTCCAATGGGAATTAATACCAATCTTTTTCTCGCGATGTTTTTAATAAAATTCTTCGTCTTAATTGTTTCATGTTTTACCATTTCTACAATCAATGGTGTTCCTTCTGCATGATCTAACGGATTTACATAGCATTGTTGTTTCTGCACGGTAAAGTATAACGGATTGGCATTAACCCTTTTGTTATTAATCACGACTGATGGCGATTCTAAAGACAATGTACCAATGTTGAGCGGTGCAAGAATATAATGTATCTGCGTTTCTTTCCGTTTAATACCATCTATCTCAACATCTGCATGCACTACATTCGGTCCTTCGATTATGTACCAATCGTCGAACTTCTGACGTTTGAAAAATCGAGCTTCCGAAGGGAATTTGAAAACCAGTTTTACTTCTTCAAATTGTTTAATAAAGGTTTTATCAGCGGTAAATTTCAGATAGTACACAAACGGTAAATCATCTTCCCGCCTTCCCCCTGCTCTACCATACGACATACTATCGTATTCCTTTCGTTTTTGTACATCGGATAGTACCTGATATGCCTCATTTATCTCCTTAAATCGTTCAGCATACTCGGCATTCCCATGGTTTTTATCAGGATGATATTGCTGTGCAAGACGGTAATAGGCCGCTTTAATAGTAGCCTGATTATCCGTTTTACGTACCCCTAAAACAGCATAATAATCCGATTTACTCATTACTTTAAAATAAGGAATTCAGCAAAAGTAAAGCTTACTAACAATAATGTTTAAGAAATACAATAATAACGGTGATTTTACATTCAAGGTATATACTATTTTTGCTCTATGTCGAAAGCTAAAAAAGCACTTATTGTTTTAGCCATATCCCTGGGCTCTCTTATTCTTATTGCCTTTATTGCAGCATTGGTAATCGGTCCTCGTATGAAAGAGATTACCGTTAATCAAATTAACAAACAACTTACAGTGCCTGTAAAAGTAGACGATATCGATTTTTCATTCATCCGTATGTTTCCGTATGCCAGTGTTGAATTAAAAGGAGTTTCTTCGGATGGTGTTAAACTTTCAAATGCATCCCATCATCTCGTTAAAGCTGAATCGGTTTTCTTTCTTTTTAATATATGGGATGTTTTAGGCAGTGATTTGAAATTGAAAAAAATTAGTCTGCATAAAGCCGACTTAAATCTGTTTACCTCAAAGAAAGGAGAAAATAATTTCGATATTTTTAAAAAAGATACTGTTGCTTCAACTACTAACGAAAGTGTAAAACTTGCTATCGAATCATTTGAGTTAATTGATGTTGATTTTCATTATCACAATGATGAAATTAATCACAACTATGATTTAGCTTTTTTAAATACGGAATTTAAAGGTGCTTTTACTTCTGATGTGTATGACCTAAACGCGAATGGAGATATTTACGTGTTGCAATTAGCGATGAACAATGTTAATTACATTGATCATAAAAATGTTCATCTAGAATTGCAAACCAATATTAATACAACTACCGAAACCTATGTGTTTTCACCTTCTAAAATGAAAATGGAAACCCTCGAATTATCGGTAGATGGGAAAATAAACAAATCAGAAAAAGGTCGTCAATTTGATTTATCCATCATAAGCAACGAAACAACTATCACTGGATTACTCTCATTAATTCCTGGCACCTACAGCGAGAAATTAAATAAGTATGAGTGCGATGGCAAAGTAGATTTTAAATTATCAGTTAACGGCATTTATTCGGAAAAATCCACTCCCACTATTATCGCTGAATTTGGTGCTACCAATGCTACGATGAAGCCTAACGGTAGCGACTATTCGTTAAAACAAATTTCGTTCAAAGGATTTTATAAAAACAAAATCTCTGCTACACAACCTGTCGATCAGCTAATCATCAATAACTTTTCAGCACAACTCGAAAACCAGCCGATACAAGCCAATTTTACGATTGAAGACTTTAACAATCCGAATGTAAATATCTATACGAAAGCCACTTTAAATCTTGAAATAGTTAGTCAGTTTTATAAACCCGATACGATTGAATCAATGTCGGGAACATTTACTATTGATGGTAAAATTGCAGGACGAGTAAAAGAAAAAACAAGCTGGACATCCGAAGGGTCTTTAGCTTTAACAGGAGTGAATTTTAAATTGAAATCGAAAGCAATTCCTTTCACTGATTTTAGTGGCAACATAATACTTATACAAAACCGATTAAATGTTGAAAATTTCAAAGGCAATATTGCTGGCAGTGATATCAATCTTAATGGGAACATTGATAACCTCTATGGCTATCTATTAACTGAACAACAACCAGTCATTGTGAATGCTCAGTTCTATTCACGCAATATCGATTTGAACGAAATACTTGAAGATAAGTCCACTTCTACTGCATCAGATACAACCTACCGACTCGACTTTGATCCGCGCATTAATTTAAACATGAGTGTAACTATTGGAATGCTATCATTTAGAAAATTCCAGGCGTGGCAATTAAAAGGAGATATTGGCTTGCACGATAAAGTACTAAACACTTCCAATTTATCCATTAAAACCTGCGAAGGAACTTTGTTGCTCGATGGTGAAATGAATGCACGTGATAAGGATAGCTTATTAATTACTTGTAATGCAAATATCCGTCAGCTAGATATGAATACCTTGTTTTATCAATTAGGAAATTTCGGACAAGATGTGATTACTGATAAAAACATCAAAGGAAAAGTAACAGCAACTGTTCAGTTTGCATCAGCATGGAGTAAGGATTTACATTGCAATATGAATCGCATTTATACGCAAAGTAGTTTAACCATCGAGAATGGAGAGCTGAATAATTTTGAGCCGATGCTTGCGCTTAGTAAATACGTGAAGGGAGCAGATTTCAAAAACATTAAGTTCAGTACATTAAAAAATACCATTGAGATTAAGAACAGAGCAATTGTGATTCCTACGATGGAAATTAAAAGCAGTGCGATGGATTTAACGCTATCTGGTACACATTCATTCGATAATATTGTCGATTATCATTTTCAACTTTATTTATCGCAGTTACTTGGTAAAAAAGTTAAAGACATGAATACCGAATTCGGAACTATTGATGATGATGGACTCGGAAGAATAAGAATTTATTTGAGCATGAAAGGACCTGTTTCTTCTCCTAAAATTACCTATGATAAAAAAGGGTTTGAGCAGAATCTCGAGAAAAATTTAAAACAGGAAAAACAAAACTTCAAATCAATGATTAAAGAAGAGTTTGGCTGGGGAAAGAAAGATTCGACTACTACTAAAAACCAGGAACCAAAAGTCCAACAGAAAGAAGAATTACAAATAGAATACGACAATTAAAATTCCCTTTATTTTGATATCTTTACGAGCAGAAAGGGGTTAAACTATTTTAGAAAGGTGAACATATATACTCGAAAACAGCGCTGGAAAAAACTTTTGCTATTAATCGCATTGCTGATTGGCGCAGGATCGTTGTGGTATACCAACCGACTCGTAATTAAACTTCAGGAAGAAGAAAAAAAGAAAATAGAAATCTGGGCAAAAGCGACAGAACGTTTTTCATCGCCGACTGCCGAATTTGATAAATTACAATTTGAATTTGAAATCATAAAAGATAACAATACAGTTCCTGTTATCTTAACAAATGATAAAAACGAAATTTTATCGACGCGTAATTTAGATTCTATTAAATCGCTCGACCCTGCTTTTGTAAATGCGCAACTTGCGGAAATGAAATCGCAACACGCGCCTATCGAAATTAATTTTGCCGACAATCAGAAAAATTTTATTTACTATAAAGATTCTATTATTCTAACGCAGTTAAAGTACTACCCGTTTTTTCAATTACTCGTAATTGCATTGTTCCTTTTAGTATCATACATCGCCTTCAGCACTTCGCGTAAAGCAGAACAAAATCAGGTGTGGGTAGGAATGGCAAAGGAAACTGCGCATCAATTAGGAACTCCTCTTTCCTCACTCATTGCATGGCTGGAAATTATTAAAGGTAAATCGCCTAATGATGAATTTGTGATTGAACTGGAAAAAGATGTTCAACGATTAAGTACGATCACCGATCGTTTCTCGAAGATTGGCTCTGCTCCTGCATTGAAGAAAGAAAATCTAACAACGGTTATCGAAAATGCAATTGGGTATATCCGTACCCGTAGTTCATCAAAAGTTATTTTCTCGCTCGAGAATGAACAGCAGTATGATGTAGAAGCTCCATTGAATATTGCACTCTTCGATTGGGTTTTAGAAAATATTTTTAAGAATGCTATTGATGCAATGAGTGGTGAAGGGAACATTCATGTTAAGATTACCGATCAGCAACAATTTGCGTATATCGATATCAGTGATACCGGAAAAGGGATTCCGAAATCGAAATACAAAGATGTTTTTAAACCAGGATTTACAAGTAAAAGTCGTGGCTGGGGATTAGGTCTTTCACTCTCTAAACGCATTATAGAAGAATATCACGCAGGACAAATTTTTGTAAAAAGTTCTGAATTGAATAAAGGAACTACTTTCCGTATCGTGCTCAAAAAAATAACTTCCTAATCGCTCATGGCAGGAATTTATTTGCATATTCCGTTTTGTAAGCAGGCTTGTTTTTATTGCGACTTCCATTTTAGTGTTAATCAGGATAAGAAAAATGATTTAGTAGCGGCACTACTTCAAGAAGCTGCTATGCGTAAAAGTGAAATCGAGAAGGAACCGATTAAAACCGTTTACTTTGGAGGAGGAACGCCTTCGTTGTTAAGCGGAGATGCTATTCAACGAATTTTTGATACTCTTGCTGAACATTATGACTTAAGTACATTACAGGAAGTAACCTTAGAAGCAAATCCTGATGATCTAACGGCTGCGTATTTACGTGAATTGCGTCATACACCAGTGAACCGTTTAAGCATCGGTATTCAATCATTCAGAGACAGTGATTTGAAACTGATGAATCGTGCGCATGATGCGAAGCAAGCACTGCGCTGCGTGCCCGAGTCGGTGGATATTGGAATAGAAAATATCAGCATCGATTTGATATACGGTATTCAGGGTTTATCGTTGGATGACTGGAATAAAAATTTGCAAACAGCATTAGCACTTCCTATAAGTCATCTTTCCTCCTATTGCCTAACTTTAGAGCCACAAACAAAATTGGCGAAGCTGGTATCGAGCGGAGAATTACCTAACGTGAACGACGATATTGCAGCGAGCCATTTTGAAATGCTGATTGAAACGACAGAGGCAGCTGGTATTCCCTGGTATGAAGTATCCAACTTTGCCAAACCGGGAATGGAATCAAAGCATAACTCCTCGTATTGGTCTGGAGAGAATTATGTGGGCTTAGGACCAGGCGCTCATTCTTTCAACGGAGTAAAACGCTCGTGGAATATAAAATCGAACACAGGATACATACAACAGATTAACAAAGGACAATTACCTTCTGAAAGTGAAGTTTTGACAGCCGAAGAAAAATTTAATGAGTTTGTACTAACGGCACTGCGTACACGCAAAGGACTATCACTGGAAAAAACAAAACAACTGTGTGACGATTTAAAATTTTCAGAGATTAAAGAAATCATACATCAAAAAGAACAATTAGCATTACTGAAAATTGAATCGGATCATGTAATTTTAACTACCAAAGGATTATTATTTGCTGATGCAATTGCTTCCGAATTATTTATCATACCATGAAAGCACTTATCGAATTCAACCATCAAAATTATCAATGCGATTTAACCAAGGGCATCGATATTTCCATTCCTATTGAAGCAGGAGAAAATCATGTATCGGCCTGGTATGTTCCGCCTGTAGAGATGGAACCAGTTCGTATGGGCGACTGGGTTGGATCAGTAGAAGCAGGTGCTTCGGTTAATTTCAGAAATATTTATTTTAATCCGCATGGACATGGCACTCACACCGAATCCTACGGACATATCAGCAAAGAAATTTACAGTGTAAATGAGGTTTTTGATAAATCGTTTTTTGTTGCTCAGCTAATTACGGTGCAACCCGAACAACAAGGCGATGATTTTGTAATTACGAATAGCAGCATGATTGAGTCGCAATTGAAAGAAGGTATCGAAGCGGTTATTATTCGTACGCTACCAAATAGTAGAGATAAGCAAACAAAAAATTATTCGAATACTAATCCTGTTTACCTGCATCACGAAGTAGCGCTAACCTTGCGAAATAAAAATGTAAAACACCTTTTAATTGATGGTCCTTCGGTAGATAAGGAACAAGATGAAGGAAAGTTGTTGGCACATCATGCCTTCTGGAATTACCCGGAGGCACCTCGTAAAGATGCTACGATTACCGAGTTTATTTATGTGAAAGAAGAGGTTGCTGATGGACTTTATCTGATGAATTTACAGACGGCTCCATTTGTGAATGATGCAACCCCTTCACGACCTGTTTTGTTCTTATTAACAACCGTTTAAAACTTAATTTTTAGAGTTGGTTTTAATCCTAAAAGTGAATTGTTACTTTTGTGAAAAATAAATCCTATGAAATTCGGTGTTGTCATCTTCCCAGGTTCTAACTGCGATCAAGATTTAATTCACGTAGTTCGTGATGTAATGAAACAAGAAGTGGTTGAACTATGGCATAAAGATCATTCGTTGCAAGGCTGCGATTTTGTTTTATTGCCTGGCGGATTTTCATACGGCGATTATTTACGCTCGGGAGCAATTGCACGTTTATCGCCTGTTATGCAAGAAGTAATGGAATTTGCGGATAAAGGCGGATTCGTTTTCGGAATATGCAATGGGTTTCAGATTTTAACAGAATCGAAATTATTACCGGGTGCTTTATTGCACAATACCAACCATCAGTTCATTTGTAAGAATGTAAATATCCGTTGCGAGACAGACGAAACATTAATCACTTCGAAATTCAGAATTGGTGAGCATGCAGTGGTTCCTATTGCTCACGGCGAAGGAAACTACTATTGCGATGCAGCTACCTTACAATCTTTAAAGGACAACAACCAGATTTTATTCAGATATTGCGATGCAAATGGGAATGTTACGCCAGAGAGCAATCCGAATGGCGCTTTAGAAAACATTGCGGGCATTTGCAACAAAGGAAGAAACGTATTTGGCATGATGCCACATCCTGAAAGAGCTTCTGAAAACAGCTTAGGCAATACAGACGGCAAGAAAATATTTCAGTCGATTGTAAATACGGTAATGGCGTAGTTAAGGACCTCCCTTAGCGAAGCATAGCCGTCATCAAATTACTGACCTCTCCCTCCCGATAGCTATCGGGATCCAAAGGAGAGGAGTATTTAGGAATTAAAGTCTCTCCTAGCGAAGCATAGCCGTCATCAAATTACTGACCTCTCCCTTCCTCTCCAAAGGAGAGGTGAACTATAAATTCAAGTCTCTCCTTCGGAGAGATTTAGAGAGGTCAAAAAATTTTTCAGTCGATTGTAAATACGGTAATGGCGTAGAATCCCTTGGTCCCTGAGGCGCTCGAAGGGCAAAGGGCACGGTTTTTAATTTATGTCCATACGCAACCACCAGCTCTCAAATAATAAACTATTAGAACATAGCTATTATTTCTTCTGTTTCATCAATTAGAACAATTTGTTGAATTATTCATAGCACTCTTAGCGCTTCGAGACCCTCAGCGACCGAAGAGCGCTTAACTCATCTCCGGCTCAAGAATACTTAATCCTTACATCGCAAATAAACCTAATCGATTACTAGCTATTTTAATTATTAGTATTTGAATAATTAGCGAGGGAGGTGGTTTTATAAAAACTCATTTCCAGAACAACTCCTCTTTATAATAAACTTTTTCACTCCCCTCTAAACACCTTCTTTGTTTTACCATCGCTATACAAATCAATTCTGAAACCTGGTAAGTTAGGGTCCGTTTCTCTTCCAAGTATATCTATCGATTTTAAATAAACTGATTTAGTTTCGTTATTGCTTTCATTGATGCCAGTGGTAGGATTTGTAATAAATATCCTAAAAGTAAAGTCTCTTTCAAGTCGTGTTGCTTGTGCTATAGTTTCATTTTGCCGCATTATTAAATAATAAGGGCGGGAATTAACCTCATTAATTATAGGAGCCCAATAGTATGTTAAATCGCACCAATATAAGTTGTTTTGTGGTGTTCCCCATCCTGCAACAGTATTAATTAAAGCATTACCAAATGCGAATGCATCAGGAGACCATCCACCAAAATAATCAGAATCACAAGTAGATAATTGCATATATAAATAACTTCCTACATTTAAATTTATAATTGGTGTTATGGTTCCTTGATACCAATTTTGCATAGAAGTAGTCGCTCCATTTGTAAGTACATGTATATTTACATAACTACTTGCTTGCAAATTCGCACTTTGAATTACTTTTATTTGCATATCACGATGTATATATCCAATTTGTACCCCATTTCTCCATTCAATTATTTTAACCCCTATTTGATATCTACCTTCTGCATTTGGTGTAAACAAAATAGAACCTAACATTGAATCTAATCTGAATGGAGCACTACTATCCGAAGGAGGGTAGGTATATGGAATAGATACAATATTAAAACCACCCAAACCTCCATTTTGTAAATCTTCAGGATTTGACAACTCCCACGACAATGAATCACCATCAACATCGTAAGGCATTATGCTATATAAAAATTCGAGATTTTTTTGAGCCAATATAATCGGATCTCGTAAAAAGTAAGGACTAGAATTAAGACCATCGACCATTATTCGACAATCGATATACATTCCGTAACTAGTCGAATTGGTTATATTATTTACAGTATCTCTACAACAATTCCACGTTGACACATTAAATGTACCATTATATGGGAAAATAATTGTATCTATATAAGTATAAGATTTACATCCATTCCATTTCAATAACCCCGGTGGTGTTGTTACTAAATGTGTTGCTACAACCGTATCTAATGAGTCTCTGTAAGTAATTGTATAATTAGCAGGCAATAAGCTAGGTGCTAAATTTCTATAAATAGTTAAGGTAGTTTGGTACATTAACCCATTTATATTACGGCATGTAATTTCGCCACCAATCATCTTCTCTGAATAAGCAGGGATGGATATTATTATAAGTAAAAGAAAAAACAGTTTTTTCATGGCGCATTTTAATAAATTACATAACTAAAACTGAGTTAATAAAAATTCCCATAAAGGTGTAGTCGGGCCAACCTCTGAAATTTTCCAATTAGCTGCATATTCATCCGAGTTATAAACATCCCAATATGGATTCCATCCTTCCCAGTAAGGCTTAAAAGCAAAAAATGACCAATTTATTTTATAATGTTTAGCATTTAAAATAACATCTCTAACCCATTCTTGTGCGTTAGGACTATACCTAACTGCATTAAATTCACCCATATACATAGGATAGTTGTACTGCATAGACCATGCTGCTATACCAGCAAAATCTGAATTCATATCATTATAATCATAACTTCCTGATGGATACATTTCTGGCCTATGTGAATTATTTATTCCTTGATGCGTATAACTGTGCAATTCATACATATGAAAGCCATACATTAGTTTTTGAGGTCGTATTGAGTCGTGAATATTAAATGGTACAAACCCAGTTAAATATTTATCGAATTTCCCATAAGGCCCAGGTGATAATAGAAAATAGGCTTCATTGTTATATATTCTAACTATGTCTAATGCTGCTTGGTAAAAATCTTCTAACTTTCTTCGATCAGGTGAAACTGGACGAGGTGGAATATCTGTAATTACCGGCTCACTTAATATTTCAAATAAGAATATATCCTGTCCATTAAATTTCAGACATACTTTCTGCCAATAATTTAATGCTCTCGTTATTGATGCTTGATCATTCCACCATGCTTCTTTATCAACTTGCAGTAAATTAGGATCATCAGACGAAACTAGATCATTAAATCTAATTACAACATTAATTCTACGTAACTCGGTATCAGTACAGGCTTCGACTATTGCAAATGCCCAATCAAGTTCATCTTCTAATGCTTGTTGCCAACTACTTAAATTCAATTCTTTTTTTCTTTGAGTTGGTTTTATTTGCACCCCTAAAGTTTGAACTCCTGTCGTTCTTAAATACTGAACATCAGATATTGCTGTAATAGCAGTCCCACCTTGTGACTGAATACTAATTCCACTATATGCCATAGTTTCTTTTTTTAGCTAAATAATATGTTTATTATTAATTTTAGATTGTCAAATATAAGTATTTTTTTAAATATTTGACTACATATCATATTTTTAATTATTAATTACAAATTATTATGGACATATGCTGGCTATTAATTCAAATATTAATCTAAAATAGAATTAACTGTTTATAATATGATTTAGTATTCTATTATTCATCATTGAGAATCTACCTTATAAAAACTCTTTTTCTGAAGATAATCCGCTATGGACTTGGGAAATAAAGAAGGAACGTTTAATATATCGACAATTTCAATTTGAATTGAAATACATCACTTATCTTAGCGAGGCTTCGCTTGGCGATGTAGTGTGGGGTTAAAAAAGAAAATTTTTTCAGTCGATTGTAAATACGGTAATGGCGTAAAGCGATTTTTATGAAAAATTAAGCAGCAGGATTTTGAAATTGTTTAATCATTTTAAATTCTGCTTTTTTATTTCGCTGTTCTTGTTCTAAATCATAGTCGTTTTGTAAACTAAGCCAAAACTTAGCAGAGTTACCAAAATAGATAGAAAACCTTAGTGCAGTATCAGCAGTAATTCTTCTGTTGCCTTTGATAATTTCAGAAATACGCGTTTGAGGTATTGCAATTTCTTTTGAAAGACGATACGCACTTATTTCTAGTGGCTTTAAAAATTCCTCTAATAAAACTTCCCCTGGATGAATATTTTTTAGTGTTTTCATTTTTGTGCTTTTTGTGAAAATTTAAAATAAGAGTAATTTCAGCAAATCACAATCAGCAAAAAACAAATTTTATTTTAACTAATCAAATTAATGTGTTCACTACTAAAATCGAACAACTAGTTTTTTAAAAAAATAATTATTATTTATTTTTAATTTGATAATATAAACACCTGATTGCACTTTTTGTAAATTTACACTTATAGTATTTTTATTTATATTATCTAGATTGTAAATAATTTGCCCACTGATATTAAATATGGACAAATTTTCAATTGTTTGAATTGAATTAAACAGCTCAACAGTAAATTGCCCAGATGTTGGATTAGGATAAATTCTAATATCCTCTTCGCGAATATCATTATACGTTTGTATAGAAGGATCAAGAACTTTATCTCCAGTAACTGTGTAACCATAACCATAATATGGTCCATAGACATAATACTGAGCTAATACACCACCCGGTGCCGTTAGTTCATGCAGTCCCTCGGTAATTTCTATTTGAGTATAACACCAAGTGGAGTCAGAAATAAATGGATAAAAGTGATTTAAATAAGTACTATCTAATCTGACAAAAGAAGTATCCTGAGAATGACAAATTATATTTAGGTAGTGTTTTTTTGCTCCATACATTATCAATAAACTATCGGCTAGATGTATTGACGTGAAATATGCATGAGTGATTAATGAGTTACTTGGAAATACTGGCGTTAAAAAAGTATTGCCATTTAAAACACTATCTTCTATAAACGAGCGGGATCTTTGAAGAAGCGCAAACTTTTTATTACCTATCCATTTAATAGGCGTATTTAATACCGTATCTACTTTTTCTCCTTTATTTAATAAAATATTGGGGCCATTGTTAATTTGAATAAATGTTGAATCTTCAAAAGGAATTGCTTGATACCTATCGCCTTTTCTTGTTAAGTAAGGTACTGTATAATACTCATTTTTCAGAAACTCCTCAGCAATCATAAAATTATTATTAGAACTAATTGTGCCCCAAGAGCAACATCCACCAAAACCATCAAAGACTCCACACCTGAGCCGAAATTTAGTATTTTTACCACCCTGTATAATGGAGCCCGTTAAATCATAATCAAACTCCCCGTCACAATAAGATATTTTAAAATTTGCAGGCATGAACACTTTTAAAATGGGTGGTGAAATTAATTGAGGTATTGGATACAGCGTATAGATAGATAAAGTATCGTCAAAGGAGTTGAGCGACTCAATATTTGCTAAGGTACTATAATCAAACTGAAAATTACGAAAAGTCTTGCCTCCACAAAGAACATAACTACTACCATAATATTTACTTTCCGGCACTGGTACTAAAAATGGGTGATCAGCTGATCCACTAAAAAATGTCGAATATATTGAAACGGGATTAGTGGCAATAATTTTATACAAAAATTGACTACTTAAATGCGTATTAGAAATATAAACGCCTGGCCAAAACATAATTGCTATCGTATCACAACTGTTTATAGTTTTATGAAATGATCGTATCAGCGAATCTTGGTAATCATAAATACTAATTGTTGAGCTATCACTTCCACAAATATAAAGAGAATAATTATCCCCAAACGGAGCATCATCGCTCATATAAAATTCGGTACCATGGTAATTTAACACTTGACCATGAGTTGTGACAATTTTAAAAATTAAAAATAATAAAAGAGTTAACTTTTTAATCATTTATTGTTTGATAATTAGAATGGGGCTAACTTTAGTTTTAGTGTTGGGTGATAAAATGTATGAACCAGCCGCCAAATTATTAAATTGACTAGAGATATTATCTTTAAGTAATAACGTACCCATCATGCTGTATAGTTCAGAATAATTCTGTTCGTAAAACTCAAAATTTTGGATACTTTCAAATGAGTTACATATTATAGCTTTTTTATACTTTTCATTATAAGAAACAGGGCTTGTATTTAACAATCTTGCAAAGCTAGAGTTGTCACCATAATCATTGATATTACATACCCAAATATTATCACAATTGTTGGCTGAAGATATTATATCTCCTTGCAAAAAATCTAAATCCCCCATAATATATCCAGTTGCATAAATACTATTACTTATACCAACAACCATATCAGTTGTTGTGCTTCCAATACCAAGACCAAAGGGAACCGCTGTTTTATACCAAATATCAGCACCATTAGTTCCTGATTGTTTATAAGATATAAATTGTCTTTTACCATTTGTGTTAGAAGGAAGACTAAATTGCAAGTTAGTATAAATTGGACCATTACTAGTATAAGCTCCACTAAAAACAAATTCGTTAGTAGAATTTAAATAAATAATACTCGATACCCAAGAGAATAAATCATCTCCACCAATCCAATTTTTATTAATTGGTGTTGTATTTAGTGGAGATATAATAGCAGACCACGCATTATACCCTAAGGTTGTTTTTATCAGATTCCCGGGGGTAAGTATTTGTGGGCCTGTAGGCGGTGCAATACCGTTATGAATATTCATTTCAATGCCAGTTCCTGATGATGTTCCATCACAATTATAATAACCACCTATCGCGAAAGTACCAGATTGCCCCAAACAAATTGAATTAATTCGTAGAAGTGTTCCACTATTATTAGTAAATTTATATTGGTTAGACATTGTGTTAGATAAAAATGAATAGCTATATACATTCATTTCATTTGAGGCATTACCAAAGTAACAAACGACAATATTATTGAAATCGATAACATCAAAATCAGTAATCTCATTTATAAATGTCTTAAATTTTATGCTCATTGGATTGGATGTATTTGCTAAATCAAATCGATATATAGTATTAAGTTGGCTAGTTCCTCCCAATGCAAATAAATATCGACCTGAAGTGTCAAACTTTAGTTTTCTAAATGAATTTACAATGTTTCCTGTCAAAACTAGACTATTTAACTGACCATTATTTGCATTAAATGTAATAATTTGATTACTTCCAAAGGTGCTTACAAACACTAAATCTTGGCTTAAAAAAGAACTATATGCTACACCAAATGCATTATCTAAGCCATTTGCCCAGCGTATATCACCGCAACTATTTATTGAAGCTAAGAACCCATTATTTGGGCCTGTATTAAATCCATTAGGCCAAGCCATATTTGTATTTGATGTATTGCCTGCAATGTACGTATTGTTATTACCATCAACTGCTATTTGATTTGGTCTATGGCTACCAATTCCATTCGCTATGATGGGATAATTATTAGATAAAGGTAAGAGTTCGATATCATCTAAAAAAAGAAAATACTCTGCTAAACTTCCTAAATTAGATGCTTGTATTAATATTTCATTAAATGAAATAGAGCCGGTAACAGTAAAGGTTGCGGTATAAAGATTCCAATTGCAAATGTTAGCAGAATTGGAAATTTGAATTAAAGCGACATTAACTGCCCCAGTCCCATTGTTATCGCGAATATTTATTTTTAATAATGGAATATTAGGTGGTATTGGATTCTGATTGTTTTTTCCATTTACACTAAGTGCTCTTAAGTTTAGTCTATATGATTGATTTGGCTGCAAGCTACTTATTAGAGGTGACCAAATTTGATCGCCTTGTTTCAATACTACATAACGATTATTATTTGCGCTTAAGCCTGACCAAGTATCGATTGATGTACATTGCAATGAACGTGGATTGGTAAGTGAATTCGAATTAACAATACTATTCGTTGGAATAGAATTACTTGCATAGAAACAACCTCTAGAAAAATATTCAGGAGTACCAACTCCACACCAATTTGTTACCTCACTAGAGCTTCCTGTTATATTACAATTATTAAATGCCCCAGATGGATTTGAGCCTTGAACTGGATAAGGCGCACCTTGTTCAAAGCCTCCATTACAAATTAAATTATTTACCCCACAAGAATATGTTGTCAAATCTCTATTACAAATTGGGTCTGCTAAAAATAAGGCATGTATTGGTGAACAAATTACTCCACATAAATTATCTTCAAAAGTAGGTCCTTTGTTAGCATCAATTACCACACATTGTGCATAAACAGAGTTTATTGATAAATCATACAATGCTTGTGAAACTTCTTGGTCAAATGTTAAAAAAGCCAGCAAGCCAGTTTCATTACCTAAATAGCACAAAGGAGCATTATTTAAGTCGTCTATTGATTTAGCGTAATTCCAAAGTAAAAAATTATCAATATTTCCAAAATAGTTTGAATTTTTAACAACTGGATCTTCTCCAATAAAGTAGTCATTTAAAGAATTTAAATTATAAACAACTGATGTTGTGTCCATTCCAATATTTTGATTATCAAAATAGAAATTTATCTCATTATTATGCCTAGATACTGCAAGTTGATGACAATTACCATCGTAAATATTACCAACAGTGTTTGATTCAATAATTAAATTACCTGGAAGGTTAATAAAAAAACTATTGTTAGTTGAAATTCCTATGCTAAAACCATCAGAATTAATTTTATTTGATAAAATAGTTGATTCTACATTATTCAAACTTTTTATTTGAGGCAATATTTCTAATTCAACAGTGAAATCATGACTTTCGAAATTCAAATTTCCAAATGATCTTATTTTTGCACAATCATCAATGCCATCAAAATGTAAACTATGATTTTGACCAAAGGCATTATTTAAATTCAAAATTGAAATCAAAACGACAACAATTGAAATGGTTTTAATATTTATCATATTTTTATAAATTGATTATTAACTTACAAATATAACTTTTTATATTATAACATTTATATTTATTCTCATATAATATTATTTTTTGTTTGATGTAAATTCTAATATTCATCAAAAATAGAATTAACTGTTTATTATATGATTTAGTATTCTATTATTCATAACCGAGAATCAACCTTATAAAAACTCGTTTTCTGTAAATAACCAGCTTTGGACTTGGGAAATAAAGAAGGAACGTTTAATATATCGATAATTTCAATTTGAATTGAAATACATCACTTCTCTTAGCGAGACATCGCTAGCAAAGGCAGGGTGAGGTCAAAAAAATTTCAGTCGATTGTGAATACGGTAATGGCGTAGTTAAGGACCTCTCTTAGCGAAGCATAGCCGTCATCAAATTACAGACCTCTCCCTCCCGATAGCTATCGGGA
>CANGJU010000019.1 GCA_947453935.1 Bacteroidota bacterium | reverse complement strand
GCTATGTCTTCGTAAGGGTCTAAAATAGTAGCTGCTGAAAAGAGAGAAAGCGGAGCAAATATTAAAAACAAAATCAATTTTTTCATAAGAGTGTTTTAAATTTTTGCTTCCAAAAATCAAGCCATTAGAGATTTATCTACGACCCATTAAAGCGCATACAATGATAATAGCATTTTTTGTATTTTTCAAAACTGAAAGCAGGATGTTTTCAACAAGAAACTATGAAGGTAAAATTGATTTCAATTCACAAAACAAATGCGGCGTGGATTCAGAGTGGACTTACAGAATATAGTAAGCGATTATCGAATTATATTACGTTTGAGCATATTGAATTAGATGTCAATTTGCAAAAGCTAAAGACAAAAGAGGCTATGCTAGCCGAAGAGTATAAAAAAGTGAATCAGGTATTAAAGAAGTCTGATTATATTGTTTTATTGGATGAAGGAGGGAAGGAGTTTAGTTCAATAAAGTTTTCTGAGTGGTTGAATAAAAAGTTTGTTTCAGTGAATAGCGATATAGTGTTTATTGTTGGTGGTGCTTTTGGATTTGATATTGAGTTAAAAGAGAGGGCTAGCGAGTCAATATCGCTTTCAAAAATGACCTTCACTCATCAAATGGCAAGATTGTTTTTTACAGAGCAATTATATCGGGCTATGACAATTTTGAAAAACGAACCCTATCACCATCAATAAATCTCTTAGAATTTTAAAAGTTTTTGATATGCAAGGTAATATTTTTCAATGCCTGATGCTAGTGAAAATTCCTTTTGACCAATAGCACGTAACCGTGATTTTTCATCGGGTCCTTTCGTGGCATTAATGACGAATTCAACAGCGTTTTTGTATTCATCATCATTGTAATTTCTACAAACAAATCCGGAGTTATTTGCTTCCATGATTTTGCTTGTGTCGCCAACGCCATCATTGCAAATTGTTGGAATACCCATGCAAAGTAGTTCAGCCTTTTTAGTAGGAGAGCTTGCTATTTTCGAAAAGCTTGGCGTAATAAAATATACTGTTGCATCACAAATGCTTAATAGAGTTGGTAGCTCAGTTCTATTGGCAGATTTGAAAACAAGATCTGATAAATTGATGTTTTTCGAATTTGCTAGATTTTGAATCAACAGTGGATTTTCCTGCGTAATGAATAAAAATTTCGAGTTTGCTTTTTTTGATTTGAGTACTTTGAAAAAATCGAGCATTTTATCAGGCATATACCAAGTTGATATACTACCTAAATAGGTTAAGATAAAATCATCTTTTTCAAATCCTAAATCTGTTTTTTGTTGAATCTTTTTATCAAGATCGATATAAGTGTAATTGAAATGAGAATCATCTACACAGCATGGAATAACACTGATGTTATTTTTATTTTCTCCCCGAATTTTATTTATTGCCGGAATGGCTGCATTGGTAAGTGAGATGATATAATCGGCATCAGCAAATAGTTTTATTTCAAGTTTTTTAAAAAAGTGATAAATAAATTTAAATAGCGGATTGTTCAAATTCCATATTTTACCTTCAACTCGTTCATCAACCCAAAAACCGCGCATATCAAAAATAAAAGGTAATTGGTACTTTAATTTTAAACTTCTCCCAACAATCGCGGGAATATAACTTCTACAATGAACAGCGTCAAACTTTTTTTGTTGATGAAGTTTATTAGCCATCCTATTCATTTTAAACAAATCGTAGATAGTGCTTAAAACGGGAGGTTTCTTAGTGTACTTAATGGGATGCCAGGTGATGTTATTTTCGCTGCATATCTTTTCAATTAATGATCGGTGCGCTTGGTATTTATCTGACTTTTCAAAACTGATTAAGTCAAATTCAAATCCTTTTTTGCTTAGTCCGCATAGGTAAGGCAATACCTGCGACTGACCAAGTGGATCGGTCATACCATCGTAAGAGATATAGAGAACTTTGACTTTCAATTTTTATTTGCTAAAATACTTAAAAACTGATAAAGGAGATGGACTAAACTTGCCTAAGAAATTTTATCTTTGAAAACGATTTTATTAACCGGTCAACCATGAACGTATATTCTTTACTTGACATATTATTTGTTCCGGTTTACCTTTTTATTATTCTCTTTGCTACTCGTTTATATCAATCTAAACGAGTTCTCGACCATCCTGAATACAAGTATATGTTACCTGGATTGATAGCCAAATTGGTAGGTGGTATAGGGTTGGCATTGGTATATACAGTTTATTATCCAGGCGGTGATACTTTACAGTATTATTGGGATAGTCTTGCTTTTCAGAAGTTGATGTTTGTGGATTTCAAATCTTTTTGGCATGTTTTAACTAGCAAAGCTGAATATACCAATTACTATTATTTCAATGATGAAACGGGTTTTCCTGCATATTGTCGAGATCCTAAGGCTTGGTCTATGGTTAAAATATCTTTGTTTCTTGTCGGTTTAAGTATGCAGAGTTATCTAATCACAACAATTTTATGTTCGGCATTTTCATTTATTGGTATTTGGAAATTATTTAGGGTGTTTGCTCAAGAATTTCCTGAAATTCAAAAGCAAATGGCTATTTCATTTTTGTTCGTTCCTTCGGTTTTTTTCTGGGGTTCTGGATTACTTAAAGATACTTTTACATTAGCGGCTCTAGGATTTTTTATTAGTGGCGCATACAATATTCTAATTATTAATAAACGAATAGTAAGAGGGTTTTTTACAATGCTTTTGTCTGGATTTGCAATTATATCGATTAAACCATATATTCTTGTTGGGCTTATTCCAGCCATAATATTATGGGTAATAGTTAAATTCGTTCAGAAAATTGAAATTGCAACATTACGTTCAATTACCTTACCTCTAATGTTAGTCGTGGGTTTGGTGTTCGGATATGCTTTTTTACAAATAATGGGTCAGTCATTACAAGAGTATCAGCTGGATTCTTTTTTAGATAAAGCCGTTACTAATCAAAAAGATTTGAAGAGCGATTATCACAAAGGGAATTCATTTGACATTGGAGAGTTTGATCCAACTGTTCAGGGTGTTTCCAGTAAATTTTTTATTGCCACTTTTTCAGCTATATACAGGCCAATGATTTTTGAAGTAAATAATGTGGTTATGTTGTTATCTTCAATTGAAAATTTATTAATTCTTTTTTTGACCTTGCGTGTATTATGGTATGTTCGGGTTTTCCGAATTTTTAGGTACGTGAAATCTCATCATATGCTCGTCTTTTCTTTTTCTTTTGCAATATTATTTGCCTTTTTCATAGGACTATCTACAAGTAATTTCGGCGCACTAGTAAGATATAAAATTCCTTGCATTCCATTTTACATAGCATCATTATATATAATTCAACATTTACATTTCAAATATCTGGAGGAGCAAAATGCAATGAAGGTTCAATTGTTTGAAGGAGGTGTTTAAGACAGATAAATTTTATTGTCAACAAACCATTTATGTAAAACTACCAAAAGCCAGATTCTTGAATACAGATAATCTTTTCCACTGTAAAATTGCTGTATTAGTTTCTTAACCTCCGCATAATGAATGATGCCAACTTCTTCAATAGTTTTCTGATCAAGATATTCTTTAAGTAAATAATTCAACTCTCCCTTTAACCAGTTATTGAGAGGAATGGCAAACCCCTGTTTAGGTCGGTCGAATAATTTTTCTGGAACGTATTTATACAAAATGTTTTTAAGTATGTATTTGGAAATGCCATTTTGATATTTTAATTCAGGAGAAAGATTAATAGCAAACTCTACTACGCGATGATCTAAGTATGGCACCCTTGTTTCAAGCGAGTATTGCATGCTTGATCCATCTACTTTGGCTAATAGATCATAAGGCAAGTAATATTGAATGTCGAAAAGAGCCTGCTGCTCCATACTTGTTAGTTTACGTTCATTCACCGTCGGCACCCCTTTCTTCTGATATTCAGTTAATATCCAATCGGTATCTTGGTTTTCAAATTCAGCAAGAAATCCCATTTTAGTAAATGGTTGCTTCGCTATACTATTTATTTCTCTATTTGTAAAGAAATATTGTTCTTGAGAAAAAATATGACTTTTTAAATTTTCAGATGCTTCAATATCTAACAGTTTTGCAATTCGCTGATGCCTAGAACCCATTCTTTCGAATGAAAATTGAAGAGGTTTTCTTATTAAATTAAAAAATGGATTGCTTAATCTTCTTGCCCACTGATAGGAACCGTAACCAAAAAACAATTCATCACCTCCTTCGCCAGAAAGAGTAACTGTAACATATTGCTTAGCAAGTTTTGATACTAGTGTAGTTGGTATATAAGATGAATCAGCATTAGGTTCATCATAGGTTTCAAAAATATTGTCAAACAAGTTTATCGCATCTTTATAGGATACAATAAATTCATGATGGTTGGTTCCTAAATAATTGGCAACTGCTTTGGCATATTCTGATTCGTTGTGGCTATTTTCTTCAAATCCAATAGAGAATGTATTTACTTTAACTCCTGACAATCGAACAGCTTGCGCAGTAACCAAGCTTGAATCAATACCGCCACTTAAAAATACACCAAATGGAACATCACTTTTTAATTGATATTGAACAGAACTCATTAGTAAGTCGCTTAGTTTAACCAATGCCTCTTCTTTATCTGTTATAATATCGTTAGTTAATTTCTGTTTTACATTCCAGTATTTGGTAATAGCAATTCCTTCGCTATTAATTTTAAGGTAGGAGCCTGGAACTAATTTTTTGATATTCTTAAATATACTATTGGGAGCAGGTATAAACCCAAGGTGCAAAAAATCAGCAATTGAGTTTTTATTAATTTCTTTATCGATTCCGTTCAATTGTAAAATTGATTTCATCTCAGAGCCAAAAGCAAGGTTTTTTCCGTCCCAATAGTAGAGCAATGGTTTTATTCCTAGTCTATCACGAATTAAATAAAGCTCTTTTTTAAATTTATCATAAATAGCAATTGCAAACATTCCGTTCAATTGCTGTATACTGTCAATTCCCAAAGATGAAAACGCTTCTAAAATAACTTCTGTATCACTCGAAGTTTTAAACATGATTTTATTTCCATCTTTGCTTTCCTTTAACGAAGCGCCAATTTCTCTGTAATTATAAACTTCTCCATTATAAGCTATAACAAAGCGATCATTCTCAGAGTGCATCGGCTGGTTCGATCGCTCTTGCAAATCGATTATGGATAATCTTCTGTGGCCTAAACCACAAATTCCATCATTAAAAAAACCTTCAGCATCAGGACCTCTATGTTTAATGATGTTTGTCATCCTCACTAAATCGTCTTGAGTGAATTTACCATCAATAGAATAGAACCCAGAAATGCCACACATATTTATTCAGAAGTTTTTAATTTAAAACCTACTTTTTCTAAGATTGCTATTAAGGTAATTCCAGCTGGGATTAATAACAAAATATCATTCATTAGCAAATATCGCATTTCCATATTTCGATAGCTAAAGCAGATTACAGAATACCATAAAATGAAATATAATAGGATGGAAATTAAAAATGAATTACTAATCATTTGCCTTTTTTTGTTAATATAAATTCCTGCAAGTCCTAAAAAAATAAATAGTGTTCGATAAGAAAATAAGATTGTCGATACAGCTTTAACCAAAATGCTTTTTTCTCCATTTAAACTTATTTTAAAGAGTGCTTTTTTTAAATTTGAAAATGGCACTGTAATGTAAAAGTGAAATGGATTTTCTTTGATTTGCTCAGCCCTTAAGCGGGTAAAAGTAGCAGCTATAAATTTAGTGCATTCATTTTCTTCTTTAATAGGTTTGTCTATCAAGCCAGCTGATGCTTTGAAATAGCTAAACCCTCTACCACAATTATTACTTAGTATAGCTAGGCTATCCAGTGTAGTAGAATCTTCAGGATGTAAATATGATGCTTTAGGCCATTCAACTTTTTGTCCATGAATTATTTGTTCAAATTGTGGATTATGATCAGTTTTAACTGACCAAATATAGCTTGTATAGGCCATAAAATCAGCTGAGAAATGTTTGTCATTTTGAAGTACTTGCGAAAAAACTAATTTACCATAACATAAGTTACGAAGGGGCCATGATCCATAAATTACCAAGAATGCAAAAAAGAAGTAGATCGTTGGTTTGTAAAAAAACAGTTTAAATGAGCTTCGTTTTTTAAATAAAAAATAAACAAAACCAATAATTGCAAATATAATTTGCAAGCGCAAAAGCACAGCAAAACCTAATAATGCACCAGAGAGGATGTTACTAGATATCGAGTCTGGTTTAGTTAGATAATAAATAGAAAACAACAAGAAAAAGATGCTTGGAGTTTCTGGGTAAAGAAAGGGAGCCCAAACAATAGCAAAAGGATAAATACAGTATAAAATTCCACTTGCTAATGCCAACTCTTCCAAACCATTAACATTTTTAACAATTTTATAAATGAGCCAAATCGACAAAGTATCTAACAATACTTGAACAATTTGAGCCATTAAAAACATAAGTTTCAAATTAAAGCCACTGATAATATAAAATGGCATAAAAAAAAACGAATATCCAGGAGGTCGAAAAAATTTACCGTCTTCATAATTTGGATCTGATGTAAAAGTGCCTTCATGAATAAGATTTTGCATGCAATCTACCCATGCATAAGTATCACCTCCTTTAACTGAATAGTCTTCGGTCCCATAATATATGGGGGCACCCCAAATCATAAATATCAACCTGATTACAAGGCCTAATAAAACAATATTTTTTATTGTTAGCAATCGTATTATGGTTTTCATCTGAATTTTACGTTTGTTTAATTTTCGCTAATTCGTCCACCCTCAATTTTTTCTTTTACAATAAAAAGTGGTCGGTTTTTTACTTGAAAAAAAATACGAAGAACATATTCGCCAATAATTCCAATCGATATTAATTGTACTCCGCTAAATAAAATTATCGCCATTAATATCGCAGTAAATCCAACGGGAACTACTTCTTCGGTAAATAACTTTTTATATATGACATCTCCTAGATAGATTAGTGAGATGACAATTGTTGACAAACCTAGTTTAGTGATTAAGCGAATGGGGAATTCGGAAAAATTAAATATTCCATTGAAGGCTAATCCTAATAATTGTTTCCATCCATAATTTGACTGACCTTCCTTTCTTTCATCTCTCGAATATTCGTAGCCAATTTGCTTATATCCGACCCAAGAACGCATACCTCTTAAATAGCGACTTTGCTCTGGCATTGCATTTAATTTGTCAACCACTCTTCTGCTCATCAAGCCGAAGTCGCCACTATCAATGGGAATATTAAAATTGCTTACTGACTTTTGTAATCGGTAGTAAGCCCAGTAAGCCATTTTTTTTAATGGACCTTCCTTTCTGTTTTTGCGAATGGCATAAACTACATCGTTGCCATTTTTATAAAGCTTATAAAACTCGTTTATTAATTCAGGTGGGTCTTGTAAATCACCATCTAAAACCATAATCGCATCCAATCCTTTTGCATGTGCAAGCCCGGCAGATAATGCTAGTTGGTGACCGTGATTTCGAGAAAGAAACAATCCTGTATATCGTTCATCAGAAAGGCATTTTGCTTTCATTAACGCAGCAGTGTTATCTCGACTACCATCATCAATTAATATTACCTCGGTAGCATATTCAAAATCATTTAAAACAGAATCTAATCGGCTAATCAGACGGTCAAATACCTGCTCTTCATTATAAAGAGGAATTACAATTGATACTATTGGATTTTGTGAATTTGTCATTCTATAATTGTCATTTCAAACATACAAAATTATTTAATCACTTAATTTGCCTTAGGATTTCATTATTTTGATAAAAAGATTCATCTTTGGGAGACCAGCTGGCTATGCATTTTAAAAAGGATAAAATCGAATCAATCTATCGTTTTTGTAAATCAAATTGCTCTGAATTAGAGCGATGGCCTTCTTATTTTCATAGACGAGCACTGGAAATGCAAAGCTATATCGATTTGATGCCAGATACAAAAGATATGTCTATTTTAGAGTTAGGTTGTGGTATTGGCTATCAAAGTGCTATGCTGGCAAGTATAAGTAAATCAGTAATTGCTACTGATCTACCCAATGAAAGTGTTGCCGATCATGCACCGGGCATGGATGCAGCTGCTAAATTGCATCAACAGTTAAAAATCGACAATGTGACCTTGATTCCTTGCTCCGCTGAAGCACTGCCTTTTGAAGATGATTCAATGGACATGGTGTTTTCAAGTCATGTTTTAGAGCATATACCTAATCAGAAAAAAGCATTAGAAGAAATTTATCGAGTGCTTAAACCAGGTGGTTATCATGTATGCATTGTTCCTGTGCGCTTTGAAAAACTATATGCGTTCATTTCATTTTATTCATACTTGGTTAAAGCATCATTGACGCGTATAAAAAAAATATTCTCCAAGAGTAAAGCGCATACTATTAATGATTCAAATTTGCTTAATAAGAAAGCAAATAATCCATCTGTATTACGCTCGTTTCCATTTCCTCCTCCTCATGGATATTCGAATCATTTTTTGGCTGAGTGGAAAGAGTGGGGGTGTAGTACATGGAGAAGAAAAATCAAGATGGATAGCAAGTTCAAAATAGTTCATCAGTCAACCACACAACTAAATCCATTGCTGCCACTTGTTGGACCAATATTTCCATTACTATCAGCTAAAATTCATCAGGCTACTCGTGAATTTGAAATGCAAATAGGAAAGCTACCTGTTTTTCGCACGCTAGGAATTAATACAGTTATTATAGCTATATCTAATAAGTCCGTGTCTGATGCAAAGTAATCGTTCGTTTAAAGTGATTGTAGTTGCAATTGGCAATGGGATTAATATTCTGATTAATTTTTTAACGTTACCTTATCTTGTTCGTTCATTATCGTTTGATGATTATGGGACTTATGGTCAGGTATTAATGATTGTCACAATACTTCAAGGGTTTTTCACTTTCAACTTAAATCAAATTGCTAATATTTATTTTGCTAATGAAGAGCATGATCCGAAGGTTGTATTTTCAACTATTGCGAAATTCTCATTAGGAATGTCGCTCCTAAGTTGTTTGGTCATGTTTGCCAGCATACCTTTAGTTGGTTCTGCATTCGATAATGAACTCTTGTTTAGGTTGCTTTCGTTTTCCGTTCTTAATTTATTTGCACAGGTGATTGCACCAATCCTGATTTCTGTTTTGATATTTTTTAACCGAGTGCAAAATACGGTTGCGATTTTAGTTTCTACTAATATCCTAAAAGTAGCTTCTATGTTTTATGCGATTCACTTTTTGCATTCGTTGGAAGCACTGATGGTCGGACTTAGTATTGTAAGTCTTATTCAGTTGGGGGCTTTTTTAACGCAGGTGCCTAAGGATATATTGAGTTTCAAATTCTTTGATAAAGAACTTGCAAAAAATATGTTCGTAATGGCTTCCCCCTTAGCTATTTCATCTTTGATTGAAAAGTCGCTTGTTTACCTCGATGGTATAATGGTATCTGCCATGCTGACAACAACAGCTTATGCGTTTTATCGCGCAGGTGCAGTAGAGGTTCCTTTTGTTGCGGGCCTTTATGGTTCAGTGACGGCGATAGTGATGCCCGAAATTGCAAAGTTGTTTAACGAACGAAATTTAAATGAAATTATTCGATTAAAAAGAATCGCTATCTCAGGAACTATCTTCTTTGTTTACCCGGTTTTGATTTTCTTATTCTTTTTTGCAGAGCCTCTGGTTTCTACTTATTTGTCGAAAAGTTATTCGGCAAGTATTATAATATTCATGATTTTTAATTTGTCGTTATTGATTCGTGTGAATGATTATCAGGATATAATCATTATCAGTAAAAACAGTAAATTTATTTTTAGGTCTGTTTTGTTTGTTTCCATTCTCAACCTGATTTTAAATTATATCTTGATTACATATTTTGGAATCAATGGTGCTGCATGTGCGTTTATCATTAGTTTGGGTTCTTTTGCTTTATTGTTATTATGGAAGTCGATAAAAATACTTGAATGTAGTTTTTATGATTTGTTTGATGTAAAGTTAATTGGTAAAATAGTTGGCTTGGCTGTAATTTTAGCTGCTGTTGTCTATTATGTCAATATGTTATTCTTTAATTCTGTTTGGTTTATCATTTTTTCTGCACCAATTTATTTTCTTTTTATACTTTTAGGTGGTTTTAAGTTCGACTTGATTCCAGATTCATTAGCTAATTACTTAAAGAATAAATTTAAAGTGTTAAATAAAATTTGATATGGGTATAATGCGGAGGTTTTACCAATTATTTGGTAAGTCCTATTACACTACTTTTAATGTTGGTTTTCTGTTCCTTTGTTGGATAGTTCAGCGAGTGTTTCGTGTTAATAGTGATATCCCGTTTTTAGTTAATTATACCAATAAGATTTCTGGATGGAAAAATATTCGCTTTGAAGATGATACTGTTTCGTTAAATCTTTTAGCAAGTGGTGGTGCTTATCTGGCTGCTTTTGACAATACAACAATTGAAGTTGGTAGTGGAACAATATGGGCGTATAATATTTGTTTGCAAACTGCTAATCATGTTCCAGGTAATTTAAAAGAATATCAAACAGCTTCAATCAAAATTGGTAGAAACTGTTGGTTAGGAAATGGGGTAATAATAACCGCTGGTGTTGAGTTAGGCGATAATGTTGTAGTAGGAGCCAATGCTGTTGTAACAAAATCATTCCCCTCTAATGTGATAATTGCTGGTGTGCCAGCAAAAATAATTAAACAAATAGAAAAAGCAGATTGATTTATTATGTGCGGAATTGCAGGTGTTTATTATTTTAATGAATCAAAAGTCGATAATCAGAAAGCACAATTAATGTGTGATTTGATGGCGCATAGAGGTCCTGATGGTGAAGGAGCATGGAGTAATCAAAGCAATAACATTCGTTTGTTACACCGCCGACTTTCAATTATCGATTTGTCGGATGCAGCTGCACAACCAATGTTAAGTAATGATGCTAATGCAGTGATTGCTTTTAATGGGGAGATTTATAATTACATTGAAATTAAAAATGAACTCCTAGGCCTTGGAGTTACTTTTAAAACTAACTCTGATACCGAAGTGTTATTAAAGGCTTATTTGCACTGGGGAGTTAAATGTTTGACGCATTTAAATGGAATGTTTGCATTTGCAATTTGGGATGATCATAAGCATGAGTTATTTTGTGCTCGTGATCGCTTTGGCGAAAAGCCATTTCATTATTACTATTCCGAAGATTGCTTTGTATTTGCATCTGAGATAAAATCAATCAAGGCTTATTTGCCCAATATTAAAGTTGACCGATTGAAATTGCAGAGTTATTTGGACGAACGTTTTGTAATGGATAACACAACAACTTTTTTTGAAAATATTCATGCGTTAGACCCGGCTAGTTATCTGATTATTTCAAAGAATAAATTTGAAAAAAAAGTTTATTGGAATATTGAATTAAAAGAAGAGAAGTTGAGCCTCGATGAGAGCAAAGTAAAATTCACATCCTTGTTTAATAAATCAATTCAACTTCGCTTACGTAGTGATGTTCCAGTAGGTAGTAGTTTGTCTGGCGGATTTGATTCTTCGTCTATCGTTTGCAGCTTATGTGCGTTAGGTGTCGATAATATGCAAACCTTTTCTGCTCGTTTTAAAAGTGAATTAGACGAAGGGAGATGGATAAGCGATGTAACTAATAAAACATCTTATATCAATAACGAGGTTTGGCCGGAGCCTTCTACATTTTTATCGGAATTGAAAAAAATGATTTGGCATCATGAATATCCTCCAGGGTCAGCTTCTGTTTTTGCACAATGGTGCGTTATGAAGTTGCCTCGTACAAAAGGAGTAAAAGTGTTGTTGGATGGTCAAGGAGCAGATGAGTATCTCGCAGGATATGATGAGTTAAAATATTATGCTTTATGGGAGCATTACCACAGAGGAAACTTTAAAAAATTCTTCGAAGAGCGTAATCATTTTAAGAAACATTATGGTAAAGATAAATCTATTGGTTATGCATTTTTAATTGACCCTTTGCTTAAAGTTTTTGGAAGAAAACGGGAGGTTTTTAAATATGGTCATTCATTGAAACAGGTTTTAAAATATTATACTGAGAATAATTTAAACGAATTACTTCGTTACGCTGACCGAAACTCAATGGCAAATTCAATCGAAGTTCGTTTGCCTTTTCTTGATCATCATTTAGTAGAGTTTGTTTTTTCATTGCCCATGACTCATATTTATAATCAAGGTAAAACAAAGTTCATCTTACGCGAGAGTATGAAAAAAGTGTTGCCTGATTCTGTATATAATCGAACGGATAAAATCGGATTTGCTCCACCACAAAATAAGTGGATGGAGTCAGAAGAGGTTCGAAATGTAATAAGAGCTTCAAAAGTGGAATTAGAAAATCAAGGATTTAATATAAGTAAAAATGATTATCGAAATTTAGTAGCCTACTATTTTATTAAATCGTTTAATGAATGAAAAAGGTTCTTATTGTTTCCTATTACTTTCCACCTAATACCGGAGCACCTGCATGGAGGCCATTCAGTTGGGTAAATAATTTTCATAAAAAAGGAATTGATACTACAATCATCACTCGTCATTGGACAGGGAATGAAAATACCTGGGATGATTTTGTTCGCCCTAATACGACACCGTTAACTGAAATCAATAACGAGCATTATCGAGTTTATAGCTTGCCATCAAAAAGAAATAAATGGAGTGTTTTCTTTTCGGGAAAAGGTAAAGTAGCAATGCTTTTTGGAAATTTTTATTTTTTATTGACTGCTTTGTACGGCAAACTAAATACTGAAATAGATGGAACACTTGCATTCAAAGATTTTATTATTGAACATTTAAAGCAAAACAAATATGATGTTGCAATAATTACTGTTCCGCCATTTAATATGTTGCAAATGGTTGATTTATTTTACAAACATAATATAAAAGTGATTGTCGATGTCAGGGATCTTTGGAATAATATGATGTTGACAAATAACTACCAGCCAGGTATTCAGCAGCAATTTTGGGATAAAGTTTATTCATTCCATTTTAAAAGATGGATGAAAAATGCTAGTCGTGTTTCAGTAATTACTCCCTCATTTATTGATGTACTTGTTAAGAGTTATAAGGGACCCATAGATGTAATTTATAATGGATACGAAGGTTATATTTTTAATCAGGTAGAAAAAGTGAAAACCAATAAATTTATATTTTCTGTTGTTGGTAGTATTTATCCTGAGCAAGATATGTCGGTTATGCTTGATGGATTGAAGTTGTTTTTGCAAGATAAATCTTCTAATAAAATACAATTGCGCTTTATAGGATTAAATATTATTCCCGCATTAAGTCAGCAAGTGAAAAGAGAATTGCCGTCATCTTTCGTATATGTTTCCGACAGAGTTTCAAAAGAAGAAGCAATTAAGGAAACAAAAATGGCAACTGTGTTATCATACCCAGGTTGGTTGGGTACAAAAGGAATTATTTCAACGAAAATATTTGATTACATTGCAAGTGGCAATCCGATTTTAATTGCCCCTGGCGATAAGGATATTATTGATGATTTAGTCGTAAAAACTAAAACGGGAGAGTCTGTTTTTTCTGCTCTTGATTTTGCAGATGTTTTAAATCGATGGTATAACATGTGGGAGGAAAATCAAGATATAGTAATCGATAGAAATTCAGAAGTTGTTCAGTATTATTCCAGAGAAAATCAAGCAATGGCGTTAGCTGATATTATCAACGAACTGTAATTTACTTAAATTTCTCTATTTTTGAGTTATTATCATGAGAGATTTGGTTTCTATCATCATTCCAACTTATAACGCATCAGGATTTGTTCTTGAAACTATTCATTCTATTCTTAATCAATCTCACGCTAATTTTGAAGTGATTGTGGTTAATGATGGATCAACAGATAATACGATTGCAAAGCTAGAAACTGTTAATGATAATCGATTAAAGGTATTCAACAGAACAAACCACGGAGTTAGTGCATCACGTAATTTTGGATTAGTTAATGCAAATGGAAATTATGTTGTTTTTTTTGACTCAGATGATTTGATGCCAGTTGATTTTATTAAAAGTCGTGTTGACTTTCTAGACCAAAACCGATTCTTTAGTTTCGTTACAAGTTGGGTGCAAAAGATTGATGAAAAAGGCAATAAGGTTGATTCCGTAATGAAGTCGGCTTGTAACGATTTGCAAAATGAAATTTTATTGTATCATTCAGATATTATTACTTGTCCAAGCGGATATATGTTTGTTAAAAACGATTTGCTTAATAACAATTTGAAGTTTGATGAGACATTGTCAAGCGCTGCAGATAGATATTTTCTTCTTCAAATAGATCAGCAGTTGAAAGGTCATTTTATAAGAGATGAAAGAGCTTGTCTTTTATATCGGATTAGATATGAAAGTATGTCGAACAAATTAAATTATTTATTAATCAAAGACAATGAGCTGTTTTATCAATATGTAATTAATGATGTTAAGCCACGTTATCGAATTAGAAAATTGTTTTTATCAAAGTCGAATTATATTCTATTTGGAGCATACTTTAAAACCGGACATTATTTGTTAGCATTTAAATATGCAGTAATTTCTTTTTTTATTGACCCACTTAATTTTATTCAGACAATGATGAAAAGAAATTTAGATACTTACTTTTTTCAATAAAAATTATGGCGAGAATAAAAGTAGTGTATGTTATTTCTAGAATTGATTATGCCCTCGGTTTTGATTGGGTTGATAAATACTTGGATAAATCTAAATTTGATTTGCATTTTATTTTTTTAAATCCTATTACTCCTAAATTACATAGTGATTTAATTTCACGTGGTACTAAATCATTTTTCATTAAGTTTAATTCTAAACGTGATTATATTAAAGTGTCATTTAAGTTAATGAAGCTCTTTTTTAAAATCAAACCTGATGTGGTGCACTTGCATTTAATCGATGCTTGTTTAACAGCAATGCCTATTGCATTTTTAATGGGTATCAAAAAAAGAATTTATACTCGTCATCATTCAACTTATCATTTTGATTACTTTCCTCATGCTGTAAAATATGATAAGCTGATTAATGCTTTGTCAACGAGTATAATTGCCATTTCAAAGAATGTAGAAAATGTACTTATTAATAGGGAACTTGCTGATGCTGGTAAAGTGCAAATTATTCATCATGGATTTGAGTTAAATAAATTTCTTCAAACTAATAACGATGATGTCTTTAAACTAAAGACAAAATATAATCCTGCAAATAAAAGCCCCGTTATCGGCGTTATTTCTCGCTTTACAGAATGGAAAGGTGTTCAGTACATTATTCCTGCATTTAAGAAAATTTTAAATGATTATCCTGATGCTTTTATAATCTTAGCGAATGCGCAAGGTGATATGGAAACTGAATTGTTTCAGCAACTTTCCCAATTCAACAGCAATCAATTTTGCACTGTTAAATTTGAAAAGGATTTATATTCTTTATATCAATTGTTTGATGTGTTTGTGCATGTGCCTATTGATGAGCATTCAGAAGCATTCGGACAAACATATGTGGAAGCATTGGCTGCAGGAATTCCTTGTGTTTTTACGCTTTCTGGAATTGCTACGGAGTT
Organism: Bacteroidota bacterium; assembly: GCA_947453935.1. Taxonomy (GTDB): domain Bacteria; phylum Bacteroidota; class Bacteroidia; order AKYH767-A; family OLB10; genus CAINEC01. Next base: position 10,770 of record CANGJU010000019.1, on the reverse strand, counting down.
TATTAAAGATCGAGAAAATGCAATTGTGGTAGATTATAAAAATGCGGATGAAATTTATGAAGGAATTCGATTTGTTTTGAATGATCCTGATTTAAAGAAGAAGTTGATCACTAATGGTCGAAATGATGTTATAAAACAATTTGATATTGTTAAAATGATTAATTCGTTGGAGGTGTTGTATGCATCGTGATATTAAATTCTCTGTAATTATTCCAACCTACAATCGAGTAGAGTTTATACTATTGGCAATACGCTCTGTATTGTTGCAATCTTATAAAAATTTTGAATTGATTGTTGTTAATGATGGTAGTACCGACGAAACAGAAAGCGTAGTTGCAACAATTAAAGATAGTCGACTAAGATATATTCGCATAGAAAATGGAGAACGTGGAAAGGCCCGTAATACGGGTGTGCAATTAGCTACTGGCGATTATGTCACATTCTTAGATTCGGATGATCAGTTGTATGATGATTATCTTCAGGAGGCCTTTATAGGTTTAAAAAAACATAACTATATTCCATTCTATCACCAGGCTTATGAGATTAGAAGTTATGTTAAATTCAGCGATCGACTTGTTCACAATTATCATAATCGTGATGTAAGGTTTTTAGTGAAAGGAAATCCGCTAAGTTGTCTCGGTGTATTTATTCGACGAGCAGAGGCGATTCAATTTCCGTTTAATGAAGACCGCGAATTATCTGGTTCTGAAGATTGGGAATTGTGGCTTCGTTTAAGTGCTAATTTCGGCCTTCGACGTGGAAAGAAAATTTGTGCATGTCTTATTTTACACGACGATCGTAGTGTTTATCAGATAGAAGAAAAACGTTTAGTAAAGCGTAAGCAATTGGCTATCGATTATGCATTTAAAGATCCGGCCGTAGTTAAAATGTACGGTAATTATTGGAAGGAAATTTTATCGCATTCCGATACTTATAATTCGCTGCATTTAGCACTGTCAGGGAAGAAAAAAAGAAGTTTTTATTATTTGTTTCGAGCTTTCAAGCGTTATCCACTTTGTTTGATCAATCGTCGTACACTAGCTATTTTCAAATATTACTTTATTTATCTTTTCAAATAATTTAATGCTTCATGAATTTTAATATTCTAAACTCTTCTTTATAGCGTACTTTAATCAAGTACGTTGCAGAAGATAGAGTAGTAGCTTGATTTAAGTTTAAAATAATAGTGGAGTAGCCTTTTGTATAATAACCAGATTGTATTTGAATGCAATCGCTACCTGATTCGTTAAACAATTGCACTTCTATTAGACCATCTTCTGGAATTGTAATTCCAAAACTAATATAATCGATTGCTGGATTAGGATATAAATTATAACATTCAAATTCATCTTTAATGGTTGAGCAGTATGAATTGTTTTCACTGTTTTTGTCAGCAGAATTATTTACTGTTGTTGCTTCTACACAAAAATAAGATGGAGTGTTTTCAGTTGCGTCAAACGACGATTTGAATTGGTATTCTGTAATATTTCCAGGTAAAAGATTTAATGAATTGATATGCTCGTACAAAACAGATTTACCTTGAAGATTTAATTTTACATTAACATCATTAATGGTTAAATTACCATTGTTTTTTAATAAAGCTTTCATCCCCCATTGGTTCCCTTGTCTAACGATTGAATTGCTTATTACACTTATATCAACTATAGGTTCAAATACATTAATAACTAATTGTGCACTATCTATACATCCATACGGACTTGCAACATATAAATTAACTTGGTAGCTGCCTGTATCAAAGTAAACATGCGACGGGCTTGTAAGTTGAGATGGTAATGATCCGTCGCCAAAATTCCATAAGTTATTCCCACTTGAAGAATTGTTATCGAAGTTTATTGTAAGGGGAGGTGCTCCATAAATAACATCGCTTGTGAAGCTAACACTTGGGTTAGGATAAATTGTAATCGATTTACTAATTGAATCTTTACACCCGAAATCACTTGTGGCAATTAGTGTAGTGTTCAGTAGGCCTGTCTGATTACTTATAAATGAAACACTGTTGCCCAAAAGCGTTTGTGTATTATTAATATTCCATTTAAAATTAGAAATTGTTCCACTTGCGATATTGCAATCTTCAATCAAAACTAGTTCTTTGCCAATGCAGGCGTCCGAGAAATTGAAATTAGCCTGTGGATTAGGATTAATAGTTAAGGTGTCGTATCTGGTTACTGCACAACCGTTAGTTATATCGATTATTTCAAGTGCTATGTTATAAAATCCAGCACTTCCATAAAGATGTGATGGACTAGGTTGAAAGGAAGATGTGGAATCGCCAAAATTCCATAAAAACGCAAGATTAGTTGATGCTGATGAAAGTAATGTGTAATTCAGTTGACTAAAAATACCTTCGCAATTATCGGTTGTGATTACGCTAAACTCTGGAGTTTTTTCTACTACTATGTATTTGGTTATGGTGTCTGAACAACCAAAACTACTACTGCTGATTAATTGCACCGGATAAGCAAAGTTGTTTTGAAAAATAAAGGATGGATTTTGTTGACTGCTACTTCCTAAATTACTTCCGAAAATCCATGACCAATTGCTAATAGCTCCTGATGTAATTGTTGAACTGTCGGTGAATGAAATTACTTTTCCAGTACACGCTTTTCCAGTATTAAAATTAGCAGTTGGTATTGGGTGTACGATTGTATTAATGCTGTTTGTGTCAGAGCATCCTATATTTGAAATTACAATTAATGAAGTTGTATAATTTCCATCATTTTGATAAATATGTGAGCTATTTGGATTTGCTGATTGTGTATTGTCTCCATAACTTAATATCCAAGAGTTAATGAAGGTACCTGTCGGACTAGTTGATAAATCTGTAAATTGCGTACTGATTCCTAAACAAGCATCACTCACATTGTAATTTGCAATAGGACTAGCTACAACTACAATCGTTTTTGAAATACTCGAATCACAATCGGTAGGGCTATATGCAGTTAATTGAATTTGGTAAACTCCTGGAGTGGAGTACGCAAAGTTGAATAATAAAGAATCATCGATAGTTACTCCATTACCCATTTGCCATTTACGATTGCTAATGGTGTTCGATAAGCCTGGAGTTGTATTGTCTGTAATAATGAATAATGAATTTTGGCAAACAGTATCAGCAGTTAATGTGAAATTAGGATTTGGCCTGTTTCCTATCAACACAGATTTGATAATCGTATCTGCGCAACCGTTAGTTGAGTTTGCAATTAACGTAATTCCGTAAATTCCATCAGTTGAAGGGAATTGATAAGTGGGGTTAGGATTGTTGGTTCCTAAAAATGCGTCTATTTGCCATTGGTAATTTACGTTTGATATTGTGTTAGAGTCGGTAAGATTAGTGAATACAGCAATCTCATTTACACAAGTGTTACTCACTGAAAAATTAGCTATTGGAGAAGGTTGGATAGTGATTATTTTTTGTATTGAATCAACACATCCAAATTCACTAGTAGCAATTAGTGTAATTACATAATTGCCACTGGCTGTAAAAATATTTGAAGTGCTACTGCTTGAACTACTAACATTGTTGATTGACCAATTCCAATTATTGATTACTCCATCCGGAGATATGGACGAGTCTGAAAATAATACTGGCGATCCAGAGCATGAGTTGTTAATAAATGTAAAGTTAGCTTCAGGTTTTTGATATACAGTAACAGTTTTGTTTATAACAGAGGTTTGATTAAAGTTGTCAGTTATTTCAAGTGAAACATTGTAATTTCCTGGATTGGTATAAATATGATTTGGATTTTGAATGTTAGCTGTTGATCCGTCTCCAAATGCCCATGTCCATTGAATGATATTGCCAAAGCAAACTAATGACTGGTCAAGAAAACTAATACTGTCATTTACGCAAGATGAGGATAAAGAATAATCTGCTTCTGGCGGACTAATATTAACATAAACGGAATCTAGATATGTATTTGTAATTCCAATCTCAAGCTCTTCTTTGTATTCAATTGGCTGCCATCCCAACAAATCAGGACTAAATATAATATTATTAGGGGATGACAAATTACTTGAAATATTATTAGTAGTATTTCCAGAAGGAAACTTTAGTTGAACTACATTCCACTGATAGTAATTTGCTGTTTGTAATATCCACTCATTATCATCTTTGATTAATTCGATATTTGCAGGCGACGATAATAATCCATTGCCGTTTAAAAAATAATTTTGGTTGGGTATGTTGTTAATATTATTTCCAATTTTATAATTCCCAATCCCGTTGTTATAGGTGATAAATAAATTCCACTCGCCATTTTCTTTACCTAATTTAATTCCGGTAGAGGTGTAGAGGCCCGTTAGAATAAATGTTTTGTTGGGAGTATTGTTAAGTGAGTTTCCAAAATCAACTTTTGTGACAGTGCCCCAGGAGTATGAACCAAGAAAGGCATAGTAAGAACAAGTGCTCCAATCAAAGATTAAATCTAAACTATTGTTCGAGGGAATTCCCGTTGAAATTAAATTTGAAGTTATCGGATTATTTAAATAACTTCCATTAAAATCGATAACAACTATTTTGTCATCGCTCAAATTAGTCATGACGCCATAATGATTCATAAGCTGTAATGAATTTGATCCGTTCATTCCAGAAATTGAAAAATTGGTGTAAACTAAATTGCTATTTTGATTTATGGAGTCGAGCTCTATACGCAAGAGGGAGTTGGGATTGGTTAAAACAACAAAAAGCAACCACTTGTTATTTTCCTGAACAGCATTTATCGACTGGACGCCGTTTGACAACAACGAATTCGAAGGAAGTTGATTTACAGTCGGCGAATTGTTCAGAGAATTACCAAAATCAAGTCTTGCTATATAATTACTACCATAATTTGTGATAAATGAAAAGTAATTACCCTGATGACAAATAGTTTTTATACTGTTCGGGTAATTCAAGCCGCTGATATTGGGAATAGCTGATGCTGTTGGAATTGAATCTAAATCACCAAGTCCATTATCCCAATTGAACGAAACCGCTGAACTTGTATTTGTAATAGCTATTGGAGTATTTGGACAGACTGTGTCTGGTAATGTGTAAGATGGTGTATAACATTGGCCAAATAAATTCCTTGCTGAAAAGAATAAGCAGAATATTAAAAAAAACAGTATTTTATTTCTCATATTAGCGTCAGATTTACAGCGATTTATATTGATGAAGGTAGTCAAATTATTATTAGCAACTAACAATGCAAAGAAAGTCGAGGAAATACGAAAATTATTGCCTTCGGGTTTCGAATTATTAACATTAAAAGATGTAGGATTTTCAGATGAAATTCCAGAAACTACTAATACGATTGTAGGTAATTCCAGACAAAAAGCTCGTTTTGTTTATGATAAAACCGGAATCAATTGTCTTTCTGATGATAGTGGTTTAGAAATTATTGCTCTTAATGGAAGGCCTGGGGTAGATAGTGCTCATTACGCAGGCTTGCCACCTGACAACTCCAAAAATATCGATCGTGTTTTGCTTGAAATGAATGATATTTCAGACAGAACTGCTCGTTTTGTAACAATTATGACATTGATTTTAAATGGAAATGAATATCAGTTTGAAGGTGAAATTTATGGAGCAATAACAGTTAATCTTTTTGGTTCGAACGGTTTTGGGTACGATCCGATTTTTATACCAGAAGGACATGCGAAAACCTTTGCAGAAATGGAGGCAGTGGATAAAAATCAGATATCTCACAGAGCAAAAGCCCTCCAAAAATTAAAAGAGTTTTTTTCTGATATGTCCTAATTGAATTGTTCATAATTGTGAAATAATTCATTCTTCAACTGCTGATTAAAAAATTAGATTTGATAAATTTGTCTCAATGGAAAAAATCAGAGTAGGAGTTGTCTTTGGTGGTACTTCACGCGAACGCGAAGTTTCGTTTGCAGGTGGTCGTACCGTTTACGATAATTTAAATAAATCGCTGTTTGAAGCTGTTCCGTTATTTGTAGATAGCTTCGGAAATATTGTATTGCTAGAATGGGAATACGTATATAAAGGAAGTATTCGTGATTTTTATCCTCCTTCACATCAAATTCCATCGTCTTCAAACGGTTTTCAGATATATGCCGAAAGTCTAGGCGAATTAGATAAAAATGCTCAATGTGATTTAATCGGAAAATTAGGTCGCGTTTTAAATATTGCAGAGCTGCAAGAATTAATAGATGTTGCGTTTTTATGTCTTCATGGAAGTGATGGTGAAGATGGTCGTATTCAAGGATTGTTAGAGTATTTGCGAATTCCCTACACCGGCTCTGGCATCTTATCCTCAGCAGTTGGGATGAATAAGTCTATACAAAAGACGTTAATGAAGGATGCTGGTTTCGATGTTCCAAAGTATTTTTCTATCGATCGAGCAAATTGGTTAAATTCAGAAAATTATGCCTTGGTTTTTCGTGAAGCTTTGGATTCAGTAGGTGTTCCTTACGTAGTGAAGGCTGCCAATCAAGGATCATCCATTGGTATTTCAGTCAACGATAATAATTCGTTTGATCAATTTTATAATGCAGTTAATAAAGCATTTTTTATTCGTGAAATCAAAAGAAATGATTGGGAGTTGTTGAGTTTTCAAGATAAGGTAGATTATGTTCGTGAGCTTTGCGATATACGTGAAGGAGTTGGATTGCCTGTTAAAATTTCTTCGAGAATAATTTATCATCCAGAAGAATTATTATCAATTATAATTGATTTGTTTACAAGCGGTGATGAGTTGATTCGAGTTGTAGGAGTAGAAGGAGAATCGCAGGTTTTATTAGAGTCGTTTATTGAAGGAAAAGAGTTTTCTTGCATCGTTGTAGAAGATTTGAACGGAGTTCCTGTTTCATTGCCTCCAACGGAAATTCGTAAAGGCAAAGAATTGTTTGACTATAGGTCTAAGTACCTTCCAGGATTATCCAGAAAGATTACGCCTATTCAAATTGATAATGATCATATCAATTTTATCAGAACGGAATGCGAGCGATTGTTTAAGTCTTTAAACTTTAATGTTTACGCGCGCATCGACGGATTCATCACACCAAGTGGCAAGGTGTTTTTGAATGATCCAAATACTACCTCCGGTATGATGCCTAGCTCTTTCTTTTTTCATCAGGCAGCTGAAATTGGCTTGAACCCATCTCAGTTTATTACATATATCATTTATGCATCGTTGAAGGCAAGAATATCAGACATTAAATCGTTTGATAAATTACCAATGTTATTGAATGATTTGAAAAACTCATTGACTAATTCTAATTCAGGAAAAAGTAAGAAGCTTAGAGCCGCAGTTATTTTGGGTGGTTATTCTTCTGAACGACATATATCCGTAGAAAGTGGACGTAATGTGTATGAGAAGTTGTCTTCCAGTGATAAGTACGAACCATTTCCCGTATTCCTAACTGGATCTTCGGATAACCATCAGTTATATACTTTGCCTATTAATGCACTCTTGAAAGATAACGCAGATGATATAAAAGAAAAGATAGATCATTACGAAGTGCATTCTATTGTAAGTGAAATTATTCAAAAGGCCAGTACAATAACTAACCAGTTTTCTTCTTCAAAGAGTTTACAAAAACCGCAATCTATTACTTATTCAAATTTGGCTGAAATGGCAGATGTGGTCTTTATTGCATTGCATGGAAGGCCAGGTGAAGATGGTTCGGTACAAAAAGAATTAGATAAATTGAATGTCCCTTATAATGGATCTGGACCTGCCTCATCTGAGGTGACAATTGATAAATATCAAACTAACGAAATTTTACGTAAACATGGTTTTCATGTAGCTAAACATGAGGTAGTAAGTAGGGTTAATTATGAAATGGACGAGAATGGTTTTTATGAGAGCATTCTTAATGATTTTTCATTCCCATTTATTGCAAAGCCTGTTGATGATGGATGTAGTTCTGCAGTAAAAATACTTCGTTCAATAGAAGATCTGAAAGCATTTTGTCAGTTGATTTTTAGAGATACAATTGAATTAAATAAGGATGCGGCAAATCAATTAAAGATTAAAACCAAAGAGGAATTTCCTATTAAAAAGAATTTTTTAATTGAGTCGCTGATAACTGCTGATGGTGCTGAACATTTCTTAGAGATTACTGGCGGAATGCTAACATCTTTTAACGATAAAGGAGAGCTTTCATACGAAGTTTTCGAAGCTTCAGAGGCCTTGTCCGAGGGAGATGTTCTTTCATTAGAGGAAAAATTCCTTGCTGGTCAAGGGCAGAATATTACACCTGCAAGATATTCAATGTTACCATCTGAAAATCAAAAAATATCTAATGCTGTAAAAAAAGAGTTAGGAAAAGCTGCACGACTACTTAAAATAGAAGGGTATGCTAGGATTGATGCTTTCGTGCGAATATTTAATTCTGAAAAGATAGAAGTCATATTTATCGAGGTAAATTCATTGCCAGGAATGACTCCTGCAACGTGTATTTTTCATCAGGCAGCTATTGCTAAGTATAAACCACTAGAATTTATTGATAAGATTTTGAGTTACGGGATTGCTCGAAAAGAAAAACAATCTCATGACGTTCTAAATTAAAATTAGCATGATCGATAGCTTAGCAAAAAGAAAAATCCTTATACATCTTGTTGTATCAATTACGGCTTTGATAATTGTCATCCTAATTTTAGTAAGTTGGTTAGCAGCTTATACTAATCACGGAGAAACTGTTACCGTTCCAAATATTAAAGGAATGAAGTATGCAGAATTGAAAGAATTCTTAGGGAATAAAAACTTGGATGTAAAGATTTCTGATTCGTCAATGTTTGTATTAGACAAAGGCCCAGGGATAGTAATTGAACAAGACCCACGACCAAATGAACAGGTTAAGGAAGGCAGAACCATTTACGTTAGTATTACTCGAACTGTTCCTCCTCAGGTTAAAATGCCTAATTTGATAGATGTATCCCAACGACAAGCCGAAGCAATTTTGTTTTCATACGGTTTGCGACTTGGAAGTATGATTTATAAACCTGATCTGGCTAAAGGTGCAATTTTAGAAATGTCATGTAATGGCAAGTCTCTTCAGCCAGGCCAGTCAATTGCAAAAGGTTCTAGAATCGATTTAGTATTAGGTGATGGTGTTGGAGTTACGGATGTTGCTGTCCCTAATTTATTAAATCTTTCCCTCGAAGAAGCTGTTTTTGTTTTGAAAGGGTCTGCCTTGAATGTTGGTGAGGTGTTTTATCCTCCAGGAAAACTAGACTCAATTAATTTCTTTGTTGTAGAACAAACTCCAATGCCTGGAGATTCCGTATTTATCAAGCAAGGCGAATCAGTTAGTTTAAAAGTTGTATATCAAAATAAAACTGAAAAACGATATGAATATTAGGTCAAGATTATTTTTTGTTTTATTGTTGTGTCATGTGTGTGCATTTAGTCAGCATGAAATAATAACCCCATTGCGGTATAATAGAGTACTTCAAAATACTTCGTTCCAAAGTGTACAGCGAAGTGCAATTATAAATTTAGATCTACCTTTTATAGATGATTTTTCAAATAATACGGATTATCCAGATCAAACAAAATGGTTGGATAATAAAGTGTTTGTGAATAATAATTTTTGTTTGAATCCTTATACAATTGGCGTTGCAACATTCGATGGATTAAATGAGCAAGGGAATCCTTATAATAATTCATTCACCAATGCTCAAGGAGGATGCGATACATTAACGAGTTTCCCAATTAATTTATATACTAAGCCGCAAGGTGGAACGTATGGTTTGTCGGATAGTATAGTTTTAAGTTTTTATTATGAAAAGAAAGGTTTAGGCGATGCTCCTGAACTTGCCGATTCTCTATTGCTCGATTTTTATAATCCGTCATCTGGCTTATGGGCGCGCCAATGGGGCGTTGCGGGCGGAACCACAGGGGGGCAAGACTCTGTTTTTAATTTAGTAAACATTATTCTAAATAATGCTGCTTATTATCAAGATGGATTTCAGTTTCGTTTTCGTTCTTATGGAGCACAAACGGGTAATTTAGATATATGGCATCTTGACTATGTTAGACTGCGAGCTGCATATAATACCGTAACAGGGCAACTGGATACTTTATTGCGAGATGTTGCATTTACAAAGCCAATCGGATCTTTAATTAACGGATATACTTCTATTCCTTGGGATCATTTCAAGACATTGTCGAATATGGATCAGCAAGCGTTAATTAACGATTCTTTGACAGTAAATTATAGAATTAATGATAACACACCGAATGATGTTGGCTTTAACACCAGGATTTATGATTACACCGGTGCTTATGTTTCAGGTTTCGGTCAGACTAATGGTAATATCTTTCCTAATCGTCCTAACAACATCAATTTAGCATATACATCGCCGTTAGATTCAATTTTCCCTTTGACTCCGTCTATTAATGATGATAGTACATCTTTTACGGTAAAGTCCTTTTTCTCTAACTCTGCTTCTTTCTCCGGTGTTCGTGCTAACGACACTGTCTATTACAAGCAAGAGTTTTATAATTATTATAGTTATGATGATGGAAGTGCTGAAGTTGCATATGATTTAATCAATGCAGCTAATGGGAAACTTGCTATGAAGTTTAACATTATTAAGCCAGACACACTAAGGGCAATTCGATTTTATTTCACACAGCAAGGAGCTAACGTTTCTAATAATCTATTTACAATTAAAGTCTGGAGTAGCTTAAGTCCTGAAACCGTAATTTATCAGGAGTCGAGTCAAAAACCTAGCTATATAAATGAAGTCAATGGTTATAGCACTTACGTACTTGATCAAATTGTTCCGGTAAGTGG
>CANGJU010000018.1 GCA_947453935.1 Bacteroidota bacterium | reverse complement strand
TTTTTGCAAAGCAATTTAAATAATCCACTGATTAAAGAACTAAAGTCTGAATTAAAATCAAGCGGAATTCAATTTCAATTGGTGCCCATCGAAAAGTTGAATCGGTTAACAAGGAATAATCATCAAGGCGTTGTTGGCTTTGTTGCTGAGATAAGTTATTACACCATTGAAGATGTAGTTCCTCAGCTTTTTGAAAGAGGTAAAAATCCTATTATAATTATTTTAGATCGGATTACCGATACCCGCAATATGGGTGCTATCGCAAGAACTGCAGAATGTATGGGCGCTTCTGCTATTGTTATTCCTTCGCGTGGCTCTGCAATTATTAATGCTGATACAGTTAAAACTTCTGCTGGTGCATTGCATTATATTCCAATTTGCAGAGAGGATAATTTAAAGATTGTAATTGATTATTTGAAGGAGTCAGGAATTTCAATCGTTGCTTGTTCAGAAAAAACAAATGAGAGTATTTATCAAGCTGACTATACAAAACCAGTAGCTATTATTTTGGGAAGTGAAGAAAATGGTATTTCTGGTGAGTATATGAAACGTGCAGATGCAATTGTTAAAATACCTATGTCAGGTAAAATCGAGTCATTAAATGTTTCTGTTGCGGCCGGTATGATACTTTCTGAAGTAGTTCGTCAAAGAATAAAAGCATGAAACGATTTTTAATTGACAACAGTCTTCTGATTTTGATTTTATGCGTAGGAGTTGCTATGCGTTTTTATCATTTTTCGGAGTGGTCGTTGACAAATGATGAGCTGAGTGCGTTATCGCGTTTGCAGTTTGATAATTTATCATCGGTAATTGAAAAAGGTGTTCGATTAGATGATATGCACCCGATGGGAGTACAAGTGTTTTTATGGTATTGGACAAAGTTTTTCGGGCTGACTACTTTTGTTGTTCGTTTGCCGTTTGTTATTCTTGGTTGTATATCTTTAGTAGTGTTTTATTTGATTGCAAAGGATTGGATGGGGACTAATCGTGCATTAATTGCATTGTCAATTTTTGGGTGTTCTGAATTTCCTATTCTTTATAGTCAACTCGCGCGACCTTATTCGCCTGGGTTGTTTTTTTCATTACTGTTTGTTTTAGCATGGAGCAAAATTGTATTTCAACAAGAAAATAGCAAGCCTGCTTTCACTAAATGGAATTTGTTGCTCGTGATTGGTGGAGTAGGAGCGATGTATTCACATTATTTTAGTTTTTTGTTTGTCGGATTAGTTGGACTTGCAGGATTGATTTTTATTCGGGAAAACAAAACACGATTGTTTTATTTAGTGGCAGGAGCTTTTATGTTCTTATTGTATATTCCTAATGCAAATGTTTTTATTACACATTTTAGTGTTGGTGGTTTAGGAGGAGATGGTGGCTGGCTTGGACCTCCAGGCAGATTTGCAATTTTTGAATTTTTGTTTTATTCATTCAATAACGATTGGATGCTAGTATCCTATTTATTGATAATTGCTATTGCTGCTTTGCTTATGAATAAGTTTAAGATGGTCAGCAAAAAAATATTTTTTGTTTCAATTATTTTGGGATTCTTGCCAGTGTTCATTGCTTATTTTTATTCACTAATTAAAAATCCGGTTTTTCAATATTCAATTCTCGTTTTTGGATATCCATTAATTGTAATTGCAATTTGTTCAGTACTTGATTTTAAAAATAAAATTATCGCAAAGTCATTAGTGGTTTTAACTACGGTGTTGTTTTTTTATAGTTCAGCAATTTCAAAAAAATATTATTCTACAGAACAATTCGCAGTTTTTAAAGAATTAGTTGACGATGTAAAAACGTATACTGATCAATATGGAGAAAAGAATATTGAATATACTGTGAATGTAATTAAGCCTTTTTATTTTAATTATTATTTCAATCATGATACGCTAAAATCAAATTTCGTTCAATATCGATGTAATGATAATTCAACTTATATGGAGTTGGATAGCATTTTAAAGGGATCGTCAAAAAAATATTTTCTACATGCATGGTCAAATAATTATCATGCACCTGAACTTGAATATCGTATTCGAAAATATTTTCCTTATCTGATAAAACAAAATATACATTTCAATTCGGGTATTTATTTATTCTCAAAAAAAGCATTTAATGAAAAAGAAATTTCCAATGTTTTATTTGAAGAAAAAAATGATTTTGAAAAGAACTACTGGAATTTAGATGAGAAATTATTTAAGCCCTCTACTGATGCAGTTAGTGGTGAGCATGTTTCTATAGTTGATTCAACATTAGAATACGGAGCTACATATACTAACTCACTACAGCAAATAAAATTAGATAAGAATAAGTCGTTGGTGGTTGAGTTAAACGTTAATTCAACACAATTACCATCATTCGATAAATTGATGTTGGTGGTTGAAATCGATTCGCCTAATGGAAATATAAAAGTCTGGAGGAGTTTGCAGTTCCAACCTTTTATTAAAAACCAAAATCAGTGGACAACACTTTATTACGGCTACAAATATGTTGAAGATATTAATCCGGAAGATATTATTAAAATCTATGTTTATAATCCGGGTAAGTACAATGCAAAAATAGATGATATGATTATCCGAGTCCTTGATTAAAACTTTTTCCCGAAAGTAAAAAGTACACGCGTGTCGTAATAGTTTGATTCAATCAACCCCTCATTCCCATTTTCAAGTACATATTGTTTTTCAACAGATCCAAATACTGAATAGGCTACAGCCATATCAAAGAAGTAACGTTCACCTTTGTATCCGAATCCAGTTGTAAATGTTTTCTTGCTTAAATCTGAAAACGAATTAAGTCTGAATTGTGTTTTAAATGGCGATGTAGAATAGCTTGCTCCAACACGTACTCTCCAATTATTTAAAATGGCTTCAGCACCTGCACGAACAGTATGCGTTGCTTGATACTTTATTTTAATTGCTTCTCGCGCATCGTTAAAATAAGGATTGATACTGGCATCATTTGAATAAACGCTTCCTTTCGAGTAATCATTATACTCATAATCTATATTGATGGCGCCAGCTTTTGATGTTAATCCTGCAATGCTACCAATCAATTTTAGCGGAGTCATAATTCGATATTGAAAAGGAATTGATAAAGGTGAGGCATAATCATTTTCAATAATGGTACCTGTCGAACTTTCTAGCTTTGCATTCATTGTTGATGTATAGTCATCCGTAAGCAAATAACTGCTTGGAGTATGAAAGGCAAAACCAATTCTCATTGCATCAATTGGTTTATAAATAATACCGAATTTGAAATTAACCGCACTTCCGGTTGTGTTTAATTCGGTGTTGTAATCAAGAGAATAAAAACCTGGTATCGAATCTTTGCTATCGTATTCTTTCCAATTAGTTGTTTGATTAAAATTCACTGAAGCAAAACCAATCGTCATTCCGAAAAATAATTTGTTTTCAAAGTTGTTCGCTAATGTAATATCGAATTCTCCTTGACCACCTCTGCTGGTAGTTCGTTTACTTTGTTGTACACCACCAAATGGCACTACATTAAAATAATACGTTTGTCCTGCATTTGAATTGACACTATCAATTAAAAATGTTTGCCATGCTAAATCAACATCAAAAGGATAATCAGTTGTTAAGTAGGTAGCATTATTGCCATTGTATTCAGAATATGCAGTATATGCTGAATATGTTTGAATATTATCTACTACATTTAATGTTGGATCGAGTTTCCCTAATTCTTCACAGAAAGAATGAAGTATTGAATTGCTGGGATTAAAACCAGATGCATAATTGTTAGCCGAAAAATTATTTGTTTGATTGTAAGCCATTGCAAATGTCCAACCTTTCCATTTACTGTAGTTGTGGTTTTCAAAATGCCAAAGCATTCCAGCATTTCCAAAGGCCATCTTAAACTGATTACTTTCCTTACTTACATTAAAAAGCTTGTCATTTACAAATCGATTATTGAAACCTAATGAAGCACTTATTTCTCCCGATCGGTATATTCCAAGTCCTGCAGGATTAGTTGCTGTACTGCTCATATCTGCACCTAAGGCACCAAACGAATTCGCCATTCCAAGAGAACGACCAGTGCCTCCATAGTTTAACATGGAATATCTCAACATGTCACCATCGTTTTGTGAAAAGCCTTGGTTAAATAAAAAAGTTAAAAGAATGGATGTGATTATTTTTTTCATGCTCTTTTGATAAAATAAGAACTGCTACAAATTAGTAGCAGTTCTGAAATTGTGTTCTAATTGAATTACCTTCTTCTTCCTCCACCAATAGAACCTCCACCAATAGAACCTCCTCCCGAGTTTCCTCCTCCCGAATTTCCCCCGCCACTACTTCTAGGACTTGAGTAAGATGGAGTACTGCTTCTTGGTGTTGAATTGTTGCTACGAGGTGTTACATTATTCTCATTGTTTCGTGGTTGAGAGTAATTGTTATTTCGTGGTGTGCTATAATTGTTCTCCGTTGGTTGATTGTTTTTCGGAGTAGTGTAATTATTATTTCGTGGTGTGCTGTAATTATTCTCCGAAGGTTGGTTATTGCTTTTTGGAGTTGAATAATTGTTATTTCTCGGTGTGCTGTAATTATTCTCCGAAGGTTGGTTATTGCTTTTTGGAGTTGAATAATTGTTGTTTCTTGGTGTACTGTAATTATTTTCCAAAGGTTGGTTGTCATTCTTCGGAGTTGTAGTATTGTTATTTTTTGGAGTAGTGTAATTGTTTTCCGAAGGTTGGTTATTCTTCGGAGTTGTAATATTATTATTTTTTGGAGTAGTGTAATTATTCTCCGAAGGCTGGTTGTCATTTTTCGGAGTGGTAGAATTGTTTTTCGGATTGCTATAAGTGTCACCTTGATTGTTTATAGTATTTAAATTACCATTCCCTCTTGGTGTGTTAGTATTGTTTTGATTAGAGCCACCAGATGTATTATTATTTGAATTTCCAATTCCATTTGCATTTTCTCCTTTTGGTGTTGTAATAGTAGTGTTGCTCTTGCCTGGATTTGTTTTTATTTCACCCTGGTTGTTTTTGCCGCCACCGATTGTATTAGTTCCAGTATTCGTTCTAATTGTATTTACATTGGTACTTTGATAAGTCGATTTTATTTCTCTCTTCGGGCGACCGATTGCTTGTATACCATCGTTGGCAACTAAATGATCGTTATTCCTTCCTACACCAAGCTCGTTATATAATTGCGAAACACTTGATCCGCCTCTTGGAGTATTATGAGCTATATGTCCATTGTTTTTACCACCTCTTGGTCCGTAATAGTAGCTATAAGAGTCCATACTGTTAAAGTAATACTGATTGAAAGTACCATTATATAATCCCGCATAGTATCCATTCCAGTATCCATTGTTGTATCCATTCCAATAGCCGTTGTTATATCCATTCCAATAATTGTTATGTCCCCACCAACCATTATATCCATTATAACAATTTCCTCCCCATCCATACCCCCAGTTTGGCCACCAACTATTGTAACTATAAGTAGTTGTTAATCCCCACCAGCTATAAGTAGTATAAACACTTACTCCGTATGAATAGGGATTGTAATCATACCAGTACATATTAGTATAATAGGGGTCGTAATAATTCCAGCCACATGAATGATTAAATCGTCTTAAACGTGCTGTATAAGCATAATCATAATAATCATCCTGATCGTAATAATTATTCGTTATGTAGGTATTGCCGTTATCATCGCTATAGCGATTTGACGACACGTTGGAATTATCAATTGTGCTGTCGTTTGGCGCTGAGTTGACCGTATAGTTGTCTATATTTCCCTGATCTGACGAATTAGAATTGTCTACTGTTGAATTTTGATTCTGATCTTGGTCCTGATTTGAATTGTTCGACTGATTGTCGCTGTTTTGAGGGAAGTTGTTCGTTTGGTCCGTTTGAGGAACACTTGTAAAATAAACATCATCAGAACTACGAGTAGAATAACGATTAGAGGAGCAGGAAATAGTAGATAGAGTTAGAAAAGTAAAGAAAAGGGTGGATTTAATTGGGTTCAATTTAATTATTTGTGTGAGAGATTTCATAAATGATAGAATTAAATTGTTTATATGCGGTTAGTTATTCAATTTTGCTGTTAAATCAATTGGCAAACACAATGCCAAAAATTATTTAGGTAAATTTATAAATCTATGAGCGAACAATTAACATCAAGAGAAGAAAATTATTCTCAGTGGTATCAAGATTTAGTGATGAAAGCCGATTTGGCTGAACACTCAGCAGTGAGGGGTTGTATGGTAATTAAACCTTATGGGTATGCTATCTGGGAAAAAATGCAGCAAGAGCTTGATCGTCGTTTCAAGGAAACAGGACACGTAAACGCATATTTCCCTCTCTTTATCCCTAAGTCATTCTTTAGTAAAGAAGCTAGTCATGTTGATGGATTCGCAAAAGAATGTGCCGTTGTGACACATTACCGATTAAAAAATGATCCAGATGGAAAAGGTATTGTGGTCGATGAAGACGCAAAGCTAGAGGAAGAGTTAATCGTTCGTCCAACATCTGAAACAATTATCTGGAATACCTACAAGGGTTGGATTGAGTCCTACCGCGATTTGCCAATTCTTGTGAATCAATGGGCTAATGTTGTTCGTTGGGAAATGAAAACTCGACTGTTTCTTCGTACTGCAGAATTTTTATGGCAGGAAGGTCATACTGCTCATGCTACCGCAGAAGAGGCAGTTGAAGAAACTATCAAGATGTTAAATGTATATGCCGACTTTGCTGAAAACGTATTGGCTATCCCGGTTATCAAAGGGATGAAATCTCCTAATGAGCGATTTGCAGGTGCATTAGATACTTATTGTATTGAAGCAATGATGCAGGATGGAAAGGCATTGCAAGCAGGCACATCTCATTTCCTGGGACAGAATTTCGCCAAGGCGTTTGATGTAAAATATACAAATAGAGAAGGGAAACAAGAATTTGTTTGGGCAACTTCGTGGGGCGTATCTACACGATTGATGGGAGCCTTAATCATGAGTCACTCAGATAATGATGGATTAGTTTTGCCTCCTCGATTAGCACCTATTCAGGTGGTGATAGTGCCGATATTTAAAAATGATCAGCAATTAGACGCAATCAACGAAAAGGTTGCTGAGTTGAAAAAGTCACTTGAAAAAAGAGGCATCTCAGTTAAGTATGATAATCGTGATACTTATAAGCCAGGTTGGAAATTTGCCGAGTATGAATTGAAAGGAGTCCCAGTAAGAATAGCAATCGGACCACGTGATTTAGAAAACGGAACTGTTGAAGTTGCTCGTAGGGATACAAAAGAAAAGGCGGTTTATCAAATGACAGATTTGCATTTGAAAATCGAACATTTATTAGAACAAATTCAAGATAATATTTATAGAAAAGCTCTTGATCTAAGAGAAGAAAAAACAAATCGTGCAGATAACTGGGACGAGTTCGTTGATATTCTAGATAACAAAGGCGGTTTTGTTTATGCGCATTGGGATGGTACAACAGAAACAGAAGAGAAAATAAAGGAACTGTCAAAAGCTACAATCAGATGTATTCCGATGGATAATCCAATTGAAGAAGGGCAGTGTGTTTTAACAGGAAAGCCATCAGGACAAAAAGTGCTTTTTGCAAGAGCTTATTAAACAACTATGAACGACCAGATACTTCATTTATTAAATACGAAGGTTAAGAATGCGAAAAATGCAACCGATACTACTTTTGCTGCATTTTCGTTGATAAAGCATATGCTCATTGAATATGAGCGTGAATTAAAACATATTATGCTTTTAAACGACCCTCGAATAAATGTGAAATATACTGACCGTGGTACATTTGAAGCGGAATTAAAAGTAGCTGATGACGTGTTGATTTTTATTATGCATACCAATGCATTTGCTTTTGATGCGACTCATCCTCTTAGTAAATCAAATTACGCAAGTCTCAATCCTGATCGCGCAGTTTGCGGTATGATATCCGTATATAATTTTATGGCAGATGCAATGAAGTTTGAACGAAGAGGAGAAGTTGGTCTGTTGCTTGGAAGAATATTTATTAATTCAGAAAATCATTTTTTTGTAGAAGGCAAAAAGCAAATTGGAATTTTGTTCAACAATTTCAGCACGGATACGATTTCAAATGACACCTTAAAAAAACTCATCGATCAGTTTTTAATCAATGCATTGGATACTGATGCAATAGTACCACCAATTGATGCAATGCGCGAAATTACAGTGCACGATGCATTAACATACATGATTGAAACATCGATGTATGACGGAAAAAAAGTAGGATTTAAATTCCGGAATCAACAAGATGATGATGTGAAAGCATAAAAAAAGAGGGCTTAAATTTTTAAGCCCTCTTTTTTTATTTACAATCTTTCGATGCTTTTATCGCTTCAATCGAATCCTTTGCTTGTTTGGTAGTTGGATCGATTTCTAAAACTTTATTCCAGTATTCAATAGATAAGCTGCAATCTTTGGCAACAAATGCAGCAAAAGCTAAATAGCTATTGGCTTCAACTAAATTAGTTTTTTGCTTTGTTAAGTTAGCTGCATCTGCACTAGCTAGTTCAATAAATTTCGCATAGTGTGGCTTTGCTAAGCCTTCTTTTGCCGTATTATCAATTTGTGCATTTGCGCGACCTCTCCAGAAATATCCATTAGGCCATGCTGCATTGATTTCGGTAACTTTTGCGAATGCAGAATCTGCCTTTACATAGTTTTTAGCATTGTACCATGCACGACCCATATTGAAATAATCAGTAATAGCGGCTTTTGCTGAATTGTTGATTTTAGCTTCATACGTCATTGCGCTTAAGTCATACTTCTTTTGCTTATTATACATGTCCGCTAAATCATCATATAATTCTCCTTGCTTAGGATCAATTGTTAGAGCTGTTTGTATATAAGCAGTACCTAATTCAGCGTTTCCACCTTTAGCCAAAATTTTTCCATAGTATGAATAATCTTTTCCGATACGCTTTGTAGTATCTTTCTCTGTAATATCAAATACTTTAGTGATTGTTTTTAAAGCTGTATCGTTTTTACCTAATTCATAATTGACGTAGGCCATCATTCTCATCATACCTAAATTAGTAGAGTCGACTTTCGTGATTAATGAAAGTTCATATCCTGCATCATTATATTCAGCACTTTGGTATAAGAAGGATGCATAACGCAATCTTGCACTGTTATTATTTTTTGAAAGCTCAAGGTATTTTTTATAATTTTCTTTTGCTTGTTCAGGTTTTCTTAATTTATAATAACATTCACCAAGCTCTCTGTAAGCAGGAGCGAAATTAGGATCAATGCTTAATGTTTTATTAAACTCAGCTATTGCAATTTCATAGCTCATCGATCTTTTATATAATTGTCCTTTGTGAAAAACAGATTTAATGTATTTACCTTCTTTTTCTAATGCCTGGTTGTAATACTTAGCAGCTTCGCTACCATTGTTCTCTTCTGAATAGATATCACCAATCAAATTATAAATTAATGGATTTTTTGCATCTAGTTTTACTGCAGCATCTAAATATACTCTTGCTAACATTAAATCCTGCGCTTTTTTATGGCGAATTAAAGCTTCAGCAGCTACGACCATGATTGTAGCATTTTTTGGTCCAGCAGCTTTAACAATGGCTTCTATAGCTGATTTGCCTTCTGCTAAATTACCAACAGCCAATTTTAATTCAGCAGTTCCAATTTGTAATAATAAATTGCCTGGTTCTTTTTTTAATCCTTCAGAAAAAATTATTGCTGCAGAATCGGCTTTATCAGCATCCATTAAATTATTCCCCCAATAATAATAGTAATCGCCTTTTGTTGGCTCTAATGAAATCATGCTCTTATACATAGCAGAGGCATCATCATGTTGTTCGTTTTCGTTTAATCGAATTGCATCTTTTAAAGTTTGAGCACTTGCATTAAGGCTAAGGCCCATCATAAATGCAATAAAAATTTTCTTTTTCATATCAGTAATTTTACTCTGTTTTAATTAATCGAACTGGCATCGTGGCAGGCAATAATCCGGCCATTCTGATTATGCGTTGTCCAGCATCTCCTGCAACAAATGAAACAAAGCCTGTTCCTAGTCCAGCACGACCTTCTCTGTTAATCATGTAAACTTCTCTTATTAATGGATATTGCGATAGTGCAATATATGCCTGATAAGGTTTGTAATAATCATCTGGATAAACGGGATTGTCAACCGTCGTTAAATCCAATACTTTAATCTCTGAAAGAAATCCTTGACTGCTTTTATCATCAAAATCGCTTATCCATGATACGCCAATTATTCCAATGGCATTTTCATTTTCTTCTACATACTTTACAACTGCTGGATTAGATTGAGAAGCAAAACAATTTGAAGCGAGCGATTTGCCGGAAAGCAATTTGTCTTGCAAGTAACGAACATTACTTGATCCATTGTTGTCGAATACAACTGAAATTTTTCCAAGTTTTGAGCTTGGGTATAATTGGTTCCAGTCTGATGCCTGACCAGATAAAATAGAAGTAAGTTGTTTTATTGAAAGAAGGCTATCGCTATTTTTTTTATTTGCAATTATTGCAATCGCATCTAATGCAATTTTAGTGGTAACGGGAATTAAATTTCTTGATTTGAAATAATTATTTTCTTTCTCGTTTAACTTACGACTAACGATGATAACTTTCGAAGAATCATTAATTAGGTTAGTGAAACAATTTGCTTCAGATGTATGCGTCACATTTAATTTTGCATATTGATACAACCCCATGAAAGTATCCTTTTCCGAATCAACTAAAGGTTGTAATGTTTCGTCTGATGAAATTTTAACAATTCCTGATGTCGGCGTATCGCTGTAAGGTTTTTTAAAATCAGTTCCGCACGACACCAAGAAAAATAAAGAAATTAAAAAGAAGGATTTTTTCATTTGAATTAAGATTCCTTATTTAGTTCTTGCTGATCAATATTTTTTTTCATCGACTTTAATCGAAAGAAACGAAATACGCCATAAATTAATAGCATGCTTCCGATGATATAACGTTTATTTCCTGGTAATAGTGTTTCTACGTTCGGTGCAAGCAGAATAAAAATTCCAACAATTGGATATAGCGCAGACATAGCTGCTGTAACATAAAAAAGTATTTTATTTCCTTTCAATGGGAGATGTTTTTTTAATTGAATGCAAAACTACAAAACATTAACCATTGTAAATAAAAAAGAGCCCTCTTACGGGCTCTTTTTGTTAAAAAATCAAAGTGATATTAATTTCTTAATGTAAATGAAATAGGAACATTGAAACTTACTTTTACAGTTCTTCCGTTTTGCTTTCCAGGTGTCCATTTCGGCATCGATTTGATTACTCGGATCGCTTCTTCGTCACAACCTCCACCAATACCACGAAGTACTTTTACTTCTGCAATATTTCCGTTTTGGTCAACAACGAAATTAACGAATACTTTACCTGTTATGTTAGCATCCACAGCCATCTGGGGGTATCTGATATTCTTTTGAATAAATCCATACATCGCAGATTCTCCACCATTCGGGAATGCAGGCATTTCTTCTACATATGTAAATACTTTGTCTGCATCTGGATCTGGAGCAACAGGTTCAGGAGGTAATTCTGAAGCACCTTCGGTACCTTCTTGTGTTACAACACCAACATTAGTTTCATTTAACTTCTCTTGTGGAGGTGGTTGTTCTTCTTCCGCTATCTCTTTATCCACTACAACAGGAGGGGTGAATTTCACCGTCTCAATTGTTGGTGGTGGCGGTGGTGGCGGTGGAGGAGGAGGTTCGTTTTTATCGAGTGGCGGTGGCTCCTTTAACTCCACAGTAACTTCAATTGGTTTCTCTGCAATTTTTTCAATGTTTGCTGATATCAACTTGTAAATTACCGGCGCACATATACAAAGTGTGAAAAAGCTTATTGAAATTAACATAGCTCTGGATGCTGTTTTAGTATATCCTTTACGAATAACATAAGCACCATAGTCCTTGTTACGGTTTTCAAAAACCAATTCAACTCTGTCGGAGTTTATCACATTGTCCCATGAAGGATCAAGTATGTTTGACATAATTATTGACCTGGTTGAAAGTTGTTTATTAAAGCATATTCGCGCGTGTCTAAATCGACTAACGCATATTTACCGATTAAACAGATGTTTAACTCATCTATAATATCGATTACATTCTTGTACTTGGCTTTGTCGTCTGTTTTAACGAGCACCATTAACGCATACTTTTTACCTTTGATGTCTACAATACGACTTTTCAAAGTGTCTTCATTCATTTTTGTTTTTAATGCATTTTCCTTCAATGTTTTTATTTCGTCAACTGCTTGTTTATTGTAGTCAAGAAATAATTTACGTACTCCGTTTGCTGAGAAATCAGTTAATGTCAATTTGGTTTCTGGTTTCAACTCTCCATAATACCAATAGATTTTATTATCACCACTCAACAATATTGTAATTGCATTATTAACTTCATTTTTAATTTCCTGCCCTGGAGGTGGTTTAACAGGCATGTTAATTTCCATTGTTTTTGGTTTCCCAAACGTTGTTGTTAACATGAAGAAGGTAAGCAATAAGAAGGCTAAGTCTACCATCGGAGTCATATCGATATGAGTAGACTGTTTTTTCGCTCTTACCTTGCCGTGTTTCCCGCCTTTACCCGAGTCAGAATCGTTGGATTGTATTTGTGCCATTTCTTTTTGACTGGTTAAGGGTTAATTAGTAGTAGGATTTTGTTCTAAGGTAGTAACTAGGTTAAATCGGTTTACTTTCATTTCCTGAAACACTTCAATAACCCGTTTTATTGCAGTATAATTAGCATTTGCATCCCCTTTAATGGCAAATCGTAAAGCTTTATCCTTTTCAGTTGGAACCCCATTAGAACTTTGAGCATCTGCTAAACGACCAAAACGAATCCAGTCGCCTAATTGATTATTCAATGAATCGTAAGGGATACCCATACTTTTCTTCATAAAGTTCTTTCTTTCCATTTCATCCAATGGTAAGTATTGCTTTAATTGCTGTACAGTCATCCCGAAGGTTGCCATCACAGCAAAACGATTTGTCTCATTCTCATCGAACTTTACACCATACTTAGCACCCATTTCGCTAAGCATACTCTTCCGTAATTCTTTTCCTTCAAGATTGAAGAATACACGACCGGAAGAATCAATGGTCACCAACATCACTTTTTCAGGAAGAATCTTCTCAGAAATAGATGATGGTGAATCAACTACAACAGGCTCGTCTGGACGAAACTGCGTAGTTAACATAAAGAACGTAACCAGTAGGAATGCCAAGTCAACCATTGGAGTCATATCCAACGTTGGACTGTTTTTGGGCATTTTTACTTTTGGCATACGGATCTCGAGTTAGTTGATTAGTGTTTAGATGTAAATGTTTGTACGATGCTATATCCAGCCTCATCAATTCCGTAAGTAATAGAATCGATTTTGTTTGTGAAATAGTTATAGAAAATGATAGCAATAGCTGATGTTCCGATACCGAAAGCCGTGTTGATTAAGGCCTCAGAGATACCCGTTGCTAAGGCAGTTGCATCAGGCGATCCTGCTTGCGCTAACGCCGCGAACGCTCTGATCATACCGAATACTGTCCCTAATAGACCTAATAAGGTTGCAATAGAAGCAATCGTAGAAATAATAATTAAGTTCTTAGATAGCATTGGTAACTCTAAAGTAGTAGCCTCTTCAATTTCTTTCTGAATAGAAGCAACTTTGTGTTCTTTATCTAACGTTGAATCTTTAGCCATTTGCTGGTAAGCATTTACACCTGCTAAAACTACAGCTGCAATAGAGCCCTTTTGTTTGTTGCAAGCTGCAACCGCTCCGTTTAAGTCATCCTTTGATAAAGACTGACGCACAGAGTGAATAAATGCATCTACACGACCTGATCCCTGAGATTTACCGATTGTAATAAAACGCTCAATCACAAATACGATAGTGATTAATAATGTTGACATCAAAATAGGTACGATAAAACCGCCCTTGTAAATAATACCTAAGAAGTTTCCTGGTAATGGATTTAACTCAGGATTGTTATCCTGGAAGTTTGCTGGATTTCCCAATACAAACAAATAAATTAATACAGCAATCGCCAAAGCTGCTGGAATAACAATAGCAGCTAAGATGCCATGTAATCCTCCTGATTTTTTCTGACTCATAAGAATGACTTTGTTTTGTTTTTGATTTTTTGTTTAAGATTATAAGCCACAATAATAACGATTTCAGTTGAACTAAAAAATCACAGATCCGTCGTTTGGTAACGAGAATGTCAATTATTGAACACTTGCTATTTTTGCTAAACTCTAAAAACGACTGAAATTGAGAAAATTAAGGATTTTTATTTCGAAAAGCGGGAGTCGAGGATGTGTAAAAGTCGCTTAATTTCTAAAGTTATTAAATTGTAAAGAAAGCTCAAGTTCACTAGAACGAACTTTTGCAATTACAGCCTGAAGCTCATCGAGCTTTTTACCAGTTACTCTGACCTGATCATCCATTATAGAAGCCTGCACTTTAAAGCCTGCGTCTTTTATAATTTTTACGATTTTCTTTGCAGATTCTTTATCAATTCCCTGCTTTACTTTTATTTCTTTACGAATCATGTTCCCTGAGGCGTATTCGTCTTTGCCGAGGTCTAGACAATTACTATCAAGTCCTTGCTTCATCATGCGCGATATTAGAATATCAACAACAGATTTAACTCTCATTTCATTTTCAGTTATCAATAATAACATCAATGTCTTTTTATCCAATTCCAAACTGGTGTGTGAACCATTAAAATCAAATCGGTTCGAAAATTCTTTAACAGTTACGTTTATTGCATTGTCAAGCTTTTGTAAATCTACTTCGCTAACGATATCAAATGAGGCCATAATTTGTTTTTTTTCAAAGGTAAGAATCACTCTTTAATTGTACTTTAAAATTAGAATGTTTCTTTATCTTTACATCACACAAAACCAAAACTTATTATGTTAATTAGGATTAAGTCAATCCTGTTTTTTTTATTTATTGGAATGCATGCTATTGCGCAAACGAGTCTTTTTTCACTCGATACAACTGCGGTTTTTCAAAATAGTAATGGTGTTTTGTCGTTTCCTTTAGTGGGCGGATTTAATAGTCCTGTGTTTTGCCAACTGGATTTAAATGGCGACGGAGCAAATGATTTGTTAGTTTTGGATAGAGTAGGAAATAGGGTTTCAACTTTTGTTTTTAATCCTGCTTCGGTTCCGTATAAATATGTGTATGCCCCTTCTTATATATCCAAAATTCCGCCGATTCATGATTGGGTAAGTAGTAATGATTTTGATTGTGATGGCGACTTAGATTTGTTTACTTATTTTAATAATTCGATTGGTGTTTGGAAAAATGATTTCACACAAAGTGGAGGATTAAGTTTCTCGTTTTTTTCTTCTCAATTAAATAGTCAGTATGCATCAGGCATTGCTCCTATTTTTAGCACACAAGTAAATTTATCGGCCTTTGAAGATGTCGACAATGATGGAGATATGGATATTCTCACTTTTACAAACTCTGGTAATTTTATTGAATATCATAAAAACTATTCGATGGATTCATTGGGAATATGCGACCAGTTATTGTTTAAAGTTGAACCAGATTGTTGGGGGCGTTTTAGATTAAGTGGCTTGACAAACTCTGCTTTGTTAAATCAAAATTGTATTACAAATAGAATGTCTAATCGTGAAAGTCATTTACATTCAGGATCGGCTTTAACAGTGCTCGATCAAGATTGTGATGGCGATGTTGATTTAATTAATGGAGATATTTTAGGATCTAATTTATTGTACCTGGAAAATGGAGGCAGCATTGATTCTGCTTCTATTACACAACAGGATTCTGTTTTTCCTGCATATAATGTAAGTGTGAATTTACAAAACCTTCCAGCCGCATTTTACTTTGATGCTGATGGCGATAGTGTAAAAGATTTAATTGTAACACCATTTGCAACTGTTGGAGAAGATTTAAGAAATGTCTTGTTTTATAAAAATACGGGAAGTAACTGTCAGAACAATTTTACGTTTGTTAAAAATAATTTTCTGATCGACCAAATGGTTGATGTTGGTACTTCCTCGAATGTTGCATTTTTTGATGTCGATGCAGATGGTAAAAAAGATTTGATTGTTGGAAATGATTATGCCTATAATGCTAATCCAGTTTTGCAGTATTCCTCGTTGTCCTATTATAAAAACACAAGTTTGTCTGGGTCGGCAAGTTTTCAGTTAGTAACAAATGATTGGTTAAATCTAAGTTCGCTTACTCAATTTGGATTATATCCTGCCTTTGGTGATTTAGACGGAGATAATGATGAAGACTTATTACTTGGTAATGCAGATGGTACATTGATTTTTTATAAAAACATTGGTGGTGCAATTCCTAATTTTGTTTTAAGTAATCCTGTTTTTCAGTCGATTGATGTAGGGAATAATGCGGCACCTCAAATTATAGATATCGATCGCGATGGTAAAAACGATTTATTAATAGGAGAGCGAAGCGGAGTGTTGAATTATTATAAGAATAATTCTTCTGGAACGAATTTATTGTTTAGTATTCAAACATCGAATTTTGGTGGTGTGAATGTAACAGGCCCTAATTCAATTACCGGATATAGTTGTCCGCAATTATTTGATAACGGTAATGGATATGAGCTATTAGTTGGAAGCGAAGCGGGAACTATTTTTCATTATCAGAATATTGATAATAATTTAACAGGTGCTTTTAATTTAACGGATTCAATTTTTGATAATATTTATGAGCCGAAACGAGTAACAGTTTCGATGGCAGACTACAATCTGGATGGAAAGAAAGATTTAATAGCGGGTAATGGTGCTGGTGGAATAAGAGGTTATTTAGGTCAGATCAGCAATGGTTTTGCCCAAAGTAAAAATAACGACTTGTATTTTGAAGCTTGGCCTAATCCTTTGAAATCAGAAGATGTAATGTTTTTGAAATTTAATTCTTCAATAAATAATGCTAATTTAGAGTTGTTGGATGTTGTTGGAAATATTGTTTTTGAAACTACTGTCCATGATAACTATCTAAAAATTGATTTAAATAAAATTCAGCCTGGAACCTACTTATTGTCAGTTAAGAAAGACGGAAGAGTGTTTTCAAAAAAAATAATTAAACTATGAGATTAAAACATTTGTTGCTTTATGTATTTTGCTGCGTTTCGATTTTGGGAAGGGCACAAACGCAAACTTTCTTTCGAGATACATTAGTCCATGTGAATGATATCAATAATCAACCTTTGTATAATGCATGGGGCGGGGGACTAAATAGTGCAGTGTTTGCAGAAATGGATTTGAATAATGACGGTGTAATGGATTTAGTGGCTTATAGCTCGACCAACAATAGAGTAATTCCAATGATAAATAAAGGAGTCTATAAAAAGTCATCCTATGTTTATGCTCCGGAGTATGTATCTAAGTTTCCATCAGATTTAGATGGTTGGATTAAATCATTTGACTATGATAATGATGGTGACATGGATTTGTTTACTTATTACAATGCGAGTCTTCGTTGTTATAGAAACGATATAAATGCCGGGCAGGGGTTAAAGTTTACATTAGTTGTTCCTCAATTGTATACACATTTTGGTACATTCCCAACAAATATTTATTGCTCAAGAGTTAATATGCCAGCCTTATCTGATGTAGATAATGATGGTGACATGGATGTGCTTGCTTTTTCAATTAGTGGTGGTTGGGTAGAGCATCATAAAAATTACTCGATGGATTCATTAGGAAATCCGAATGGTTTTTTAATGTATAATATCCCACAGTGTTGGGGTTACTTCGCACTTAAAGGAGCTTATAATACAGCTGATTTGCCACCTATCCCTTCTTGTCCATTGTTACCCGCAAACCCATTAGCAAGTCCAATAATTAATTTACAAAAGAAACACGCTGGTTCAGTTTTGTGTGTATTTGATTCAGATGGCGATGGAGATAAAGATCTTTTGAATGGAGACGTATTGTCACCAAATGTTCTTTACCTAGAGAATTGTGGGAATCCTGATTCGGCTTACATGTGTTCGCAAGATTCTGCATTTCCAAGCTATGACATTCCAGCTTCTATGCTTGATGTGGCCGCTCCATTTTATTTTGATGGAAATAATGATGGGAATAAAGATTTAGTTGTTTCTAATTTCTTTGATACTGGAGAAGATTATAAAAATGTTCTATTCTATAAAAATACTACGAACAATCAAACGAATGTATTTAATTTTACTACGAACGAATGGCTCGTAAATCAAATGGTAGAGGTTGGGACAGGTGCACATCCGGCTTTTTTTGATGTTAATGCTGATGGCAAATTAGATTTGTTAATTGCAAATGAATACCGTTCTGATGCTGGTATTTTAAAAAGTAAAATTACCTATTATGAAAACATTTCATCTGGAACCAATTTTCAATTCAGATTTGTTACGGATGATTTTTCTGCTTTATCATTAACAGGGATTATAGGCTCTGCTTTAACATTTGGTGATGTGGATGGAGATAGCGATCAGGACATGATTGTTGGTGACGCTAGTGGAAATATTCATCTTTTTTCAAATATTGCTTCAAGTGGTTCATCAAAACCTAATTGTTTTATTCTCTCTAATTCGAATTATCTGGGGATAAATGTTGGTAGCAATGCTACTCCTCAATTAGTTGATGTGGATAGAGATGGACAAATAGATTTATTAATTGGTGAGCGAAATGGGAACATCAATTACTATCGCAACAACGGAAACTTCACTTATTCATTTATAACAGCAAATTTCGGAGGAGTGAATGTTAAAAAGGCGAATTCATTTGCTGGATTTAGTGTTCCATATTTGTTTGATAACGGCAATGGATATGAGTTGTTAGTTGGATCATTAAGCGGATATTTATATCACTACAACAATATTGATGGGAACTTGGGTGGCAATTTTAATTTGCTTGACAGCATGTTTCAAAACATCTATGAGCCACAACGTTGTTATCCTGCCGCATCAGATGTAGATGGTGATGGGAAATATGATCTAGTGGTTGGTAATGCTTGTGGTGGTGTAGTTCTTTATTCTCAAAATAGTGTTTTGTCACTTGATAATAACTTTAATAATCATAATTTTAATTTCAATGTTTATCCTAATCCGGTTTCGGATGAGTTAACAATCAAACTTTCAGATATAAATTTTCAAGAACCACTTCAATTAAAAATTACGGATATTGCAGGACGAGAAGTTGGTAATTACGTTATCACGACAAATATCACTACTGTCGATGTGAAAAATATACAATCGGGTATTTACATTTGTAATATTATAGGGAAGACAATAATAGCATCCCAAAAAATTATCAAGTTATGAAGTCGTATGTAATGTTTCTTATGGCAATCTTGTTTGTTACATCTTGTGATAGTTGTAAAGAAGATGATTGCAAAGCCGGATCAAATGGAGGTTTGACCGTAGCTGCAAAAATGATTCATCATACTCGCGAAATTAAAGGCTGTACTGTTTATGTTAAGTTTAATACACAGGATTTTCCGGGAGAAGGAGCAGCGAATTATGATTTGACTTTTAAAGCGAATGACACAACAAGTATTGCCTATTTGCGAGGATTAAATTGCGGTGATTATTATTTGTACGCAGTTGGAATTGATAGTTTATTGGCACCTCCTAATAATGTTGTTAAAGGTGGAATTCCATTTAGTACCTCACAAAAAGAAGGAACTCAAAATTTAAACTTGTATGTTACAGAAGGGGATTAAGAATTTTAATTGCATATTGTTATTTTTATTTGGACTCTTATTGTCTTCATGCAGATATGATGTTTACGAAGCTCCAGTTATAAGTAATTATCCTGATGATGTTGATGCGATTATAACTGGTAAATGTGCCACCGCGGGCTGTCATAATGATGTGAGTAGTGTAGGTGCCGCAGGCTTGGATTTGTCGACGTGGGAGTCTTTGTATAAAGGAACCACTAATGGTGCAGTAGTAATTCCTCGTCGCCCTGATTTTAGCACATTGCTATATTTTACAAATACAGACAGTACCAAAGGATTAGTTGTTCAACCAACAATGCCAATTAATGGTACGCCATTAAGTGATATAGAGTATCAGACTTTAAAATCTTGGATTGATGCAGGAGGCAAATCGAAATCAGGAGAGGTAATGTTTCCTGCTGATGTAAATCGTAAAAAATATTACGTAACGAATCAGGGTTGCGATGTTGTTTCTGTTTTTGATGCAAAAAAAGAAGTAGTAATGTCTATGGTTGATGTTGGGCAAAATGCAGGAGCTACACCGCCAGAGTCACCGCATAATGTTAAAGTTACTCCTGATGGAAAGTATTGGGTTACTGTTTATCTAAATTCTGATATTGTTCAGCTATACAGTACCGTTAGTGATGAATTGGTTAAAACTATTCCCATTGGTAATGGTATAGCAGGAGGTTGGAACACAATTAGTATATCTAAAAATTCAAAGTTTGGTTATGCTGTAGATTATAATGGTGGCAGAGTTGCGATTGTAGATTTTGATAATAATTCTTCGCAGACAATTGGTCCTTTCCCAAGTACAGGAGCAACAGTTAATTTACATGGTTCTGCATTAAATGCTACGGATGATACGTTATATGTTACCTATCAGGAATCCAGTAAGCTTGTTAAAATTCCACTTGCAGATCCATCTAATTATGAAGATGTGAATCTGAATCCTATTGGTCCTGATTTTTCTGCGACTACCTTAAAACCGCACGAGATTATTTTCTCACCTGATTATACTAAGTATTTTGTTACTTGTCAGGATGTAAATCAGGTTCGTGTTTTTGATGCAGCTACTGATCAGCTTATAAAGGTTATTCCTGTTGGTGTTTATCCTCTTGAGTTTGCAATGTCGGCAGAGAATAATTTTTTATTTGTAAGCAACATGGAAGATGTGACATTCTTGCCTGATGTGAAAGGTTCTGTTAGTGTAATTGATATCATTAATTTGCAAGAAATTAAAAAAGTGAAAGTTGGTTGGCAGCCACATGGTATTGCTGTCGATAAAGTTAATAATTGTGTCATTGTAGCGAACAGGAATTTCACTGGTGGACCAGCTCCTCATCATGCATCAGCTTGTGCTGGTAAAAATGGTTCGTTGAGTAAAATTGATATGGCAACTTTAGAAAAAGATAATTCTTTTAAACCAGAACTTTCTGTCGATCCTTATTCTGTGGCTATAAAACCATAATGCAAAAATCGATTATATTTTACGATAGTGAATGCATCATGTGTTCGCGATTTGTACGAATGGTTTTTAAGTTCGACAAGCATTCGTCTATGTATTTTTCAAGTTTAGATTCTGAATTTTTTAAATCAATTAAACAAAGCGCTTCGAGTATTATTCCTGATCAAACGGTAGTGTTTTATGAAAATGAAACTCAATTATATTATAAATCAGAAGCTGTTTTTCAAATATGTAAGCAATTAAAATTCCCTGTTAGTCTGCTAAGTGTTTTTAATTTACTTCCAACGGCTTTTTTAAATATGATATATGAATTTATTGCTGTTAATCGCAAGAGGTGGTTTAGTAAGTCGAATGAAAAATGCAGTTTAATACAAACTGAATTTTCACAAAGGATACTAAAATAAAAGAGGCGCCCAAAAGCGCCTCTTCTTAATATAAAGATATTGATTATGCTGTTTGCATATTGTCAAGTACGCTCATTACTTCTTTAACGGAAGTTGCAGAGTTTGTTAGTAATGATTTTTCTGCATCATTTAATTGAAGTTCGATAATTTCTTCGATACCGTTTTTTCCTAATTTAACAGGAACTCCAAGGTAGATATCTTTCATTCCATATTCACCTTGTAGCCATGCGCAAACAGGGTAAATTCTTTTTTGGTCACGTACGATAGCTTCAACCATTTGAGCTGCAGCAGCTCCTGGTGCATACCATGCAGAAGTTCCCATAAGGTTTACTAATTCACCACCACCAACTTTAGTACGTTGCACGATAGCTTCTAATTTATCAGCTGCGATTAATTCAGTCACAGGAATTCCTGATACAGTTGTGTAGCGAGGAAGTGGAACCATAGTATCTCCATGACCACCCATTAAAATAGCTTGAATATCTTTTGGTGAGCAATTTAATGCTTCTGCTAAAAATGCACGGTAGCGTGCTGTATCTAAGATACCTGCCATACCAAATACTTTTTTGCTATCTAAACCTGAATTTAAATATGCGCAATAAGTCATCACATCCAAAGGATTACTTACTACGATAATAATTGTATTAGGAGAATACTTAATGATATTTTCAGTAACAGATTTAACGATTCCTGCATTAGTAGCGATAAGGTCATCACGACTCATACCTGGTTTTCTTGGAAGTCCTGAAGTAATAACAACCACATCTGAACCCGCTGTTGCTGCATAGTCATTTGTTGAGCCCTTTACTCTGGTGTCATAAAGGTTGATTGGTGCAGTTTGCCAGATATCTAATGATTTTCCTTCGGCAATACCTTCTTTGATATCCAATAAAATTACTTCGTTGGCAAGTTCATTATGTGCTATGACATTTGCGCATGTGGCTCCAACATTACCAGCGCCTACTACAGTTACTTTCATTTTTTTATTCTTAAAATTCTGATGCGAAATTACAAAAAACCTAACGCTATCAAATAAAAAAATAATTTAATAGTGATAATAATTATCAGATTTATGTAAATAAAAAAGCCACAGATTTCTGTGGCTTTTTTATTTAAGATGATTTGCTTATGCATCTACCTTAGCATACTTTGCGTTTTTCTCAATAAACTCACGACGAGGAGGTACATCATCGCCCATTAGCATTGAGAAGATACGATCTGCTTCGGCAGCACTTTCGATGGTTACCTGACGTAAAGTACGAGTGTCGGGGCGCATAGTAGTAGACCAAAGTTGTTCTGCGTTCATCTCTCCAAGACCCTTGTATCGTTGAATGTTAACAGATGATTCTTTTCCTTCGCCAGCCATACGTTTTATTGCTGCAATGCGTTGTTCATCTGTCCAGCAATATTCTTCTTCTTTACCTTTCTTAACCAAGTAAAGAGGAGGTGTAGCAATGTAGATATAGCCGTTCTCAATTAATTCTTTCATATGACGGAAGAAGAAAGTAAGGATAAGTGTTGTGATGTGACTGCCATCGACATCGGCATCGGTCATGATGACAATTTTATGATAGCGTAATTTTTCAAGGTTTAAAGCTCTTTCATCTTCGGCTGTTCCTTTGGAAACACCCATAGCAGTAAACATATTACGAATCTCTTCATTATCGAAGATTTTATAATCCATTGCTTTCTCAACGTTAAGGATTTTACCTCTTAAAGGAAGGATAGCCTGGAAATTTCTGTCGCGGCCTTGCTTAGCTGTTCCACCCGCTGAATCTCCCTCGACAAGAAACAATTCACATTTACCTGGATCACGTTCAGAACAATCACTTAATTTACCAGGAAGTCCTGTTCCAGTGAAAGCGCCCTTGCGTTGCACCATTTCACGCGCCTTACGTGCAGCATGACGAGCGGTAGCAGCAAGGATTACTTTATTAACGATAGTACGTGCTTCACGAGGGTGTTCTTCAAGGTAAATATTAAGCATTTCAGCAACTGCCTGATCAACAGCACCCATAACTTCATTATTACCTAACTTCGTTTTTGTCTGACCTTCAAATTGAGGCTCCTGAACTTTTACTGAAATAACAGCTGTTAAGCCTTCACGGAAGTCATCACCGCTAATATCAAATTTAAGCTTAGCTAACAAGCCTTCTTTTTCAGCATAAGCTTTCAAAGTTCTTGTAAGCGCTCTTCTAAAACCTGCTAAGTGAGTACCACCTTCGTGCGTATTAATATTATTAACGTACGAATGTACATTTTCATTAAACGAAGAGTTATAACTCAAAGCAACCTCTACTGGAATTCCGCTTTTTTCGCCTTCCATATAGATAGTGTCTTCCATTAATTTCTCTCTTGTTTTATCAAGAAATTCAACGAACTCAACCAACCCTCTTTCAGAGTAAAAGTTTTCTGCATTGATTGGGTTATTGTTTTCGTCTAAATCGCGCAAATCAGAAATGTTTATACGAATCCCTTTGTTTAAGAAAGACAACTCACGCATACGTGAAGCTAAAGTATCGTAGATATAAACCGTAGATGTAAAAATTGAATCATCTGGCTTGAAAGTAACTTCTGTACCTGTTCGGTTTGTTTCTCCTACAATTTTAGCTGGATATAAAGGCTTACCAATGCTAAATTCCTGCTGCCAGATTTCGCCATTGCGATGAACTGTGGCTTTTAAATGAGTAGATAATGCATTTACGCAAGACACCCCTACACCATGAAGTCCACCAGATACTTTGTAAGAGTCTTTATCGAATTTACCACCGGCATGAAGTACCGTCATTACTACTTCTAGTGCCGACTTCTTTTCTTTCGGATGCATATCAGTTGGAATTCCTCTGCCATCATCACGAACTGTAATGCTATTGTCTGTGTTAATGAATACGTCGATGTTTTTACAATGACCTGCTAATGCTTCGTCGATGGAGTTGTCTACTACTTCGTAAACAAGGTGATGTAAACCTTTAACGCCAATATCACCAATGTACATGGCTGGTCTTTTTCTTACCGCCTCTAAGCCCTCAAGCACCTGTATGCTATCCGCTGAATATTCGTTTTGTTTTTGTTCTTGTTCTAGCAATTGATCGCTCATTATTTTGTGAATAAAATTTAATTGAAATTAATCAAACAAAGATAGGGAAAAACATCCTTTCGTTTTCAAATTAATTTTAGCAATGTTGATAATTTTAAGGATTGTTAATTAGTGCAAAAACTGGATAAATTACGAATTAAAAATTCAAACAAAAGGACCAATGCAAATCAATCGGAAATAAGCAAGTTGTAGTTCCGATAATTACAAAAAAATAACTCATACAGATACTTGCTTGTCGTTTAAAAAAGCCCCTAAAAAGGTCTTTTGATACATATTTAAGACGTGTTTTTTTTTCAACAATCAAACTGTTTTTCTAAACACCGGTCTTAAAGTGCTGTAAATCAATATAAAGTCCAGGATAATTTATTCGCTCTCTTTTTTTTTAATTTGAAATAATTTGTTTCCTTTGTCCTACTTAGAAACTGTAAAAAATACACGATCCATTATGATCAAGAAATCATTACGCTTATTAGTGGTCTTTTCGTTGACCATTGTGTGCAGTTTTGCTGCTGACAAAGCACCAAAAGCACCAAAAACAAAAACTAAAAAAGCTGACAAAGTTTACACAATCGGGCAGTATTACACTGCATCAGCATTGTATAAGAAAGCTTATGCTAAATTTAACAAGAGTGAGCAAAAAGGTTGGGCTGCATACCGTGCAGGAGAATGTGCTCGTATGGTTAACAACAATGCTGAAGCTGAAGATTGGTATGGAAAGGCTGTAAAAGCTAAGTACAAAGACCCAACTTCAATTTTGCGTTATGCAGAGGCCTTAAAAGCAAATGGTAAATATGCTGAAGCAATAGCTCAGTATAATGCTTATAAAGAGAAAAATCCTTCAGATAGTAAGGTAGATGGGAAAATCAAAGAATGCGAGCAAGCGCAAGCATGGAATGATAAGCCAACTCGTGCTAAGGTTGAAAACGTTTCAGGTGTGAATTCGAAATATCATGAATTCGCTCTTTGCGAAAATCCAGCTGCTAAAGGAAGTCTTGTTTTCACTTCTTCAAGAGAAGAGTCTACAGGTTCTAAGAATGATAATTGGTATGGCGAAAAGTATTTCGATATTTTTCAGGCTACAAAAGACAATAATGGAAAATGGAGTACTCCAACTGTGTTCCCAAGTCCTGCGAACTCTGATAATTCAGATGGAGCAGCTTGTTTTGATGCTACAGGTAAAACAATGTATTTCACTACATGTCCTTTAATTAAAGAAAAAAACATGCAATGTAAGATCATGATGACTTCCCTAAGTGATGGTAAGTGGAGTGATCCGGTTTCATTATCTTTCAATAGTGACAGTTATACTTGTGGTCACCCGAGCTTATCTGCTGATGGTAAAACTTTATATTTTGCGAGTGATATGCCTGGTGGATTAGGTGGGAAAGATATTTGGATGTCTTCGTGGGATGCAGCTGCTGGTGCATGGGGAACTCCCGTAAATGCAGGTTCAGTGATTAATAGTGATGGTGACGATATGTTCCCAAGAGTAACTTCAAACGGACGTTTATATTATGCTTCTAATGGTAAACCAGGAATGGGTGGTTTAGATATGTTCTACTCAACAAATGAAGCGGGACAATGGTCAGAGCCAGTTAATTTACAAGCGCCAATTAATTCAGGTGCTGATGATTTTGGTGTAATCATGACTTCTGAAACTACAGGTTATTTCTCTTCAAGCCGTTCTGGTGGACAAGGTGGTGATGATATTTATTCATTCGTTATTCCTCCAGTTAAGTTGAAAGTTGGTGGACGTGTATATGA
>CANGJU010000017.1 GCA_947453935.1 Bacteroidota bacterium | reverse complement strand
ATGGCTAAAAATAAACCTGATAAAAGCCAACGATTATTTAGTGAATAGTAAAGTGAGATAAGAATGAAACTACATGCCCATACGTAATCCATATTATTTGTACAGTTAATGTAGAAGATAGGAGTGAACGCTAGGCATAAGGTAACCCACTTCCATTCTAACTTCAAATATTGAAGTATCCTGATGAAAAAGTAAATACCAAGACTGCTTACTATTAATGTGAGTAAATTGTAAACAACCGGACCAGCATTCCATATAAGCGTGTAAACCAGTTCCTGAAAAGGATGTCCTGGTAATCTTGAAACTTCATAAACGCCACTCTTTGAAATACGTTCAGCTACTAAAGGTAACGCCCACGCGTCTTCTTCTGATCCGTAACCAAAGAACAAAAATGGAATTCTTGTAATCGCAATTAAAAGCGTAAATAAAAAAGGCGAACCTGTTATTTTATTCAGCCATTTCATTGAAACAAATTAATTGCTTTTAAGAAGGTTGGGTCATTTTGATTTATTACTCTATATAATCCTTCATCGTTCCAAGCAATACGCGCAAATGTAGCTTTGATCTGTTTAGTTATTTCTTGCTTGCTTTTAGTATAACCTGGTTGATCTAACGGCACCCCATGACTGCTTGCAAACAGAGTGAATTCATTTATTAGTTTATCGTCTACTTTATATTGAACATTAAAATCAGCTGCAGATTTAAAAGATTTAAGTTTTGTCATGTTTGCATCAGCATAGTTATAACAAAAATCGCTGAACATATTTAAGGCAAAAAGTTTATTTAAGTAAATACTGTTGGTGCTTGTATCTAATGGAACAAAGAAATCAGGAATGATTCCACCACCACCGTAAACAGGTCGACCACCAGCAGTTTTGTACGATTTTTTCTTATCGATTTTTATGCTATCTGCAGAAAATAATTCACCGTTTAATTCCCGGTTATACGTGTCCTCAAAATAAGATTTATCTCCTTTGATATATGGTTTTTGGATGCATCTTCCTGAAGGTATATAGTAACGAGCAACTGTTAATCGAACTGCAGAGCCATCACTTATTGGGGTTTGTTCTTGCACTAAACCTTTACCAAAACTTCTTCTTCCTATAATATCAGCACGATCCCAGTCTTGTAATGCTCCTGACAAAATCTCAGCTGCTGAAGCGGAGTTTTCGTTAATTAATACAGCAATTTTTAGGTCTTCTAAAATTCCAGATTGAGAAGTTTTGTATTCTTGCTTGCGACGATGATTGCCTTCCGTATAAACAACTAATTTTTCACCGCTAATCATTTCATCAATTACATCAACAGCAGTTTCTAAATAGCCACCAGGGTTGTTACGTACGTCGATTACTAATTTTTTCATTCCGGCCTTTAACAATTTATCAGCTGCATCATGAAATTCATCGTAGGTATTAGCTGCAAATCGATCGATTAAAATATAGCCGATTTCGCGGTCATACATGTAGGAAGTAGTAATACTGTGAATTGGAATTTTACCTCTGGTAATTTTATAACTCAACGATTTACCAATGGCTTTGCGATAAACAGTAACGTTCACTTTTGTTCCGCCTTCACCTTTGAGTAATTTCATTACATCACTATTGGTAATTTTTATTCCTGTAATGTTTTTATCATTTACTTTAATAATGCGATCGCCATCGTGCAGTCCTGCTTTTTCACTCGGACCATTTTCAATCACATGCATTACCATTACAGTATCATTTAAAATCCTGAATTCAACACCAATGCCTTCAAAGTTACCCTCTAAGTCCTCATTAACATCTTTCAATTCTGATGCAGGAATATAGCTTGAATGTGGATCAAGTTCACCTAGCAAAGATGAGATTGCTTTATCCTGAACTTCTGAAAGGTTTAGTGTATCAACATAATTAGAATTGATATGATTAAGGATTTCTTCCATTTTATTTTCAGAACTTAATCCTGAAGAAGAACTTAATTTATCACCTATATAAATACCTAACGCCAACGCTATTCCAAATAAGAATACCGAACGCGATTTTGAATTTCTTTGTTCGCTCATTTTATATTCGTTGATATTGTTCAACGGAAACACCAAATCTTTTCAGGAATTCAACTCCTTCTTCAATATCAATTCCTTTAAAAGCAGCGTATGAATCCAGATAAATTACTTTTTTAATTCCTGTGGTATAAATAATTTTTGCACATGCAATACAAGGTGAAAGTGTCACATATAGTGTAGCTCCTTCCATCGTAATTTGATTCTTTGATGCATATAAAATTGCATTTGCCTCTGCATGTAACGCTAATGAACATCCGCCTTTTCTATCTCGTGCGCATCCTTCTACTGGCCATTCCTGATCGCAGTTGTGTGTTCCTGCTGGCGGGCCATTATACCCAAGAGAAACGATGCGTGTGTCTTTTGAAATTACAGCTCCTACCTTTGCTTTTACGCAATGTGATTTGCGTGAAAGATTCTGGGCGAGGTCCATATAAATATCGTCAAAGCTTAAATTCTTCATGTATCAAAGATAATAATAGTTGGCTAGTGCAATCACCATTCTCCGCTGAGGTTCGGGAAGAATGTTTTAATGATAGCACCAGGAAAAATTTTAATTCGTATTGAATATACTAATGAACTGACTTGTGTTTCTATTTCTGGGTTGTTTACCACTAAATAACGATAACCAACACCAGCACCTAATCCAATCCATTTAAAAACTTTCACCTGACCTGTTACACCTAATTCTGAAATAACTATTGGATGGTCAAATATTTTTCGAGTGTTGTTGTTAATGTCGTAATAACTGAAATAAGAGTTTCCATATCCAACGGTAAAAGGCAACGAAACCTGCCATGGATCTTTATTGTAAAAAACATATTCTACTAATAGTGGATAGTAGTTTAAGTATAGCTGACTTTTAACAATATTTCCTGTAGATGAATAAGGTCGTTCTTCAACAGGTAATAATTTCCACTCAATAATATCTGATTTAATCTTGTTGTATCCTGCCCCAAAGCGCCATTTCTGATTTACCTCTACACCAGCTTTAAATCCGAATACATCCGCTTTTTCATTTCCAATAAATGAATAGTAACTATCAAACTGAAAGAAGGGCTTTACCTTTTTCTTATCTTTTTTATTTCCAAATAACGGATTAGGATAATCTGCCGCGTAGCCAATTTGTATACTGGCTAAACAAAAAACTAAAAAAACTAATCTCGATTTAATATTCATCCTGCAAATTTAATTCAGAAACGCGTAAGTTTTACTATAAAAGCTAAAAAGGAATAGAGTAATAAGGTTCCATCCATCAGAATAGTGAACGTTTTTGGGTTGCTATTTATTTTGAGATTAATTATTCCGATAAAAAGCATCGAGGCGATTAATAAATCAATAGTTGATTCAGTTGAGCAGAGAATAAGAAAACAGATTAATGTCAGATTAACAATAAGCATCAGTTGTTTTAACTTATGAAAACCAAAGTAAGTTGCTAATGTTGTAATCTCTAAGCCTTGCGACGATTCTTGATCTTTATTGATATCGCGTAAGTCAACCCCAAGGCAAATTAAAAATACAATGATAAAACGAATACTAAAATCGTAACAAAGGGAATGATTAATTGCTAATTCTGGCAGCTTGAAAATAAATCCGATGATAGTCCATAAAAGCGACAAATGAATTGTTTTTATCAATGGAATACTTCGAAGCCCTTTGAAATGAAATGCATCCAATTTAATGTTCAAGAAATAACAAGTTGAGAAAAGTCCCCAGCAAATCAACAATGCTATTTCACACAAGTTTAAAAAGTAAAAAGCACATAATAAGGTTAAAAAGAATAATGCTAATTCTAATACACTAGGCTTATTGTAAAAATCGACAAACCGACGCGACCAACTTAATACAGGAATCCACACGGATAAGCGATAAATGAAAAAAGTACCAGTG
Organism: Bacteroidota bacterium; assembly: GCA_947453935.1. GTDB lineage: Bacteria > Bacteroidota > Bacteroidia > AKYH767-A > OLB10 > CAINEC01. The sequence continues at coordinate 23,681 of CANGJU010000017.1, read as the reverse complement.
AAGATAGCCACTGATAACGCAATGGTCTTAGGTGATAAGTCGAGATTAATAGAAGATAAAAAGAAAAACAGTGCAGTAACGGCAAGCGATATATGATGAAACGATTTGCCTTTAAGCATGCATGGTTATTTTATTATCAGAAATAGGGTTGCAAGACTAACTCCAAGGCTTATATAACCGTACTTCAAACTCTGTTTCATTTTTATACTTCTTGCTTCTCTATTATAGCCAAAACGAAATGCTTCGTTGTTCTCCATGTTTTTAAATTCTTCTGGGAGCTGAATCTTTTTAGGATTACGTTGGGTGATAGCAATGCCGTAAAAAAATGGAATCGGTAATGAATAAAAACTTAGAATTCCAGATGCTAAGCCAACGCCTGCAGATGAAATTCGTACACCTGGTTTATTGAAATAAATTCTAGCCGCATTTTCGCCATCCATATACAATCGCGCATCATCAATTGAAAAATCAAGACTATCAACAGGCTTATATAAAATTTCCTCTTTGTTTTCAGCATCAATCACAGAAAAAACGTCGTACTTGTCTATTAGTCTTAACCTCTTCTGACTATCGCCTTCTAGTTTGTAATTGACAAACATTTCACCAATGGAATAAGAAGTGGGGTAAATCGTTTTTCCATTAAGTAATATGATTTTTTGCTGAGCACTTGCATGGTTAGCAAAGAACATTACCAATAGACAAACAGCAGTAAGCTTATAAAGGACCTTTTTCATAGTAATCAAAACTAATTAAATGAAGCCTAGTAATGGGGCAAATAAATTCAATCTTCAAGAAGTTTTCAGCCATGTATTTTTAATAAACAACAAAACAAATTACTCATATTTGGGGTTATTCCTTTGATATCTGAAAATCAGTCGATTTAAATATCAAATATTTTGAATTTCGAGCCAGTAAATCTCAGATTTCAAATAAGCATTTTATAAATTTGCAGTCTTAATTAAGCACTATGTCACTTTATTCATTTTCCGATCGTCATATCGGACCTGGTCAGCAGGAAACTGCAGAAATGTTAAAATTAATAGGGGTTTCTTCTATTGATGAATTGATTAATCAAACAATTCCTTCCGACATTCGTTTGTCGAAGGAGTTATCAATTGGAGAGGCTGTTGATGAGACAACCTATATTAACGACCTTAGAAAGGTGGCTGCTAAGAATAAAATGTTTCGTTCATATATCGGCTTAGGATACTACGGAACAATTACACCACCTGTAATTTTGCGTAATATTTTTGAAAATCCAGGTTGGTATACTGCCTATACTCCTTATCAGGCGGAGATCGCTCAAGGACGTTTAGAAGCGCTCTTGAATTATCAAACTATCGTGTCTGATTTAACGGGATTGCCAATGGCAAACGCCTCTCTTTTGGATGAAGCTACTGCGGCAGCAGAAGGTATGACCATGTTGTTTCACACAAGAAGCAAAGAGCAAGTTAAAAACAATGCAGTTAAGTTTTTTGTGTCGGAAGAAGTGTTTCCTCAGACAATAGATGTATTAAAAACTCGCGCGGAACCTTTGGGAATCGAATTGGAAATTGGAGATTATGCTTCGTTTAGCTTTGATGATGATTTCTACGGAGTGATTTTGCAATATCCAGGGAAGAGTGGAGTGGTCAATGATTACAGCGGATTTACAGCGAAATGTAAAACGAAAGATATTCGTGTAGTTGTGGCTGCAGATATTCTATCACTTGTGATGTTAACACCTCCAGGCGAGTGGGGTGCTGATGTAGTTGTAGGTAATTCTCAGCGTTTCGGAGTTCCAATGGGATATGGTGGTCCTCATGCTGCATTCTTTGCAACAAAAGAAGATTATAAACGAGATATTCCTGGTCGTATTATCGGATTAAGTTTAGATGTTTCTGGTAAGCCTGCCTTACGTATGGCTTTACAAACACGTGAACAACATATCAAACGTGATAAAGCAACTTCGAATATTTGTACTGCTCAGGTTTTATTAGCAGTGATGGCATCGATGTATGTAGTTTATCATGGTGCCGAAGGAGTAAAGTCAATTGCGTCTTCCGTACACCAAAAAGCATGTGGCTTAGCAAATGCACTTACAAACGCGGGATATGAAATCGTACATGCATCTTATTTTGATACGATTAAAGTTGCTGCTAACGGTATGGCAGCTACGATAAAAGCAAATGCACTTTCAAAAGGAATGAACTTCAGATATGAAGGTGATGCAGTGGTAATTGCTGTTGATGAAACTACTTCTAACAATGATTTAAAAGATATTGTAGCTGTATTTGCTAATACGAATGGAAGTGATGCTGAATTTGAAGCAACTAATAACCACGTAATCAATAGCGATTATTCCTTATCTAGAAAATCTGCTTTCCTAACAAACATCGTTTTCAATAAATACAGAAGCGAAACAGATATGTTACGCTACATAAAGCATTTAGAGAATAAAGATTTAGCATTAAATCACTCGATGATTGCGTTAGGTTCATGCACGATGAAGTTAAATGCTACGAGTGAAATGATGCCGTTAAGCTGGCCTCTTTGGAATAGCATTCATCCTTTTGCACCAGTAGATCAAACACAAGGTTATCAGCAAATCATAAAAGAACTTGAAAATTATTTATGTGATGTGACAGGTTTTGATGCGATTTCGTTGCAGCCAAATTCAGGTGCGCAAGGGGAGTATGCAGGACTTATGGCTATCCGTGGATATCTACAAGCGAAGGGTGAAGGACATCGTAATATTGTTTTAATTCCTCAGAGTGCACACGGAACAAATCCTGCTTCAGCAGTAATGGCTGGATGGAATGTGGTTGTTACTAAATGTGACGAGAATGGTAACGTCGATATTGCCGATTTGAAAGAAAAAGCAGAAAAGCATAAAGATAATTTAGCCGCTGTGATGGTTACTTATCCAAGTACACACGGTGTTTATGAAGAGGGTATTCGTGAATTAACACAAATTATTCATGATAATGGCGGACAAGTATATATGGACGGTGCAAATATGAATGCGCAAGTAGGATTGACAAGTCCTGGAATGATTGGAGCTGATGTTTGCCATTTGAATTTACATAAGACATTTGCAATTCCTCATGGTGGTGGTGGTCCAGGAATGGGACCTATTGGAGTTAGAAGTCATTTGGCTCCTTACCTTTCTAATCACGCGGTTATCAATATTAGTAAAGAGCGTATAGGCACAGCAGTTAGTGCAGCTCCCTGGGGTAGCGCATTGATATTGTTAATTAGCTATGGTTATATCAAAATGCTGGGAAGTAAAGGTGTTACCGATGCAACGAAATATGCCATTTTGAATGCGAATTATATGAAGGTGCGTTTAGAAGGACATTATCCGATATTGTATAAAGGTACTCACGGACATTGTGCGCATGAAATGATTTTAGATTGCAGAGCGTTTAAACAATCTGCAGGAATTGAAGCTGGCGATATTGCAAAACGTTTAATGGATTATGGATTCCATGCTCCAACTGTAGCTTTCCCAGTAGCAGGTACATTAATGGTAGAGCCTACTGAGAGTGAGTCGAAGGCTGAGTTAGATCGTTTCTGTGATGCTATGATTTCTATCCGTGAAGAAATTCGCACATTAGAAAACGGAGAAGGCGATAAGCACAATAACGTATTAGTAAATGCACCGCATACAGCAGAAGAATTAACTTCTGATAATTGGAGTTACCCTTATACAAGAAAGCAAGCTGCTTATCCTGCTTCGTGGTTATCAGAAAATAAATTCTGGCCTACCGTTAAACGTGTTGATAATGCATACGGTGATCGTAATCTCGTTTGTACTTGTCCTGATGTAAGTTCTTACGAAGAAGTAGAAGCTTAATAATAAAATATGAAAAGTCCCGAGGTAAAACTCGGGACTTTTTTTCACGCATGAACTATTTAGCACATCTTTATTTGAGTGGGAACAATCATGAATTAATGATTGGAAATTTTATTGCCGATCATGTAAAAGGAAAGCAAATAGAATTGTTTGATGATGAAATTGTAAAAGGTATTAAGCTGCATCGCATGATTGATGAGTTTACCGATTCTCATAAAGTTGTTGAGCAAAGTAAAATCAGGTTACGCAGTGAATTCGGGAAATACTCACCAGTTATAGTTGATGTTTTTTATGATCATTACTTAGCTATTAATTGGCAAGAATACCATCATGAGGAATTGTCGATTTATGCTAATAACTTTTATTCGTTACTAAACGATAATCAGCACCGATTACCTTTACGCACGCAGCAAATGATTCAATATATGATTCCTCAAAACTGGTTGCTCAATTATAAAACAATTGAGGGGATTAATAAAACGCTTACAGGTATGTCGAAGAGAACAAAGTTTGAATCTCGTATGGATGAAGCTGCGATTTATTTGGATAGATACTATACTGATTTCGAAAAAGAATTTAATGAGTATTTCGAAGAACTTAGAAATTATGTGAGTGTAGTAGGAGGGGAACTATTACGATAAGTATTTGTTGAGACTTATTTCAATTTAAAACTAATTTTAATTACTTAAATTAATGAATCAGATTTTTATACAGGATAAAGTCTTTGACAAAATTGATACGCTTGAAAAAGGCGAATATGATAATTGTATTTTCAAAAATTGTAATTTTTCTATTAACGATTTATCTCAATTTAGTTTTATCAACTGTACATTTAATTCATGTGATATTAGCTTGACAAAATTAAATAAGACTGCTTTTAGAGATGTGAAATTTAAGAATTGTAAAATGCTTGGACTTCGATTCGATACTTGTAATGAGTTCGGGCTTTCATTTTCGTTTGATAATTGTCAGCTTAATCATTCTTCCTTTTATAAAACAACCATTACAAAAACGATTTTCAAAAATTCACAGCTGCAAGATACCGATTTTGCAGAGGCTGATTTAACGGCTGTTATTTTTGATAATTGCAATTTGGCTCAGGCTGCATTTGATCGAACAATACTTGAAAAAGCAGACTTCCGTACATCTTATAATTATTATATCGACCTGGAAATTAATCGAGTTAAAAAAGCAAAGTTTTCAATTGATGGTGTTGTGGGTTTGTTAGCCAAATATGATATACTAATTGAAAAATAATTTTTAGAGTGTGTTTTAAGTCTAAATTCGTTGAAATCGTAAAAAGTCAATTCGCTCAAATATACTATCCAAGCATTTAATTAAAATATTTTTTTTATTTTTATCAATTCAAACATGTTACTATGAAAAAACAACTACTTACAATTATTGCACTGTTAGCAACAAATATTTTATTTGCTCAGGTTCCTTCGTATGTCCCAACTACGGGATTACTTGCTTGGTATAATTTCAATAATAGTGGTGCAAATGCAAATAACGCTTCACTAAATACATTGGCTAATTATGGAGCTACGTTCGTTCCCGATCGTTTTGGAAATTTGAATGCTGCTGCATATGTTGATGGTTTAGGAACACAATGGATGCAACTTGCTACTCCAACATTTACGTTTTCGCAAACTGGTGCTTTTACTTATTCTGTTTGGGTTAAGAAAAGTATACAGCCTTCTTCGGGAGTTGTGATCATGTCGGGTAATCTTAATTCAGGAAATTTCATATCGAATATACAAGGTGGTACTGGAGTTCAGTTTGGTACTTGTAAACAACAGTCGCCATGGACATGGTTAAATTGTACTGATACGATTGGTGCATGGATGCATTTAGTGGGCACGTACTCTAATACTAAAATGAAATTATATCGCGACGGCGTTTTAATGGATAGCACCACATTTACTGGAACAGGATCATCAGGCGTAAATCAACCATTATGGATAGGTAGAGGTCCAAGTGGTAATTATTATGCGGGAGTATTCGATGATATCGGAATCTGGAATCGCTCGTTAACGCAAGCAGAGGTAACAGCTTTGTTTAATTCTCAAACAACTACTGGACTTAATAATCAAGATAAAAATCAAACATCCGTTTTCCCTAATCCAACAAAAAACTTTGTTTCTATTAAGTTAGATCTTGGAGTAAATAAAAAATATGTAATCACAAATAACGAAGGGAAGAAGATGAGTGAAGGAATTGTTACAGATAGTGATTTTAAAGTTGATCTGACAGAATTTCCAAGCGGTATTTACTATCTGAATGTAGTTGATAGTCCGGTGGGGGCCATAAAACTGGTAAAAGAATAAAAACCGGATTAATAGTGACGATTTAAGGGGGCGGACCGTCTTCACTTTGAAAGGGGGACACTTAAATAATTTGCTCCCGATGCTTCGGGATTGAAAATGAGATAATGATTAAGTCCGCCATTTTAAAAGATTGTCATTTACATTATAAATAAATCATGCTGGTATTAATAAATGGATTACCCTTATTTAGCAAACGACTAGCTGATGATTTAAATGCATTTGATGCTACCTCTAAATTTGTTTTTTGTGATACTTATAATTCAAAACTACAGCAGCTGAAATTTTTAGCGTTATTACCTTTTGCTGATGTTGTTATATCAATGAATGGTGTAACTGATAATAGCGGTTCATTGAATGCAGTGTTGAAGCTCAAAAAGAAACTTATCATGCAATGGCAAGGGACTGATTCCTTGCTTGCATTGGAACGATATAAAAATGGAACTATAAAGCGTGATTATATCAATCATGCTTTTCATTTTGTTGATTCACCTTGGTTGAATACTGAGCTAATCTCTGTTGGATTAAAACCTGAATATGTTCCTTTTAAATTTGCCGATGTGAAAAACGTGATTGAAAAATATTCTTCGATTTCTGCAATGACTTATATCGCAGATAAGCGACAAGCATTTTATGGTATCCATCAGTTCAAAGCAGTTGCAGAAAATAATCCTACCATCGAATTTAAATTGTTCGGAGTTAAAAGTCCTGAGGTTAATTTACCCGCGAATGTTAAAAGTTATGGATGGGTAACTTCGGATGTCTTTAAAAAATATTTACAGGAAACTCCAATTTTTTTCAGGCTTGCAGAGCATGAAGGATTTCCTGTTTCTGTTATTGAAGCAATGAGTTTTGGATGTGAAGTAATTATGACATCTCCCTATAAATATTCTCATCAAGCCAAAACAATTGATGAAGTAATCGTTGCTTTCGAAAAGGTAAAAGAGATTGTTTCTAATAGAAATTTAACTCCCAACCATGAACTCATAAATATGGTTAAACGTGATTACAATAAGGAAACAATTTTAAGCAACTATATTGATAAGATTAAATCGATTGTTATAACTCAATCTTAATCTACTTTTACAAATCGAATAGTTTTACTCCAACTGCTGCCAGTCACTTGCAGATAATACACTCCCGATTCCCAACTTTCAATATTGAATGATTTTTCTAGAGATGAATTTAATTTTTCTTCTATTAAATTCAGTAATAGTTGTCCACTTGTATTTAAAATCTTAATCTCGAATTTGTCTGTTGTTTCTGACTTGATGTTAACAACAATTGTATTGCTTGAAGGATTCGGATTTAGACTGATTGTCGAGATAGATTCAGTTGTGGTTATTCCTTGTATGTTGTTTACAATTACCATTACAGAATCACTATTTACGCAGCCATTACCATCTGTAATAGTTACATAGTAAGTTGCAGTATTATTCGGACTTGCTGTCGGATTACTTATCAATGAATCGTTCAGGTTGCCTCCTGGTGTCCACTGATAAATAAACGGACCAAGTCCCGTTGCTGTCGGATTGCCTCCTAACTGTAATGTAGTACCGCTATTTATCGAAGAATCGGATCCTGCATTTACAATCGGCAATGAATTTACAACGATAGAATAATTAGTTGTTGAGGTGCATCCGTAGGTATTTGTTCCCGTTAATGTATAAATAGTGTTTGAGGTAGGATAGAAAACTGGAGAATTACTATTTGCATTGGATATGTTTGAATTAGGACTCCACTGGTATTGATTTGCTCCCGTCGCTAAAATGCTAATACTTTCTCCGAAGCAAATTGTGTCTGCTAAACTTGATAAGACTGGTGGGGGAGAGTTTACATTGTAAATGTGAATCGTGTTACTTGTTCCCGCACATCCATTGCTATCAGAATAAGTTAGTTGATAACTACCTGCCTGTGAAACAAAGATATTGGCTGTTGTGTCAGATGTAGACCAGCTATAAATTCCACTCACTTGGTTACTATAAATCGCTATTGAATCTCCATTACATAGTGTAGTGTCATTGCTGCTTATCACTGGTGTTGGAGGATTATTAATGATTAATGCAATAATAGAATCATTCGTACATCCGTAACTGCTAGTAATTGTTAAGCCAATATTAATTGTTGTGTTAGCATTTACAGAGATTGCACTTGATGTGTTTCCTGTACTCCAGAGATAGGATGAGCCTGCCGTATATGCATTTAAATAAAATGTTCCTGGTCCGCATTTGCTGGCAGTGCCAGTTACATGAATAGTAGGTGGTAAAACGTAATTATGAATTGTTGCTGTGCTTGCACTACATCCATTATTACTGGTAACTGTCACCGAGTAAGCCCCCGTTGGTGTATTCGGAGGAATGGTAATACTTCTTGTTGTATCTCCAGTGCTCCATAAATAACTATTGCCTATTGATGCTGTAATAATTGTGCTTTCATTTTCACATGCATAAAAATCACCTGTGATACTTGCGGTAGGTGTAGAGTTGATATATACTGGGAAACTATGTGTAGCACTGCAAATATTGTTATTGGTTACTGTTACGGTATATAATGTATATTGAATAGGACTAACACTTATTGAACTACTTGTAGCACCTGTATTCCATAAATAACTAGTTCCTCCTGTTGCGCTTAAATTCAAACTTGTGTTTGAACAGACAGTCGAGTCTCCTATAAAAGCAACTGGGTTATTAATCACATTAACGGTATAACTTCCTGTTCTCGTACATCCGTTGCTGTTACTAACTTGCACTTGATAGGTAGTGGTGCTCGTAGGACTAACAATTAAACTATCTTTAAATCCGAAGCCCGTCCAATACGGATTGCTTCCTCCAATTGATTTTAATGTTGTAGTCCCACCTTTACAAAGCTGATTGTTTCCTGTAAATGTTATAGCAGGAATTGAATCTACAATAATGGTTTTGGTTGCTGTTGTTGTACATCCGCCAGGCCATGTAATTGTAATTATATAGGTAGTTGTTTGTTGCGGAGTTACAGTAATATTTTTTGTTGTTGCACCCGTACTCCATAAATATGTTGATCCATATGGTGCATCGTTATTACTTAATGAAAGTGATGTGCTTTTCCCTTTACAAAGTAAGGTAACACCTGTTATAATCGGTTGATTTAAATTCGTAGTTACTTTCGCCGATGACTCGTTACTACATCCATTGTTTCCTGTTACGGTTACATAAAAAGTAGTATCACTGTTTATAGTAGCATTGATGGTTGTACCTGTTGCCCCATTCGACCATAGGTAATAATAATTATCATTGAAGCTATAGCTATTAGCAGCACAAACAATCTGTGCAATTTGTCCGCTGCAAAAACTTTTTGGTGCATACATGGTAACCATTGGTATTCTTGAAACATTCACGAATATGGAATCAGTGCTGCTGCAACCATTATTATCAGTAGCTGTAACGGAATACCAGGTACTAACAAATGGTTGTACTAACGTTGAGGCAGAGGTGTAGCCGTTTTCCCATAAATAAGAGGAGCCTCCGTTAGCAGTTAGTGTAGTTAATTCCTCTTGGCAAATAATTGTATCGCCAGTAAAGGTTACATTCGGTTGCTGATGTACTGTTATTGTATATTCTTCTCTTGCAACGCATCCTCCTAGCAACGTGATATCTACAAAAATAGTTGTATCATGTAATGCAGTTAAAGTTATGCTTGAATCTGTAGCGTTGTTATTCCAGCTGTAACTACCACTTAAATGAGGAATAATAGTTATTGGATTATTATTGATACAAATACTGGTGTCGTAATGATTGATTTGAGAATTGGTTATTGCATGAACAATTAATGTATCACTGCTTATATAGCCACATTGATTGGTGTTAGTTAATACAATTGATTGGTTATTGAAAGGAAATAGAGTAATCGTATTGTTGGTAGATCCATTCGACCAGAGCAATGAACCGGTATTATTGGTTGTAAGTGTAAGCGCATTCCCTTGACAAATTAAATCATTGCCAATTATTTCTGTATTTTCATTTTGAATAAAATGAAGCGGATAACTTAAAGCTGAATTACAGTAGGTAGTACTGTTATAAATACTTCCATATACCATTATGTTTCCGCTAGTTGTTGGACTAAAATAAATACTATCTCCACCTACATTATCGCCTAATCCATTCCACCAATAATTTAAATCAGTATTGCTTCCAATTAAATAAATCGAGTCCCCTTCGCAAACAACACTATCTCCAATTACTGAAAATGTTTGTGGTGCAATGGTGTAAAGTGTTTTTGTTCCGCTAATGTTACATCCTCCTGGGTAAGTAATAGTAACTGTATAATTCTGGATGTGGTTTGTAGGATTTAATCCGCCAGAATAACTGCCCGTAGCTCCGTTACTCCATAAATAGGATAAACCATTATTCAATGTTTGAAATCCGACAAATGATGTATTGCCTGAACAAATAGTATCAACACCCGTTATTGGTGCTACAGTATCTGAAAGAATATTTACGGTATAAGATATTGTTTGAATACAACTATCCAGAATCATTTGAACAGTATACGTAGTGGTGGTAGTTGGAGAAACTGTTATGCTTCGTGTTGTTGCGCCATTACTCCAGATATATCCTGTTGGCTGGGGATTCGAAAAGTTATTTGCGGTTAATGTTGTTGAACCTCCTAAACAAATTGTATTATTACCACTTATATAGGGCGCATTACATCCACATATTGATGAATCAATTGTTACAGATAAATGCATTTCGTCACATCCATCATGATTTGAAATGGTTAATGAATATGTTCCAGCGGTAGCAGGCACACTGATGCTGGAAGTTGTTTCTCCTGTAGACCATAAGTAATATAAACCACTTGAGTATTTTGCAACCAATGCAATAAAAGGATTGCAATTTGGAATATAATAGACGCAAATTTGTCCGTTGTGTACTCCTTGGTTAACTGAAACAACAGCGGTATCGGATGCAATACAGCCATTCGCAGGATTCATGATCATGGCGGAATAGATGCTCGTTGTCGGTGGGGTTACTGCTATCGATTGTGTAGTGTCGCCGGTGTTCCAATAAGAGTTAAAGCCCGTATTTGAAACACTTAAAATTGTTGTATCACCTTTGCAAATATTTTGGTCACCGCTAATATTCATCTGAAGCGGATTCAAAACAGTTACTTCAATAGTGTCTGTGTTTGTTAAACATCCACTGGAATCTCTTGCATAAACACTATATACCTGACTAGAAATAGGAGATACATGAATCTGATTAGTTAATGCTCCTGTGCTCCAATAATAATTCTTACCATAGTTACCATTAAGTGTAGCTCCCGCACCACGACAAATTATACTATCGCCAGTAATGTTAATAATAGTTGTTGGACGAATTGTAATAGTTATCGACTGGTTTTTCGTACATCCATTACTGTTAGTAATAGTTGCAGTATAGGTACTTGTAATTGCTGGGTGTACCCATATCGTATCATTTGTTGCTCCATTCGACCATTGGAAAGTAGTACCACTACCAGGATTTAAAATTATCCTCGCCGAATCTTCTTTGCAAATCGTAACTGAATTGCTGATTGAAGAGTAAGGCATTGGCTTAATATAAACTACTTTGGTGAGCGATTTATAGGCTCCATGAGGTGTGGTAACATAAACATAAATGGTATAGTTACCACTTGATGTAATTGTTCTTGTAACGCTAGATGTTGTTTCTTGTCCCGGACTCCATCGGTAGGTTCCGCCACCAGTTGCAGTTAATGTGAATGGAGTATTCGCACAAACCGAGTCAGGTCCGCTGATTATTGGCAATGAATCTACATATACAATGGTTGTATCTGTACTAGTACAACCACCAGGGAAAGTAACTGTTAAAATATAACTGGTCGTTTGGCTAGGCGTAACCGCTATACTGCTTGTTGTTTCTCCTGTACTCCATAGATATCCAGAGCCAACCACATTGCTGTAAATAGTCTTCGATTGCCCTTGAATTATTACGGAGTAAGTGCTTAAAACCGGATAGCTAGGTGTATCAACACTTATTTTGAAATTGGATGAATAATGACAGCCACTCGATGATGTTGTACTTAACGTATAGTTGGTTGTTGTAGTTGGCGATACCGTAATTGAATTAGAGGTACTCCCATTACTCCATAAATAACTGGTTATAGTTGAAGTGGTATCACTAATAGTTGTAGTTTGTCCTTGGCAAATAGTGGTGATATTATTACTTGTATATAAATACGGAATTGCACTATTGTCGTATATGATTTGTACCCATTTAGTAGTGGAGCATCCCAAAATAGATGTTCCTGTAACATAGGCACTGCTATAATTAACATATTTAGTGGTGGCTATTGTATCTCCATTTGACCATACATAATTCCAGGCCCCATTCGCAGTTAGGTAGGCTGTATCTTGATTACATAATGTTGTATCACCACTTATTGTAATGGTTGGGTATTGACCCACAGTAATTGTTTTTGAAATTTTTGCAGTGCATCCATACCAATCTGTTACTGTTACGGTGTAGGTTGTTGTGTTTGTAGGCGTAATAAATATTCCTCCAGAGGTTGATCCATTGCTCCATAAAAATTGATTCCCGCCCGAAGCACTTAAAGAGGTGCTTTGTCCACTACAAACGCTATTAACTCCAGTAATCGTAGCTGTTGGTACATGTACGTTAATTGTTACCTCTGCAAAACTACCACACATACTACCTGACCAATTTACAACACTATAGTTGGTAGTAGAATAAGGACTAACGTTGATGGATGTCCCCATTTGTCCATCACTCCAGTAATAAGTGGCATTGGGGTCCGGATTATCAATAGTTAATGTGGTTGATTCTCCTCTACAAATATCTAAGTCGCCTGAAATAAAAATCGGATTTACATAGGTGATAAAGGTATTCGTGTAAAGCGGAGTGCTACAACCATTACTATTGGTAATTATAACGCTTCGTTGAAAATTTTTGAGCCATACAGAATTACCAGTACTTCCATCATCCCACATATAACTTAATCCAAAAGTGTTTCCCATGATGGTAACGAGTCCTGAATCGTTTTCGCAAAGCTGATAAGGATTATCTAAATAAACACCAGTCGGATTTGATTTTACGATAACTTGAATTGAAGATGCATTACTAATACATCCTGCAGAATCATAGTAGGCACTATAGTTTCCTGAATTTGAAACGGTAATCGCAACTGAGTCTGCTCCGTTACTCCAATGTAATGTGCGCCCATGACTATCACTTAGTGTAACTGATCCACCACTACAAAAAGTTGTAGGTCCACTAGAAAGTAGAGTAGGAGCGGTTGTATCACATGGAGTAGTCAGGCTATTTCCTTTTGAAGGAGTTTGAAATAATGAAAAACAAACTATCCAAAGAAAAACCTGAATAGCTTTTAATGAACTATTCATGCTATTTATTTATTAATTAAAAGTATAAAAAATAATTTAATAAGCAGCTCTGATTAATCAGTACGGTACTTATAAAACTTTTTCACGAGTTGTTCTCCATCCGATACAACTTGTAAAAGGTAAACACCGCTATCTAAAAAGTTCAAGTCCAAAGGGAATGGATAAGCACCTCCAATACTTGCTGCATCAGGTACAAAAGCCTGATATTCAAATTCACGATAGCCAAGTGTATTAAAAACAGTAATCAAAACGTTTCCACGCGTTTTTCTATATATCTGTAAATTTAATTGATAGGTAACTGCATTAGGAGTAATATCAAAATCAAACGATCGGCAGCTTCCATCAGAATAGTAATTTAATCCTGCTCTATAATAAGCATTGCATTCATTGCGATACGTCTCACCATCACAACCGCATACTGGTCTGTATTCTACAGGGCAAGAGTAGGTTGGTTGAGCTTGTCGTAGTGAATCCTTACATACACCAGGTGTTTGTGCACTCATTTTAAATGCACCTACTAATAGGAAAGAAAGAATAAATAGAATTCGTTTCATTATTTACAAATATACAACCTCAGTCCCCAAATAAAAAACCCTCCTAATATTTTTAGAAGGGTTTAATATTGTTATGAAGTTTTTTCAGAATTATTCTCCTGATATCATTGATGAGAAATACTCTCTGTTTAATCGTGCAATATTGCTTACTGAAATTCCTTTCGGACATTCTGCCTCGCAAGCTTCTGTATTAGTACATGCACCAAATCCAGCTTCATCGTGAATCTTTAACATGTTTACTACACGTTGTTTTGCTTCTACTCTTCCTTGTGGTAATAATGCATATTGCGATACTTTAGCCGATAAGAATAACATCGCTGATGAATTCTTACATGCCGCTACGCAAGCACCGCAACCAATACAAGCTGCTGAGTTAAATGCTTCGTCAGCGTTAGCCTTCGGTACCGGAATACTATTCGCATCAGGAGCAGATCCAGTATTCACACTTACGAATCCTCCTGCCTGTTGGATTTTATCGAATGCTCTTCTGTCAACAACTAAATCGCGTAACACCGGAAATGCAGATGCTCTCCATGGCTCAATGATAACTGTATCGCCATCTTTAAAGCTACGCATGTGCAACTGACAAGTAGTTACTCCTTTGTTTGGCCCATGTGCACGACCGTTAATATACATACTGCACATACCACAAATACCTTCACGGCAATCGTGATCAAATGCAATTGGCTCTTTTCCGCCTTTAATTAAGTCTTCATTCACAACATCCAGCATCTCTAAAAACGACATATCTGGAGATACGCCTTTTGCAGGATATGTTTCAAATCGTCCAGCTGACTTTGTATCTTTTTGTCTCCAGACTTTCAATGTTAAATTCATATTTCCACTCATGGTAATTGCTATTTTTTGTTTAGTGGTTTAACTATTATTTATAAGAACGTTGAGTAAGTTTAACATTCTCGTATTTTAATTCTTCTTTGTGTAGTTCATGCGCTTGTCCGTCGCCTTTGTACTCCCAAGCTGCAACGTATGCGTAATTATCGTCGTCACGTAATGCTTCACCTTCTGGAGTCTGGTATTCTTCACGGAAGTGACCACCACAGCTTTCATTACGATTTAATGCATCAACCATCATTAATTCACCAAGCTCAATTAAATCAGCAACACGTCCTGCTTTCTCTAAATTCTGATTTAATTCTAATGCTTCTCCAGGAACTAATAAGTTCTTCCAGAAGTCATCTTTCAATGCTTTGATTTTCTCAATTCCTTCTTTTAAACCTTGTTCATTACGTGCCATTCCACAATGGTTCCACATAATCAAACCTAACTCACGATGAAAATCATGAACTGTTTTACTTCCTTTAATTGATAATAATTTTCCTAAACGATCTTTCACTTTCGCTTCTGCTTCCATGAATTCAGGAGTGTCATTAGCAATAGGCTTACGTTCAACACCAGCTAAATAATCGCCAATGGTATACGGCAATACGAAGTATCCATCCGCTAATCCTTGCATCAATGCAGATGCACCTAAACGATTTGCACCATGATCACTAAAGTTCGCTTCTCCGCAAGCATATAAACCTGGAATAGTCGTCATTAAATTATAATCAACCCATAAACCTCCCATTGTATAATGAACAGCAGGATAAATCATCATTGGTGTTTTATATGGATTGTCACCTGTGATTTGTTTGTACATATCGAACAAGTTACCATACTTCGCTTCAACAGCTTTCTCTCCTAAACGATTGATAGCATCGCTAAAATCAAGGTAAACTGCTAAGCCTGTATTACCAACTCCAAATCCTTTATCGCACATATCCTTTGCAGCACGTGAAGCAATATCACGTGGTACTAAGTTTCCGAATGAAGGATATCTTCTCTCTAAATAATAATCTCTTTCATCTTCTGGAATATCCTGTGGTTTTCTTGGATCTCCTTTTTGTTTCGGTACCCAGATACGTCCATCATTTCTCAACGACTCCGACATCAACGTTAATTTCGATTGATGATCTCCTGATACAGGAATACAAGTAGGGTGAATCTGCGTAAAGCAAGGGTTTCCGAAGTAAGCACCTTTTTTATGCGCTCTCCAGATAGCTGTTGCATTTGAACCTCTCGCGTAAGTTGTTAAATAAAATACGTTACCGTAACCACCAGTACATAAAACAACAGCATGTGCACTATGTCTTTCAACCTCCCCAGTCACCATATCTCTCGCAATAATTCCGCGCGCTTGACCATCAACCATCACAAGCTCTAACATTTCATGACGAGTATAGCTTTTAATCTGGCCAGTTCCAACCATACGGTTCATTGCACTGTATGCACCTAACAATAACTGTTGTCCTGTTTGTCCTTTTGCGTAAAAAGTTCTTGATACCTGAGCTCCACCAAACGAACGATTGTCTAATAATCCACCGTACTCACGTGCAAATGGTACACCTTGCGCAACGCATTGATCGATGATGTTTACACTCACTTGTGCTAAACGATGTACGTTTGCCTCTCTTGCTCTGTAATCACCACCTTTAATGGTATCATAAAATAAACGGTAAACGCTATCTCCATCATTACGATAGTTTTTCGCAGCGTTAACTCCACCTTGTGCAGCTATACTGTGTGCACGACGTGGACTATCCTGGAAGCAAAAAGTTTTAACGTTATATCCAAGCTCTGCTAACGATGCAGCAGCTGATGCACCCGCCAATCCTGTTCCTACGATGATAACATCATAACGACGTTTGTTGGCAGGGTTAACTAATTTTAAATTGAATTTATGGCTATCCCATTTATCTGACAATGGGCCTGCTGGTGTTTTTGAATCTAAACTCATATTGAACTTTCTGTTTAGTGTTTAATGAATAAGAAATAAAGTGGCATTGCTGCAAATAAAGCAGGGATGATAATCGCGAAGAAAATCGTTCCTATACTCTTGATTATTTTTTCGTAGTTCTTTCTGCGAATTCCCATTGTTTGAAATGCACTCTGGAATCCATGTGCTAAGTGATACGACAATGCAATCATAGCTATTACATAGAACGCAACATATAATGGATTCTTGAATGCTGATTCTACTTCTGCATATAAATCTTTTACGATGATAATCTCGTATTGCTGCGATGTAAGATGAATTGGTTTTTTGAATTCTTCAACTGGAAATGCCTTTACATCAACTAAGCTGTCTGTTGTCATATCCGTTACATATTGTTTCACCGGCATTGAAGTAAAGTGAAACTCTCTCCAGAAATGTCCCATGTGTATCACAATAAAAACTAATAGGATCGAACCTAATAGTCCCATATTCTTAGATGACCACGATGTTTCGCCACCTGCTTTCTTTCCTTCATACTTAACAGGACGTGCTTTACGGTTTCTTAATACTAAGTAGAACCCGTTTGCAGCGTGTAATAAAATGAAAAAGTAGTTTACATAAGAAACTACTTTAATAGGAGGGAAGGTGGTCATGAATACCGCATACTGGTTGAATGCTTTCCCTTGATCGTTTTTAAATAGCTGTAAGTTGCCCGACATATGCACGACAACAAACAAACACAAGAATAAACCAGTCAGGGCCATTAACCATTTACGCCCTACCGATGAATTCAGAAATTCGAAGAATTTGCTCATAATGAATTTATATCTGTTTTTTGGATTTTTTTCAAGACCACAAATTTAACTTTCGCAAGGCAAGCAACAAGCAATTCGATAAGAATTTAGAAGCTTTCTTACTTAATACCTAAATGCTATTATTTCAATAACATAGAACACTTATTTCACATTTTGAGTTTTGAATGTCGATAAAAATCAAGCGAAAAACAGGGGTACCACGAATTTTTTATTCTTTCAATCGGCTTTTAATCGCTCTTTTTGTAGTTTCGTGAGATAAATTTTAAATTGTTTTATCATGAGATATCTGCCAATCGACAATAAGCTATTCATCGAAAATCGTGAGCGTTATAAGGCGCATTTACTTCCAAAATCAATTGCTTTTTTTAATGCTAATGATGAAATGCCAAGATCAGCAGATCAGAATTATCCTTTCCATCAGCACCCCGACTTATTTTATCTGACCGGTATTGATCAGGAGCAAACACTTTTGGTGATATTTCCAGATGCTCCATTACCTAAATATCGAGAGATCTTATTCCTTCGTAAAACTAATGAGCATATTGCTGTTTGGGAAGGACATAAATACACGAAAGAAGAGGCAAGAGCAGCTTCAGGAATTCAAACGGTTATGTGGACAGACGATATTCCTTCTGTAATTCCAATGCTGATGAATCATTGTATGAATGTGTATGTGAATCTGAATGAAAACGATCGTTTCTCGAGTGAAGTTCCTTACAAAGAGCTTCGTTTCTCGAATGAAATGAAAGCAAAATATCCAGCACATTTCTTCCATCGTTCAGGTCCAATTATGGCCCAGCTTCGCGCTATTAAAAGCGATTTCGAAATTCAGGTAATGCAACGAGCAATCGATATTACAGAGAAAGCGTTTCGTCGTGTTTTACGTTTTGTAAAACCTGGTGTTATGGAGTATGAAATCGAAGCAGAAATTACACACGAATTCATTCGTAAGCGTGCTACCGGACATGCCTATACTCCAATTATTGCTTCTGGTTCAAATGCAAATGTGCTACACTACATCGATAACAATCAGGAATGTAAAGCTGGTGATGTAATCCTACTTGATTTTGGGGCAGAGTATGGGAATTATGCTGCCGATTTATCCCGTAGTATTCCTGTAAGCGGACAATTTACAGAGCGTCAGCGTGATGTATATAATGCTGTTTTGCGTGTGATGAAGCAAGCGACTGCTATGCTTGTTCCTGGCAATACCATCGAGAAATATCATGGTGAAGTTGGTAAAATTATGGAGGAAGAATTAATCGGATTAGGACTTTTAAATCGTGATGAGGTGAAGAAGCAAAATCCGGATATGCCACTCTATAAAAAGTATTTCATGCATGGCACTTCTCATTTTCTTGGATTAGATGTTCACGATATCGGTAATCGCTATGAGCCAATGAAAGCAGGCATGGTGTTTACTTGTGAGCCTGGTATTTATATTCCAGAAGAAGGCTTAGGTATTCGTCTTGAAAATGATATTTTAATTACTTCAAAAGAGCCTGTCGATTTAATGGCAAATATTCCGTTAGAAGTAGAAGAGATTGAAGAATTAATGATGGATGCAAAAGCACACCGATCTGGGAAGTAATCAAATAAATCAACCCCAGACCTTAGTCCCTTCTGTACAGTTTTTACAGATGTCAATCTGATTGCGTGATTGTAACAATTTACCTCTGAAATTGCGGTAATTAGTACTATTCCATACTTCTTTAAATGTGCTTTCTTGTAAGCTTCCCATCGGATGTGAGGCGTCCTTGTCAAAACAGCAAGGAACAACACTTCCATCCCAGGTAATTACGCATGAATGCCACATTTTCCAGCACTGATTTAATAATTGATTTTTGATTTCGTAAGTACCATCTTCTTTTTTTCGATAGCGTGAATAATCTGCGTTATCGGGAATTAATGGATTCCCATTTTTATATTCATAAACCTGAGCAGTCTTAAAGGCAACTTCATCAACACCCAATTCATTGGCTAATTGAACAACTTCTTTCATCTGATGTTCGTTTGGTTTTACCACTAAAAACTGAAAGATAATATGTGGAGTTTTTGATTTTAATTCTTTTTTCCACTTAACAATATTCTTTGTTCCCTCTAAAACTTTTTCTAGTTTTCCACCAATACGATATTGCTGATATACTTCCTGTGTACTGCCATCAATCGATATAATTAATCGGTCTAATCCCGACTCTACCGTTTTTCGTGCATTCGCATCCGTTAGATAATGTGCATTTGTAGAGGTTGCAGTGTAAATTTTTTTACTAGAAGCGTATTTTACAAGCTCCGTAAATTCTGGATGCAAATAAGGCTCTCCCTGAAAATAGAATATTAAATACCATAAATGGCTACTTGTTTCATCAATCACTTTTCTGAAAAAATCACTTTCAAGCATTCCCGTTGGTCGCGTAAATGAACGCAATCCACTGGGACATTCAGGACATCTTAAGTTGCACGAAGTAGTTGGCTCAAAGGATAACGCTACAGGATATCCCCAGTTAACCGTGCTTTTAGTCCACCTTGAATAATAAAAGGACGATAATACCAGCATAGCATTCCACGCTCGCTTAACGCTAAACTTGCTGATAAAATTAATTCCGTCTCTTAAATTCCTGTTCATCTTCTTATGGCAAAGGTAGTTTATTCGGCTTTTAGTTCTGATATGTTTTATTGTTCTGAAATGCAAGTTTTTAAAACTTGTTTCAAAATGCCTTAATCCTCTTAAAATTACTATTTTTACCCTTATGTTTAAACGCCTGGCAAAGCTGATTCTTCGTAATCGATATTTGTTATTAATCATTATCTCTATTATAACAGCTTTTATGGGCTGGCAGGCAACGCATATTCAGTTGTCGTACGAGTTTGCGAAAATACTTCCTGCATCAGATCCCGATTACCAGGCTTATCAGCAATTCAAAGAGAAATTTGGGGAAGATGGTTCAGTAATGTTTATTGGTATTCAAGATTCATCTATGCAGCAATTGAATAAATATAATGCGTGGTGGAAGCTTGGAGAGGATATCCGTAAATTAGATGGTATTGAAGCAGTAGTTTCAACAGCACGATTATACTGTTTGCAGCGCAACGATTCTTTGCAAAAGTTTGAAATGAAGTTATTGCACGATGGTCCCGCTGCTAATCAAATAGAATTAGATAGTATTCAAAATGTAATTTCCGATTTGCCTTTTTACGATGGATTTATTTTGAATAAAGAATCGCATGCTTCATTAATGGCTGTCACCTTCGATAAGGTAAAACTGAACACAAAAAATCGAATTGAAATAGTTCGAAATATTCAAGCGAAAGCAAAAGAGTTTTCTAGTAAAAATGGAGTCGAAGTGCATTTAAGCGGAATGCCGTTTATCCGAACAGAAATTACTTCGAAGGTAGTTCAGGAAATGAAGCTGTTTATGATTCTTGCCGTACTTGTTACAGCGATTGTACTTTTTGTTTTCTTTCGTTCGTTTCAAGTTGTTTTCTTCTCGCTAATTGTGGTAGCGGTAGGAGTAATCTGGTCACTAGGAACAATTGCAATATTAGGATATAAAATTACAATCCTTAGTGGATTAATTCCTCCATTAATTATCGTTATCGGAATTCCGAATAGTATTTTATTGTTGAATAAATATCAAACGGAATATGCACGACATAATTCACAGGGTATCGCATTGTCGCGTATGGTTCAGCGTATCGGATTAACAACATTTTTAGCTAACGTAACAACTGCAATCGGATTCTTTGTTTTGTATTTTACTGAAAGTCGTTTGTTAATGGAATTCGGTTTAGTAGCTGCTGCGAATGTAATGTCAACCTGGATGATATCGCTAATACTAATACCGATTGTATTCAGTTTTTTATCGCCACCAAAAGTGAAGCATGTGAAACACCTCGAAGCACCTCGCATGCAAAAATTATTAACGTATGTGAATAGCTGGGTGCGCTTTCATACGAAGAAGGTTTATGCAGTAGTAATTGTAATTACGATTATTTCGTTCTATGGTATGACAAAACTAGATAACGTTGGTTATGTTGTTGATGATCTTCCTAAAAACGATCCGGTGTATGTAGATATGAAATTCTTTGAAAATAATTTCAAAGGAGTTCTCCCTCTTGAATTTAGTGTTTCATTAAAAGACAGCTCAAATATTCTCGAGCCAAAAACGCTTCAAAAAATTAATCGCCTCGAAAAAGAATTAGCTAAGATGCCAGAGCTATCAAAACCTATTTCTGTTGTTGATGGAATCAAATATTCTTATCAATCTTATCAGGGAGGCGAAAAGAAATATTACATTCTTCCGGGCTCAATGCAATTGGCAGAGATGTCATCTTACATGGGTGACCAAAAAGGAAAGTCAGCAATGTTTAAGAGTTTTCTCGATAGCAACAAAACAGAAACACGTATTAGCGTGCAGATGTCCGATATCGGCTCTAAAAAAATGGATGTATTGCTTAGTCAAATCCGACCAAAGGTAGATTCAATATTCCCGAAGGAAGATTACAATACAAAAATTACAGGTAACAGTCTGATTTTCCTAAAAGGGAATAAATATTTGTTCGAGAATTTAATTGAAAGTATTCTTCTCGCTATTTTCTTGATTTCAATAATCATGATTACACTTTTTATGTCATTCAGAATGATTTTGATTTCAATTTTACCAAGTTTAATTCCGCTGATTATCACAGCAGGATTAATGGGCTTTTTTCACATAGCATTAAAACCATCAACAATTTTAATTTTCAGTATTGCATTTGGTATTGCATCAGACCAAACAATTTATTTCTTGGCTAAATACCGACATGAAATGCGCAACAGTAAAATTAAATCGATTTCAAAAGCAGTTACAGATACAATTTTCGAATCGGGCTTGAGTATGATATATACTGCGGTTATCTTATTCTTCGGATTTTTTATTTTCTCAGCATCGGACTTCGGAGGTACGGCAGCGTTAGGAAAGTTATTAAGTACTACATTGCTTATGGCCATGATTTCAAATCTGATTTTACTTCCGGCATTTTTAGTAAGTCTGGAAAGAAGATTAACAACCAAAGCGTTTTTGTCAGAGCCATTATTCGAAACAGATGTTGAAGATGATGACATAGACCATGACGAATTGGAAATACAAAAAAATGATTTAGCTTAAACTATGAAAGGAATTATTTTAGCCGGTGGATCCGGTACACGTTTACACCCTCTTACGCTTGCTGTTAGTAAGCAGCTTATGCCGGTATACGATAAGCCAATGATTTATTATCCGCTAAGCATTTTAATGATGGCGGGTATAAATGAAATTCTGATTATTACTACACCTCACGACCAACCTATGTTTCAAAAATTATTGGGCGATGGTAAAGATTTAGGATGTGACTTTCAATATGCAATACAGGATGTGCCTAACGGACTTGCACAGGCATTTGTTATTGGAGAGGAGTTTATTGGTAATGATAAAGTAGCCTTAATTCTTGGTGATAATATTTTTTATGGAACTGGACTTCAACAGTTGTTACATAGTAATAGCAATCCCGACGGAGGTGTTGTATTCGCTTACCACGTTTCCGATCCTGAGCGATACGGCGTAGTAGAGTTCGATCAAGATAATAATGCTATCAGCATCGAGGAAAAACCAGCTCATCCAAAATCGAATTACGCTGTGCCAGGGTTATACTTTTACGATAATGAAGTCATTCAAATCGCAAAAAATTTGAAGCCTTCACCTCGAGGAGAATATGAAATTACAGATGTAAATAAAGCCTATTTGGAAGCGGGCCGTTTGAAAGTGGGTATCTTGGACAAAGGCACAGCTTGGTTGGATACAGGTACGTTCACATCCTTAATGCAGGCAGGTCAGTTCGTTCAGGTCATTGAAGAACGTCAAGGGCTTAAAATAGGTTGTATTGAGGAGATTGCATTCAGAATGGGTTATATCGATAAGAATCAGCTAAATAAAATTGCGGAGCCATTAGTAAAAAGT
>CANGJU010000016.1 GCA_947453935.1 Bacteroidota bacterium | reverse complement strand
TGGCATTATTTCTTAATTACAGGAATAATATTATCAGCACTCACATTTGTATATGTATATGTGAACCTGCCTGTTTATCAGAGTACATCTTCAATATTAATTGATGATAGTAAAAACTCAGATAGTTTCGAAGATTTTTTAACAAGCGACCTCTTCGGTTCAAACACAAGTGTTTCAACCGAGATAGGTAAAATCTCTTCTCGCACAGTGATTCAAAATACTATTGATAAACTTGGGTTAAGAGTTGAATATTTTAACACTTCGATATATCCCAATCGTCCTATCTATCCAAATCCTCCTTTTATTGTTGAGGTTAATAAAATAAATCAGTTTATTCAAGATCAACCTTTCACCGTAACGGTGGTTGACAATTCGCATTTGAAAATTGAATCTGCATATAGCGGTGATGATTTACCGTCATTTGAATTTTCTAAAACACTTGGTTTTGGAGAAAGTTTGAAATATAAAAAAGACACATTAACCTATTTTGATTTTGTTATTCGGGCCTCTGATACTATTCCTCTGCCTGAAGTTGGTTCAACATTTTCTTTCCGTGTGCGAAATTTAAATAAGCTTACCAATGATGTAATTGGTAATTTGACAGCTGAGCCAATGGAAAAAGATGCAAATATTATTGTTTTAACCTATAGGGATGTTTTACCAGTTAGAGCCTTAGATGTTTTGAATACAATTGGGAAAGTATATATCGATTTAGATGTTGAAAATAAAGCAACCGTTGCAGCTTTAACATTAAAGTTTGTTGAAGACCAATTGAACAATACAGGTGATTCATTAAATATTTCTGAATTAGAACTTCAAAGTTTTAAAGAAAAAAACAAAACAGTCGATTTAAGTGAAGAATCAAAAGCTATGGTTACTAAACTTAGCGATCTTGATGTCCAGCGAGTAAAAAGCAATATTGACATTTCTTCTTTGCGAAATTTGTACAAGTATGTTTCAACTAATCAGGATTTGTCAACCATGGCACCGTCTAGTATGGGAATTCCCGATCCGTTGTTAGTAGAGTTACTTACCAATTATCAATCATTACAAGCAAAAAGAAAGAGCTCTGCCTTTGGAGTGAAAAATAATGCTCCAGCACTTAAAATTATTGATCAGCAAATCCTTGAGACAAAAAATTCAATTCTTGAGAATATTAAATCTATTCAAGATCGTTTATTAATTACAAAATCCTCAATTGATCAACAAATTGAAGGAGTAGAGGCGCAAATAAAGCAAGCCCCAGAGTTGGAGCGAGATTATATCGGTATTCAACGAAATGTAGAAGTAAATCAAAATATTTACACTTTTTTATTGCAGAAAAAGGCTGAGACAAGTATTGCAAAAGCTACTGCAGTTTCTGATAATAGGATTTTAGATAAAGCAAGTCTTGGAGAAAAGCCCGTATCACCCAATAAAATTTTATTGATTGCATTGTTGTTAATTTGTACCTTTCTAATTCCTGGCGGGTATATTTTAGGAAAAACGATTTTCAAATCAACAATCCAAAATCGCGATGATGTAGTTAAGCTTACTTCTGTTCCTGTTTTGGGTGTGGTTGGTCATTCTGATGACAAGTCTAATTTAGTAGTTAACAACAGACCAAAATCACCTATTGCAGAAGCCTTCAGGACGATTCGTACGAATATGCAGTACTATGGAATTGGAGAGGGCAGTAAGGTGATTATCATTACTTCATCAGTAGGAGGAGAGGGAAAATCATTTGTGACATTAAATCTTGCTACTATCATTGCTATGCAAGGTAAAAGAGTATTAATGATTGGACTCGATTTGCGAAAACCAAAATTGTTTGATGATTTAGATATTAAAAATTCAATTGGTGCAAGCAATTATTTATCAGGTACAGCTTCCTTAGAGGATGTAATCAAGCCAACTAAGGTTAGTGGATTAGACTTCATAACAGCTGGCCCAATACCTCCAAATCCGGCGGAATTATTATCTAAAAAGAATTTGCAGGATATGATCGAAAAAGCAAAATCGCTTTATGATTTTGTTATAATAGATACTCCTCCATTAGGCGTTGTTTCCGATGCTTTGTTAATTATGCCTTACTCAGATTTAAATCTGTATATTGTTCGTCAAGGTTACTCAAGAATTGAGTTTTTGAAATCGTTGAATGAACTTTACGAAGAAGGTAAATTCAAAAACCTTAGTATCATTTTAAATGATTCTGATTTCAATCGTACTTACGGTTACGGCTATGGGCACAACTACGGATACATAAGTGGTAATGAAGATTACTACAGTGATACTGATACAAAAAAGTGGAGCTTAAAGAAATTATTCAAAAAGTAATCAGCTGATTGCTTCTAATAATTTTTCCATTTTACTACCTCGTGATCCTTTAATTAAAATAGTATAATTTATAGGTAAGTTTGCTTTCAGCCATTCAGTTGCATCGATTGAATTTTCGAAATAATTCGCATTAAGCGAAGACGATACTGTTTTAAAATTTTTTCCTACTAAAATAAGTTGTTGTGGATTTATTTCTTTAATCAGTTGTCCTATACGTTGATGTTCTTGTTCACTTTCAGATCCTAGCTCCAGCATTTCACCGAGGGCAATTATCTTAGTACCGCCAAATGACTTATTAAAGTTTTCTAGAGCCACCTGCATGCTACTTGGATTAGCATTATATGCATCCAAAACAATTGTAGCGTTTTCTTTTCGTATTATCTGTGAGCGTTGATTGCTTGGCTGATAATTTTCTATCGCCTCTCTAATATCGGTTGATGAAACTCCAAAATGATTTCCAACAGCAACAGCAACCAATACATTATCTAAATTGTAGTTGCCTGTTAGATTTGTTTGAATAGTCAAATGAAAAGGTTTTTCAATTGAAACTTTTAAAAACTCATTTCCGCTGACTTCGTTACCGCAAACATCAAATTCATTCTTGTTGCCATATGATATAAAATGATTGTAGTCATTCAACAAATCGCATAAAGCTTCACTATTCTTTTGAATGAAAATTAATTTTTGATTAGTCTTTAAATTTTGATACAATTCACCTTTCCCTTTTTTCACACCTTCAATCCCTCCAAATCCTTCGAGATGAGCTTTGCCAATATTGGTGATTAGTCCAAAGTCGGGTTGCGCAATTGATGCCAGTAATTCAATTTCTTTTTGATGATTAGCCCCCATCTCAACAACCGCAAAATTATTTTCACTGGTAATACTTAACAATGTGAGAGGAACTCCGATATGATTATTTAAATTGCCTTGCGTATAATTGACATTGTATTTTTTTGAAAGAACAGTTGCAATCAATTCTTTAGTTGTTGTTTTTCCATTACTTCCGGTTATTGCTAATACAGGAATTTTAGTTTGCCTACGATGATGGGTAGCTAGGCTCTGTAATGCTTTTAATACATCATCAACTTTTATTAAACGATCGTCGCTAATTTGTAAATCTTCATCAATAACAGCATAGGCAGCACCTTCGTTTAATGCTTGTAATGCAAATTTATTCCCATTAAAATTTCCGCCTTTTAATGCAAAGAAAATTCCGCCCTTGACTAATTTTCTTGTATCTGTAATTATAAATGGATGATCAAGGAAAATGGAATAAAGTTGCGCTGTTGTTGTCATTTAGTTTATAATAGAGTAGGGTAAAAATAAAAAAAGGTCACTTATACAAAGTGACCTTTCTCTTTATTTTATTCAGATATTAATACATACCATCCATTCCGCCACCTGGCATTGCAGGCATTGCAGGTTTGTCTTCTTTAATATCGGCTAATACACATTCAGTAGTTAATAACATTGATGCGATTGAAGCGGCGTTCTCTAATGCAACGCGAGACACCTTAGTTGGATCAATAACACCTGCGGCTAACATGTTTTCATAAACATCCGTACGTGCATTATATCCGAAGTCATCTTTTCCTTCTTTCACTTTCTGAACAACGATTGATCCTTCTATTCCTGCATTAGCAACAATCTGACGTAATGGTTCTTCTAAAGCACGCTTTACGATAGCCATTCCTGTTGTTTCATCGTCATTATCACCTTTCATTTTATCTAATGATGCAATGCAACGGATGTAAGCAACACCACCTCCTGGTACAATACCTTCTTCAACAGCAGCGCGAGTAGCATGCAATGCATCATCAACTCGATCTTTCTTCTCTTTCATTTCAACTTCTGTAGCAGCACCAACATAAAGTACAGCAACACCACCAGCTAATTTAGCTAAACGCTCTTGTAGTTTTTCTTTATCATAATCAGATGTTGTAGTTTCAATCTGAGCTTTGATTTGATTTACACGCGCAGTGATATTTTCTTTTTTACCAGCACCATTTACAACAGTTGTATTGTCTTTGTCGATAGTTACTTTCTCTGCTTTACCTAAGTAAGTTAAATCAGCAGCATCTAATTTATATCCTTGTTCTTCGCTAATAACAATGCCATCAGTTAAAATAGCGATGTCTTCCATCATTGCTTTACGACGATCTCCGAATCCTGGTGATTTAACAGCAGCAATTTTTAATGATCCACGTAATTTGTTAACTACTAATGTTGCTAATGCTTCACCATCTACATCTTCTGCAATAATTAATAACGGGCGACCTGTTTGTACAACCTTCTCCAAAATAGGAAGAAGTTCTTTCATGTTACTGATTTTTTTATCGTAAAGTAAGATGTAAGGATTTTCTAAAACAGCTTCCATCTTATCAGCGTTAGTAACGAAATACGGACTGATATAACCTCTGTCGAATTGCATACCTTCTACAACAGTTACAGTTGTTTCGGTTCCTTTTGCTTCTTCAACTGTGATAACACCTTCCTTCTTTACTTTACCCATTGCTTCCGCAATTAACTTCCCGATTTCAGCATCGTTGTTTGCAGATATAGTAGCAACTTGCTCAATCTTCTGATTGTCGTCGCCAACACTTTTACTCATTTTTTTCAAAGCACCAATTACTTGCGCAACTGCTTTGTCAATACCTCTTTTCAAATCCATTGGATTAGCACCAGCAGCAACATTTTTCAATCCTGCTGTAATAATTGCCTGCGCTAATACAGTTGCAGTTGTTGTTCCATCACCAGCTACATCAGCAGTTTTAGAAGCAACTTCTTTAACCATTTGAGCACCCATATTTTCAACTGGGTTCTTCAATTCAATTTCTTTCGCTACTGAAACGCCATCTTTTGTAATTGAAGGAGCTCCATATTTTTTATCGATAATAACATTACGTCCTTTAGGACCTAAAGTAACTTTAACTGCATTTGCCAAAGCATCTACTCCGCGCTTTAAAGCATCACGAGCATCTACATTAAAACTTATTTCTTTTGCCATATGATTTTATTTTTTTTCTGATTTATTATTCAATTATACAATTGCAAAAATGTCGCTTTCGCGCATGATTAAATATTCGTGACCATCAACAGAAACTTCTGTTCCTGCATACTTACCGTACAAAACAGTATCGCCAACTTTAACGGTCATTGGCTCGTCTTTTTTTCCTGTACCCACAGCTACAACAGTTCCTTTTTGTGGTTTTTCTTTAGCGGTATCAGGAATGATTAATCCGCTTGCAGTTTTCTCTTCTGCCGGTGACACTTCCACAATCACGCGGTCAGCTAACGGTTTAATGTTTACTTTGCTCATAATAGTTAGTATTTATTAAGGTTAAATTAAATTGATGTGCCGTTTTTTTACGGCGCGCGCCGTAGTCGACAATTGTGCCAATAAAAAAATGCTGTCAATTTTTCCAATTCGAAATCTTAACAGCATTTTTAGGCGACAAATTTTGGAAATTTTGTCACAGCGCGACGAATACTCTGTCAGAATTACTTTTGAGGAGTAGCTCCACCAGCAGGTGCAGCAGGCGCCTTAGGCGCAGTTGGAGTAGGAATGCTTTCTAATTTTTTATCTAAATCAGATTTAACTCCAGTTGTTCCATTTGTATGTGGTAATGCTAAGTTGCCAATTAATGCTAAAACGATTAACGTAATTGCAAAGCCCCATGTTAATTTTTCTAAAGCGTCAGTAGTTTTACGTACTCCCATAATTTGATTAGATGCACCCAAGCCCGATGCTAATCCACCACCTTTTGAATTTTGTACTAATACAACAGCACCTAAAAGGATACTAACGATAACGATTAAAACTAAAATTAATGTAAACATGATTTATTGATTTTGTTTGTTTTTTAATTCTTGAATAAGGGTTGCAAAGTAAACACTTTTTTCGGGAAATTTCAAGGAAAGCTTCTCGTAAAATGCAATTGCCTTCTCAAAGTTGCCTTGTTGAGCGTAAATCATGGCCAATGTCTCAGTAACTACATCATCTGGCTGAACAGTACTTTTACGAGCCATATTTACAGGATTATAAATAGTGGCTTTAATTGGTGTAATACGGGGCTCATCCTCAATAAAACGGTCTATTATTCTAGACTGGTGCTCTGGATTTTTGCTTGGTTTTGAGCCCTCCGATTTATCTTCTGATTTGGTTTTGTTTTTACGCTCAGCAGCCCTTCCTTTCTTTATCGGTCGAATGACTTCTTTAAGTCCTAATTCTTCGTTCGTTCTCAGCGTTCGACCTGTCTGTATTGGTGCTGGCTCATCGGTGATAGTGGCAGCCGGGACTTGGATATTTTCTGTGGCTATTTCTTCTATTTTATTCGCTGGCGCAGGTATCGTTTCTGTTTCAAAACTTTCTTTAATCTCTTCTTTTAGATATAGAAGTTTGGCAACAACAGGAGTACTATTCTCTTCTTTAGCTGGGACGTTTATACTTGCAAAGGGTGATGGATCTTCTTTTCGATCTTCATGTGGAAAATCTTTACGCTTTAACCATTCTGTGAAACTGAGTACAGGCGTTTCTTCTTCTTTGGTTTTTTGTTCTAGTTTTTCACTTTTAGTAGGACTAATTATTTCATTTGATTGAGTAATGCTTTCTAAATAGCCACTTACAAGCGTATTGTGGTCTTCTTGCTCAGTATTCTCAGTTGGGGAAACATCTGCTGTTTGTTCAATAATTGTAATTTCTTCTTCTTCCGATTCCTCTTCCTTACTTTCTTCCGCGATATAAGGATTTGTTACTATATTGTTTAATTCAACAGACGTCTCTATAGAAGAATTTGGCTCTGAAATACTTGCTTGCTCATCTCCTTGTTCCTCTGTCTTTTCCTCCCACAAGTTGAGTTCTTTCAAGCGATTAACAATTATTTCCTGAGCACTAACTTCGGTAGATTCTTTTATGCTGATTTCATCAACATCAGTTGTGGTGGATTCTTGTAAGACGTCTTGTGCTTCAGGTGTTGTATCTTTAAATTCTGATGCAGTTTCGTGTTCTGTTTCTAATGGTTGTTGTATTAGAACTTCTTCTATGACAGGTTGCTGATCGATGGTGTTTTCAACTAAATCAGGGAATGCAGAAATTCCAACAGGTGCCGTTGTTTTATTTTTGCTATTCATCACCTGATATAATTTTACTCTATCTGGTGAATATGCTGCTGTTTCTTTTAACCTTGAAGAATACTGTATAGAATTATTTTGCTTCAGTTGCTTTAATTGTAGCACACGTAGCGGCTGACAATAAGGAAAATCAGCCACCAATTGCTGCAGCTCATCGCTTGCATAATTTGCAATCGATGCCGGATCACGTAAAAAATCGGTGAATTGGTCTCTTGTCATGTTACCAGTTGCTTACTGATTTGTTGAATATATCGTCTACTAATTGCTTGTTAATGTCTTCAATCAAGGCTTGTTCAACTTCTGCTAAACTCTTCTGTGCATCATAGTCGGCATACCTGCTGAATACTGTTTCGTAGTTCTGCTTATCATCTTTTGTGTTGGTAAATTTAACACTTATTGATATAGTAAGGCGGTTTAACGCTGCTGTTTGTGTACCCTGAATAGCTACAGGCTGTGTTTTGTAATCTGAAATGTAGCCTTCAATTTTTAAATCTGCGTTCTCATTAATCAAACGAAGATTAGTTTGAGCAATGAATTTTTCTTTTAATTTTTCTGTGAAAGCCTGACTTAATGTTGGCTGAATAAGCGATGATCTGTTAGGAAAATATTTGATGGAAATGGTTTTAATATCAGGAGCGATTGATGCACCTGTAAATGAATAAACACCACAACTTTCAATGAAAATTATACTGAGTATTATGGCTATATAAATTTTGATTTTATTCATTATTTGATTTCGTATTCATTGATTTTCCGATAAAGTGTTCGCTCTGAAATACCTAATTCTCGAGCTGCATTTTTTCTCCTTCCTCTATGTTTTTCTAGTGCTTTAATAATCATTTCCTTTTCCTTATCTGCTAATGAAAGAGGCTCATCTTTAACTTCTGTATGCGCATCAATATTCATATCGGCAGGCTCAATCGTGACATTGCTTCCTGCCGAATGATAACTGGCAATTGGAGTAGGTGTGATTATCGCTGGAAGATGGTCCGCTGAAGTTGTTCCATGAAAAATTTTATCGTTGGAAATTTCAACTGTATTACCCGACATCATATTAGCCACAACCGATTTTAATTCAGTCAGGTCTTTTTTCATATCGAATAATACTTTATATAATAGTTCTCTTTCAGAATAATCCCCACTTCCGTTATAGGCATCTCTTAAAATCATTGGTACACTCGCCATCGATTCTTTTGGAAGGTATTTTAATAATGTTTCGGCATTAATCTCTTTCGATTTTTCTAATATAGATAATTGCTCCGTAATATTTTTTAATTGTCTTACATTACCAGGCCATCTATTATCCATTAATAATTTTTGTGCCTCAGGTAGTAATGCAAGAGTTGGCATTTTATATTTATCTGAAAAGTCAGCGGCGAATTTTCTGAAAAGTAATAAAATGTCTTCTTTTCTATCTCTCAATGCAGGAATTGAAATCGGAACAGTATTCAAACGATAATATAGATCCTCTCTAAATTTTCCTTTTTCAATAGCTTCTAAAATATTCACATTTGTTGCTGCAACAACACGCACGTTTGTTTTTTGTACTTTACTTGAACCAACACGAATGAATTCACCACTCTCTAAAACACGTAATAACCGTGCTTGTGTAAGCATTGGCAATTCGGCGACTTCATCTAAAAATATTGTTCCGCCATTTACAACTTCAAAGTACCCCTTGCGTGCTTCATGTGCACCCGTAAACGAACCTTTTTCGTGCCCGAATAATTCAGAGTCAATAGTTCCTTCAGGTATTGCACCACAATTAACTGCTATATAAGGCCCATGCTTCCTCGAACTTAAAAAATGAATTATCTGAGGGAAAATTTCTTTCCCTGTTCCACTTTCTCCGGTGATAAGCACCGATAAATCTGTTGGTGCAACTTGTCGTGCTATGTCAATGCAATGATCTAACTGCGGTGAATTACCGATAATTCCAAAACGTAATTTAAGATCCTGAATTTTCACTGATTTTTATTTTACAATATGTCCTATTAAAGTAGCTTTTGTGCAATCGTCAGCATATACATTTACATATTCACCCGGTTTGTAATTTTCTTTTGGAAATACAATCACTAAATTCTGACTCGTTCTTCCGCTTAGCATCTGATCGGATTTTTTTGATAATCCTTCGATAAGAACGCGATGTGTTTTGTGTAAACCCAGTTTTGTTCTTTCAGCCGACATCTTTTGCTGCATCGCAACTATTTCACTTAATCGTCTCGATTTTTCTTCTTCACTGATATCATCTTTCATTTTTTTCGCAGCCGCAGTTCCTGGTCTTTCAGAATACTTGAACATATAAGCGAAATCATAATTAACCCATTCCATTAATGATAGGGTTGCCTGATGTTCTTCTTCTGTTTCGCCACAAAATCCAGCTATAATATCAGTAGAGATTGCACAGTCTGGAAGTATTCTTCTAATCGAATTTATTCTATCTATATATTGTTCTCTTGAATAACCTCTATTCATTCTTTCAAGCATACTTGTACTACCTGCTTGCACAGGAAGGTGAATATACTTGCACAGATTTTCATACTTCGCAATTACGTGTAAAACAGCATCGGTCATATCACGCGGATTGCTAGTTGAAAAACGTACTCTTAAATCAGGATGGATTTTAGCCACCATTTCAAGCAAGTCTGCGAATGTTGTAAAGTTGGCTTGGTCTTCTTCTGGCAACAAATGATTTAAAGCTTTATGCACTGTTTCTGATGGAAGCTCTTTCTTTTGTCCGCCTCCCCACCATAAGTAAGAGTCTACATTTTGTCCTAATAAAGTTATTTCGCGATAGCCCTGATCAAATAACTGTTGTGATTCTTCTACGATACTTTTAGGGTCGCGACTTCTTTCACGTCCACGAGTAAATGGAACAACACAAAATGCACACATGTTATCACAACCACGCATGATAGAAACAAAAGCATTAACGCCATTGGTTGCTAAACGAACAGGACTAATGTCTGCGTAGGTTTCTTCTCTAGATAATAATACGTTTACCGCTTTATGTCCGTTTTCTACTTGCTCAATAAGATTGGGTAAATCTCTGTATGAGTCAGGACCAGCAACAATATCAACCAGTTTTTCTTCTTCCAATAATTTTGTTTTTAATCGCTCGGCCATACATCCAAGCACACCTACTATAAGTCCTGGATTCTGTTTTTTCGATTTTTTTAAATCTTGAAGTCGTTGACGAACTCGATTTTCGGCGTTATCACGAATAGCGCAAGTGTTTAAAAAAACCACATTAGCTTCTTCCACTTTATTGGTTGTCTGAAATCCGATTCCAGTTAAAATAGATGCAATGATTTCACTATCAGAAAAATTCATCGCGCAACCATAGCTCTCTAAAAATAATTTCTTGCCATTGGATATTCCACTAGCTTCAAGCATTGTTGCTTCACCTTGCCTTGATTCGTCTATTTCTTTATTCCCTTCGTTGTACATCTCATATTATTTGAGTGCAAAAGTACAAAACTCAAAGGCGGTGACAAAATGTCAGCAATAAAAAACTACTTTACTTGCGGTATTCTCCAGTAGGCACCACCGGTAACATAAGAAAGGCTATAACCGACCTCGCCAAAAACACCCCAATTATTGTTCACGCTATAATTTAATCCAACGAAACCAGCTAAAACAAAATTTGGATGACTGGGGCGATTGATTTCGGTACGTGCGTAATATTCGCTTTTATATTTCACGTTCCAATTTGTAAAAACATAGCCCATCATCGCACCCAAATAAACATCGTAATGCTCTTTCGACCAAAAATGGTAGGTCGCACGACCTCCAATCAAGCGATAACTTTGTTTGGCCAGATATTCCCCTTTGTTGTCTACGATTGTATATTTTGAAGCTGTAATTCCGAAAATACCACCAATTCCAATTTTATCTTTTATTGCATAATCTAGGCTTAAACTAAGAGGAGGCATGGTGCTTTCGGTATTTGTATAATAATATGGACTACTTATTCCTATTCCACCTTTTACCAACAAATTTCCTTCTTGAAATGATTGAGTATATCCAGTAACAGTAAAAAATAAAGCAATTAAAAACAGGATGGTATTTTTCATTTTTATGATAATATAATTAGTTAAGTGATTTGCAAAATTATTTATTTGGATTTTGGCAAGTCATCATTTTTTAATGACTTTGAATAAGTTAATAACATGTATTTTTTAAGATTTCAAAAACCACCAATTTTTTTATAAAAACCGAAATAACATTTAAATTTTGTTATTTTGCTCGCCAAATTAGTTTGAAACGCGGAATCAAATAGCGCTTCATTTGGGATTAAGTAATTGATATTCTAACAGTTTAAGTATAAAAACGACGCATGGCAGAGAACTTAGTAATAGTGGAGTCCCCGGCGAAAGCTAAAACAATTGAGGGTTTTTTAGGGAATGGGTATGTGGTAAAATCGAGTTTTGGTCACGTGCGTGATTTGGTAAAAAATGATAAAGGAATTGATATTTCCAACGATTTTGAACCCAATTATGAAGTTAGTCCCGAAAAAGTAAAAGTCGTTGATGAACTTAAAAAACTTTCGAAAAAAGCGACTACTGTTTGGCTAGCTACCGATGAGGACCGCGAAGGAGAGGCTATCAGCTGGCATTTATACGAGACCTTAGGACTTAAAAAGGCAAATACAAAAAGAATAGTTTTTCATGAGATTACTAAAAAAGCCATTCAAGATGCGATTAGTAATCCGCGTTTTATTGATATTAATCTGGTTGATGCACAGCAAGCAAGAAGGATTTTAGATCGTTTGGTAGGTTTTGAATTGTCTCCTGTTTTATGGAAGAAAGTAAAGCCATCTTTATCTGCGGGTAGGGTTCAATCGGTTTCGGTTCGTTTGATTGTGGAACGTGAGCGTGATATTGAGAAATTTAATTCTGTTTCAAGTTTCAAAATTGTTGCATTGTTTAAAGTGAAAGACAAACATGGTAATGCTACCATTCTTAAAGCAGAGTTACCTAAGAGAATTCAAGAATTAAAAGATGCTAAAACATTCCTGGAAAAGTTAGCGGATGCTAATTTTAAAATTCAAGATTTAGAAGTTAAACCAGGCAAAAAATCACCTACTGCTCCATTTACTACTTCTACTTTACAGCAAGAGGCGAGCAGAAAACTTGGGTTTTCAGTTAAACAAACAATGACCGTTGCGCAACGACTTTATGAGAGTGGAAAGATAACTTACATGAGAACTGACTCTGTGAATTTATCTCAACTTGCAATCGATAGTGCAAAGGCTGCAATCACAAAAATGTTTGGTAAGGAATATTCAAACCCTCGTCAGTATAAAACAAAATCGGCGAGTGCTCAGGAAGCACATGAGGCTATTCGTCCTACCTATTTAGATCAACCAACAATAGATGGTGACTCGGCAGATAAAAGATTGTATGAGCTAATTTACAAGCGTACAATTGCCTCACAGATGGCAGATGCACAATTAGAAAGAACAGTTGTTACAATTTCCAATGACAAAACAAAAGATAATTTTAATGCTACTGGAGAGGTTGTTCGTTTCGATGGTTTTTTAAGAGTCTATTTTGAATCGACCGACGATGAGAATGAAGAAAATGAAAGCGGATTATTACCGCCATTAAAGGTTGGTCAAGATTTAGAAGTTGATTCAATTTCAGCAACAGAAAAATATTCAACGCCGCCTGCAAGATACACTGAGGCGAGCTTGGTAAAAAAATTAGAAGAGTTAGGAATTGGTCGACCGTCAACTTATGCACCTACAATTGCAACGATCCAAACAAGAGGATATGTTGTGAGAGAAGATAGAATGGGCAAGGAGCGTAATTTTAATGTGGTAACATTAGCAAATGGAAAAGTTTTTCAAGAAATGAAAACTGAGACCTACGGTAATGAGAAATCAAAAATGTTTCCCACAGATATTGGTACTGTTGTTACCGATTTTTTAGCTCAGCATTTCCCAAGTATAATGGATTATAATTTTACTGCTAACGTTGAAAAGGAGTTTGATGAAATTGCGCAGGGCAATCTGGATTGGTCGAAAATGTTGAAGAAGTTTTATGTTCCATTTCATAAGCTCGTATTATCTACAGAAAAGAATAGCGAACGAGCAAATGGAGAAAGAGTTTTAGGAAAACATCCTGAGTCTGGAAAACAGGTAAGCGCAAGAATAGGTAGATTCGGACCATTGGTTCAAATTTCAGGAGAGGGAGA
The DNA here is from genome assembly GCA_947453935.1 of Bacteroidota bacterium. GTDB lineage: Bacteria > Bacteroidota > Bacteroidia > AKYH767-A > OLB10 > CAINEC01. The sequence continues at coordinate 14,520 of CANGJU010000016.1, read as the reverse complement.
AGATGATAAGCCACAATTTGCGCCTTTGCGAACTGGTCAACGATTGGAGACAATTACACTGGAAGAAGCTTTGGACTTATTTAAGCTTCCTCGTACAGTTGGTGATTATGAGGGTAAAACCGTATCCGCTAGCATTGGTCGTTTTGGTCCATATGTAAAGCATGACAATTTATTTATTTCAATGCCTAAAACGGATGATCCATACACTATCGATTTAGATCGTTCAATTGAATTGATTGAGGCAAAAAGAAAAGCTGAAAGAGAGAGAGTGATCAAAGTGTTTTCGGAGCGCCCTGATGTACAACTATTGAATGGAAGATGGGGGCCTTACCTTGTTGTTGGTGATTTGAATTATCGAATTCCTAAAGGTTCAGATGCGAAAAAGTTCACCTTAGAAGATTGCTTAGAGATTGCGGCTGATGAAAAGAATGCCTCTGCTAAATCAAGATTTAAATCAAAAAAGAAATCGCAGGCAGCAGAAAAAGTAGCACTTAAAGCGGCAGCAGCCAAAAAGCCTTCTGCTAAAAAAGCACCTGCTAAGGCAGCAAAGAAAACAGCATCCAAGAAAACAGCGACTAAGAAAGCTCCTGCTAAAAAAGCAGCTAAGAAAATAACAAAAAAATAAAACAACTGCTATACAATGCTCAATAGTTATTTCCAGCCATTGAATGACAACTTCAATCGAATAAACTTTTCTAAAGATGCATTGGGTTCTTGTATTGTAGCCAATATAAATGATGGACAATTTCCTTCATTTGAAGGAGCTTGTATTGCAATTATTGGTGTGCCAGAGTACCGAGGAGCTGTCGAAAATAGAAATGCTTTAGATGGGATTGATGCGATACGTGAAAAGTTTTATCGCTTAAAAATTCATTTAAACAGTCGTGCAATAATTGATTTAGGAAATCTTGTTCTCGGTCATACATTAAACGACACCTATGCTGCAGTTGCTACCGTTGTGAGTGAATTGTTAAATCATAAAATAATTCCTGTTATAATTGGGGGGAGTCAGGATTTGACGTATGCTCATTATTCAGGCTACAAAAAGCTTGAGCAGATTGTGAATTTGGTTTGTGTTGACTCAAGGTTTGATTTAGGTAGTCCTGATGAAGTCTGTAACTCGGAAACATATCTTGGTAATATCATCATGGAGCAGCCTAATTACTTATTTAACTTTAGTAATGTCGGTTATCAAACATATTTTGTGGGAAGTTCGAGTGTGGAGATAATGAATAAATTGTTTTTCGAGACGTATCGATTAGGTCAGATGAGAACAAATATCGAAGAGGCTGAGCCAATTGTGCGTAATGCTGATTTTATTTCGGTAGATATTTCGTCGATTAGAAATTCGGATGCGCCGGGTAATAAAAATGCAACTCCAAATGGATTTTATGGTGAGGAGATTTGCCAGATCATGATGTATTCTGGATTGAGTGATAAGTCGACAGGAATTGGATTTTACGAGTACAATACAGAACTTGATATCAACAATCAGACAGCCCATTTAATTGCACAAATGATCTGGTTTTATATAGAGGGTGTGGGGAATAGGAAGAGTGAAACACCTGCAATCTCGAGTTCTAATTATTTAACTTACAGGGTTCCAATTTCTGAAATTGAAAATGATATTGTTTTTATTAAAAGTTTGAAAAGTAATCGCTGGTGGATGAAAATGCCTGTCGAGTTATCAAAAAACCGATACATGAGTCAGCATCTAATGCCATGTAGTTATAAGGATTATCAGCAGGCATGTAAGAATGAGGTTCCGGACCGTTGGTGGAGTGCATTTTACAAGCTATCATAATAATAAAAATTTGTTTTTCAGTAGATTATAAAAATAATGATTGAATCACTGAGTGAAAACTTGAGAGGCGTCCATTCAAATATTCGGAATGATTTCAAGTTGGATTGTTTATAAATTCACCTCTTAAAATCCATTAATAAAATCCGGATTTTGAATTCTAAATATTATTTACTTACTTTACCCACTTCAATCAACCGATTAAACCAAGATTCAACCCTCTATGAAGAAAATTTTAGCTGTATTAGCAGTTAGTTGCCTCTCAACAGTAGGCTTCGCACAGCAAGATCCTCAATTCAGTCAAAACATGTACAATAGATTATTCGTAAATCCTGCTTATGCTGGGAGTTCCGAATCTATTTGCGCTCATTTACTTTATCGCAACCAATGGGTAAGCTATGATGGCGCGCCAAAAACATGTGTAATTGGCATCGATGGTCCTGTTGCTAATGGAAAAGTAGGTGTAGGGTTATCCATTTTAACTGACAAAATTGGATTTGAAAATACATTACAAGGCAAGTTAGCAGGTAATTATAAATTTGATGTTGGTCAAGGAAAATTAGCCTTAGGAATCGATTTAGATTTCATGCAACACCAAATTGATGGGCAATTCAGAGCTCCAGATCCAACAGTTGTGGATCCATCAATTCCAAAGACAGCGGTTAGCGGTACAGCTTTCGATTTAGGCTTTGGTGCTTACTATAATAATGATAAATTATTTGCTGGAATTTCTGCTAGTCATTTATTAGAAAGCAGTGTTGATTTAGACAATTTTTCTAAAGTATACAAAAGACACATCTATGGAATGGTAGGATACAACTTCGAAGTATCTCCTACTGTCGTTTTAAAGCCAATGGTATTTGTTAAGAATGTATCAGGAAATACAACATTTGATATTAATGTTAATGCGCAATTTAATGAGCGTTTTTGGGTTGGAGCATCATACAGAAATGAAGATGCTATTGTAGGCTTATTAGGAATGAATATTACTGAGAAATTAAAAGTAGGATATTCATATGATTTCACTACATCAGAATTAAAGAACTACAGTGACGGAACACACGAAATTATGTTAGGATATTGCTTCATGGTTAAGAAGAAAGTTCCAGTTTCAATTAAAAATGTAAGGTTCTTATAATATTAAAGAATTTTAATAAAACAGGTAACATAAATTTGTTGTTGTCGTAAAGGCGACTTCAAAAAGTATCGAGGTTACAATAAATTATTAAAATTCGTCGTTACCTCATTAAAGAAATTAAAGTACCAAACCTTAAGCGAAATAAAACGCATATGAAAAATTTGATTATTGCAATTTCTGCAGTTATACTATTCAGTAGTTGTGGAGGCGGTAACCGCGGTCAGCTAGTAGGAGTTCAGGGACGTGAAAAATGGTATCAGGCTGATCCATACGGAATGGTTTTCATTCCTCAAGGTTCGTTTAATATGGGTGCCAGTGATCAGGATGTACCTTACTCGCAAGTGACTCAGTCAAAAACTGTTGCTGTTCATGCGTTTTACATGGACAATACAGAGATCACGAATAATGAGTATCGCCAATTTGTTTATTGGGTTCGTGATTCGATGGCTCATCGTTTATTAGGCGGAGATCATTTATTAGAGGAAGGAGAATACGGAGAGCGTATTAATTGGGAAGAGAAGTTAAAGTGGGATGAAGAAGAGAATATTGAAACATTGGCTGATTTATATTTGCCTGAGAGTGAGCGTTATTATAGAAGAAAAGAAATTGATTCGCGTAAATTAAATTATGAGTATCAATGGATTGATTTAAAGGCGGCGGCTCAAAAAACATTAAGAGACGAAGGTGCTGACGCTGCAGCGGGTTCTTTTAGTGACCGTAAAGCAGGAAGAACAGATCGTTCAGTTTTCATCAAAAAAGAGATTATCAATATTTATCCAGATACATTGTGCTGGATTCACGATTATACCTATTCATTTAATGATCCAATTGCTAAGGCTTATTTCTGGCATCCAGCTTATGACGATTATCCCGTGGTTGGGGTGAATTGGAAGCAAGCAAATGCATTTTGCGTGTGGAGAACACAATTATTAAACAGTTATTTAGAAGAAAGTGGAGAAGCTTATGCTCAGGATTTCCGTTTACCAACGGAAAGTGAGTGGGAATATGCATCACGCGGAGGATTAGCTAACAATCCATATCCTTGGGGAGGTCCTTATACTCGTAACAGCAACGGTTGTTTCTTGGCTAACTTTAAGCCTTTAAGAGGTAATTATACGGATGACGGTGGATTTTACACTGTTAAGGTTACTTCGTATTTCCCGAACGATTTTGGTTTATATTGTATGGCGGGTAACGTTGCAGAGTGGACAACAAACGCGTACGACAATTCAGCATATAATTTTATGCATGATTTAAATCCAGACTACGTTTATAATGCTGCCGACAATGATGCACCTGAGTTAAAGAAGAAAGTAACTCGTGGTGGTTCATGGAAAGATATCGGATATTTTATTCAAACAAGTACTCGTAATTTTGAATACCAGGATACATGTAAATCCTACATTGGATTCCGTTGTGTAATGGACTTCTTAGGACGTGACAAAGCTGATTTTTAATAAAACCATTCAATACGCGAACATAACCACTTCGCAAAATAATTAACCAAAATCAATCATAAACAAAACCTTAAAAACTTAAAAAAATGGGATTAGCGCAAATTACCCAAGGTAAAGCATTCAAGTCTTTCATGGGAAAATTATACGGTTTGGGTGCAGCCGTAGTTATTTTAGGAGCTTTATTTAAAATTCAACACTGGGAAGGTGCTGGAATCATGTTAACAGTAGGTCTATTGACAGAAGCTGTTATCTTCTTCTTCTCGGCTTTTGAACCACCACATGAAGAAGTGGATTGGTCTTTAGTTTACCCTGAGTTAGCAGGAATGCATGAGCCAGGTGCTGATCGTCACAAGAAAGTGAAATCAGGTGATCCTGTTTCTCAACAATTAGATAAGATGTTAACTGACGCTAAAATTGGTCCTGAATTAATCGAAAGTTTAGGAACTGGTTTACGTTCATTAAGTGAGAATACTTCAAAGATGGCATCTGTTACAAATGCAGCTGTTGCAACTGATGAATATGCTAAGAATGTAGCCAACGCTTCTAAAGAAGTTACGGCATTAGCAAATTCTTATAAGTCTGCTTCTGCTACTTTATCAAGCTTAAGCGCTTCAAATGAGGCATTATTGTCAAACTTAAACAGTACAGTTGAAGACACTAAAAAGTATAAAGAAGAAGTAGGTAAGTTAGCTAAAAACTTATCATCTTTAAATACAATTTATGGAAACATGTTAACTGCTATGGGTAATAAATAATCCATGTCATTATACTTATCAAATATTTCTAACCTTTAATTTGAACTAAGAAAATGGCAGGTAATAATTTATCCCCTAGGCAGAAGATGATTGGTATGATGTACCTGGTGTTAACAGCCTTGTTAGCATTGAATACATCAAAGGAAATTATCAACGCGTTTGTGACTATCAATTCGAGTTTGGAATTTTCAGTTTCAAATATGAATGTTAAGAACAACTTATCATATAGCACATTCGACAAGAAAATGGAAACGGAGGCAGATAAAACTCGTCCGTTTTATGAGCGAGCGCAAAAAGTAAAAAAACTTGCGAAAGACCTTAACACTTACATTGATAAATTAAAAGACGAATTGATTGTGCAGACTGATAAACTCCCTGCTGGTCAAAAAGTTGAATTGATTGATGTACAGGCTAAGGATAACTACGATGAGCCGACTAGAATTATGTGCGGTGATAAACAGGATGGTCGTGGTAAGAAAGGGACTGAATTGAAAAATAAAATCGAGGAATTCAAAAAGAATGTTGTTGCTGCATTAGATCCTAAAGATCAATCGGCTTGGAAGCCTAAACTAGATAATATGTTTAGAACTTCTGATCCAGATCCCAAGAATAAAGCAGACAAATTTGTTATTGAAGAAGGTAAAAGAACTTGGGAAATGGCTAATTTCTACCATAACCCTGTTGTTGCTTCTGTTTGTCAATTAACTAAATTTCAATTAGACGTTAAAAATGCTGAATCAGATGTTGTAAACCATTTGTTAGCATCTATTAATGCAACCGACTTGAAATTCTCAGATGTTGTAGCAAAAGTTGTTGCCCCTACTAGTTATGTAATCATCGGACAAGAGTATACTGCTGACGTATTCCTTGCTGCTTACGACAGAACATCAACACCAGAAATTGTTGTAGGTGGTTCTACTTTAAAAGTGGAAGAGGGAATGGGTAAGTATACAACTTCTCCACGTTCGCCAGGTGAGCAAAAATGGTCAGGTAAAATTCGTTTAAAAGGAAGCGATGGGCAATTGAAAGAGTATCCATTCGAATCATCTTATATGGTTTCTGCACCAAGTGCTTCTGTATCGGCTGATTCTTTAAATGTATTCTATATTGGAATTGATAACCCGGTTACGATTTCTGTTCCTGGTGTGCCTGCTGAAAATGTTTCTTACACTGCAAGTGGAGTAACGTTAACTGCAGCTGGTAAAGGACGCTATATCGCTCGTGTTAGTGCTGGTCGTGAGGCTACCATTAACGTAAGCGCTAAGATGGGAGAGAAATCAATGCAAATGGGATCGTTCCGATTCAGAATTAAGAGTGTTCCTGCTCCAATTGCGCGTATCTACGGCGCAAAAAGTGGTAAAATTTCTAAAACTACTTTGAATTCAATGGGTGGTGTATCTGCTGATATGGGGGACTTCTTATTCAACATCCCTGCTAAGGTAACATCATTCAAAATGACTGTTGTTTACAAGGGTGGATCACGAGCAAATCTTGTGGATGAGCCTGCTAACAGTAGTGCGTTTTCTTCAAATATGAAAGCTGCAATGCAAGCTTGTAAGCCTGGTGATAAAGTCCTTATCGATAACATCGTAGGTTCAGTTGCTGGTCAAACAAAATCATTGGAGTCAATCATTCTTACAGTAAATTAATAATTCAACCAACCTGAACCATCCAACATTGTAAAAAACAATTTAAAATTAATCACAATGAAAAAGTTCATCTTATTAGCAGTATTGTTTTCTGCATCTATTCAATGGGCATCAGCTCAGAATAGTATCCTTTCAGGAGGAATTGAAGACAGAGAGCATATCTATCGTAGAGAAAGTGCGATGGACAGGAAGGTGGTTCCTTATCCTCCTTTAAGAGAGGCTGATGTAATGTGGTCAAAAAGGATTTGGCGTGCAATCGATTTGCATGAGAAGATTAATGCCCCGTTAAGATTCCCTCTTGCTGATGGTAGTGGAGCAAGTTCTTCGAGAGATCGCAAGAATCTAATTCTTACTTTGATCGATGCGGTTAAAGAAGGTTCTGTAACTGCATATTCATCAATTGATGATCAATTTACAATGCCTTTAACAGCTACTGAGTTCTCTAAGGTTATTAGTGGTGATTCAGTGCATATCGAATCAAGACCAGATCCAGACAACCCTGATTATATCGTTATGATTGATTCAGTAGAGCCATTTAACTCAGATCGTGTTACACGTTATAACATGAAAGAAGAGTGGTTCTTCGATAAGCAACGTTCTGTAATGGATGTTCGAATTATTGGAATATGTCCTGTGATTGAAGTTAAAAAAGAAGGATTGGATGAAAAGCTTACTAAGCCTTTGTTCTGGATTTATTTCCCAGAAGGTCGTTCTGCATTAGTTCATTCTGAAGTTGGTAACCGCTATAACTCTTCTCAGCGTTTAACATTCGACGATATCTTTACAAAGCGTATGTTTAATAGCTTTATTACAAAAGAAGAAAATATCTACGATCGTCCAATTGACACGTACAGAACTACTCCTATGGATCGCTTATTGGAAGCGGAAAAAATCAAACAGGAAATGGTGAATTTCGAAATCGGACTATGGGATTATTAAAATTCCAAATACACAAAAAAATCCCCGAGTAAAACTCGGGGATTTTTTATTTTATGTCTAGCTGATTTATAACAACCATCGGTCCTGGACAAAAATTACTATGGCAATCTCTGCAAGTACTCACAAGATTATTATGCGCTTTTATTTTTATACTATCAGGTGCATCTGCTGTTTCATTCAATTCGATAATTCGCTGCTGGTATAATTTAGCGTAACCATCATAAATTGTTTTATCGATGTCCTCATCTGTCTTTTTTGCGGTTAACAGATTTTCGATTTCTTTTGGTGCTGCAACTATTCCCATACCCGCTTTTAATGCATCACGGTTATCTGCTAAATGAGCAGCCATCTTACGCATGATAAGTGAAAGTTCGCTTGATCCGTTTGGATTTAAGTCGCCTTCTTTATTGCAGCTTTCATTGCTTGTATTGTTAGATGTACAACCAGCAATGAATAATGCACCAATTGTACAAATGCTAATTACTTTCTTTTTCATTTAAATGTTTTTAATAATGTTTAAAGTTATACTTTTTGAGCTAGCTGATGGAATAACATGCCATCGTTGTTGATGATTTTTATACGTAAAGTTTCCAATTACATATCCTAAAATGCTTCCAATAAAAATATCGGAAGCCCAGTGTTTGTCTAGTCCTATACGAGATATTCCAACTAATGAAGCAAGTCCGTAAGATGTAATACCAATCCATTTTTTATCACTGTATTCTTTAGCAATTACTGTGGCCATAGAAAATGCGGTGATAGTATGTCCCGAAGGAAAAGAATGGTACGCTGAACCTGATTCTAATTTGTTGAGTAAATGAAAACGACCTTGATGATCATTATAAAAAGGACGTTCTCTTCCCGCAATTGTTTTTAATACGAATACTAAAATGCCTGCGTGGACAATTGCCTTTGAAGAAAGATAACCAGTCTCAATGCTTTTATGATTGTTGAAGAGGACTCCATTTAAAACAAATAAAGAGGATATTCCAATATTAACTGCGCCATCACCTAAATAAGTAATGTTTTTGTTGAATGAGTTAACAGATGATTGATGGTTGTTGAAATATAATAATTCACGACGAATAGGTTGGTCTAATGTATAAAACATTCCTAATCCAGCTGCTGCCGGCAAAATATAATTCAGGTCGTTTTTCTTTATTTTAAAAGGACTCGTCCAAATTTTTTTCTCTTCTTGAAAAAAACTATTTACACTTGATTTTAGTCCGAATTCACCTTTGGGAAATCCATCATTATTCTGGCAATAGCCATTATTGAAAAACAAAATGAATAGAAATGTAGCAACAGTTTTTATCATATATCTGTTTGCTAAACTACTAAAAAATAGAACTGATTATGTTATTTAACTATACCGCTCACGAAAACTTCAGTACGGCGGTTAAGTTGGTGCATTTCTTCTGTGCACGGTAAATCATCTCCACAATTATTGACAAGAATGCCTTCTCCCATCCAGGCAGATTTTGCAATTTGCTTTTTAGGTATTCCGTGTAGTAATAAAAATTGTTCAATTGATGTTGTTCTTCGTTGTGATAGTTTTTCATTGTAGTTTACACTTGCTCTGCTATCAGTGAACGATGTGATTGTGATTTTTAATTCAGGATGTGCCAGTAAAAACGTAACAATTTCATTTACTTCTTTGGTCATGTCTTTTCTTATATCACTTTTGTCGATATCGTAATAAATGATTTTATACCAAGATGAATTTGCTATTCCATCATTCTTTTTCATCTCGAATTTAGTATCGTTTTTAAATTCATTGAATACAATTTCCTTCGCGTTATAGCCGTCTTTGAAAAGTTTTATTTTGTGATAACAACTATCTATGTAAATCATTCCATTGTTGTCTGATAAACTTATTAAATTGTTTTTATCATCGATTATTTTAACACCAGAAATCGGTGTGTTGTCTGATTTATCGATGATATTAATTTTTCGAATAATTGTTAAATCATCTTTGTTTTCACTTTTTAATTCTTCTGAATTTAACTTAGTTGATTCATTCGATTCTGATTTTGTAAACTTAAAAATGTCATCATTTAAACCAAGGTTTATTCTGTTAGATGACAGATATCCATTTCCGTTTTTAGAATCATATATAAAATGAAAATCATCTGCAACTGAATTTAATGGTGCCCCAACATTAACAGGCTCTAAGAAATTATCATTGATATTTTTTGAGAAAAACAAATCTAATCCTCCTAATCCAATCAGCCCATCCGACGAAAAGTAAATTGTTCCATCAGGTAACAGGGTGGGGAAGACTTCGTTTCCAATAGTGTTTATTTGTGTTCCTAAATTAACTGGTGTACTCCATCCCTTTTTTGTTTTATGTGATACATAAATATCCATTCCGCCAAAACCACCTGGCTTATCACTAGCAAAGTACATGGTGTTGCCATCTTCACTAACTGCGGGATGTGCAATATTATAATTCGAGTTGTTATAGATAAAATCCTTTTGCTTTATCCATTTTGAATCAATCAATTTATAATAAACGATTTTTAATTTGAATTTTTTTTCTGATGAAAGTTCGTCTTTGTCCGAATTGTTTTCTGTTAACCATAGATCTTTACCTTTATTGCTGATACATAATGGTCCTAAATTGTATTTGCTTGTGATTTCAGAGTTGAAAAGTGTTGGCTCCGACCAATTTTCATTCGCGTTTTCAGAATAAAACAATTTTAGAAATGACTGATTTGTCCATGTATGTTTGCGTTCAATAATTGTGTTGGTTGGTCTGCTAGAACAAAATATAAATCCATTTTTATATTGCACCATTCCCATTTCTGCGAATTCAGAATTGATTCGTATCGTTGCAATTTTATAATTTGACGTATCTCGATACAAAGCTTCTATTATATTCTTTATGATTGAAAAATCAGTTTTGAAAATTCCTTGATCAGAAAGTGATTTGATTTTTTCGTAATCCTTATTTTGAATTAATAAGTTTAAATAATAGTTGCAATAAATTTCGTCTTGTGTTGTAGTACAAACGTCGTGAAGATATGATTCAGCTTTTGATAGTTGATTCGTTAAACGATAACAATTAATAACTTTCTTTTTTACATCAATTGTAAAATTATCCGAATTACATTTTTCATATTGTGTAATGGCATTGATATAATTTCCTTGTACATAAAATTTATCAGCTAGTTCAATTGTTTTTTGCTGCGCTTTCGATTGTAAGCAATATAAAAGTGATAAAACAAATAGGAGGTAGCGCATCGTTAAAAATACCTAGGTGTTACTACATTGTTTTTATCAAATGAAAAATCGTAGCCTATTGTTATTTCATGTGTTCCTGAGTTTACTCTCTTTAATTGACTAATGGTGTAATCAAAAGAGTAGCCCATTCGCAATTGCTTGTTTATTTGCATTGACAATAATGCAGCCCATGAATCCTTAGCTCTATAATTAGCACCAATCCAAATTGATTCATTAAACAAAATATGTGCGCCAATATCCGAAGAAACAGGAGCACCCTTTACTCCTTTTAACATAAAGGTTGCCTTGATTTTTATTCCATCATTAATAGGGTATACATATCCTCCCATCATGAAATAATGCCAGTTGTCTATATTGACAGTGTTTAGAGATTTACTTGTTGATGGATCTACTTTATTTGTAATCATTCTTGGAATTGATAATCCAATATATGCGTTAGGTTGGTTATAGTAAATACCAAATCCTGTATTAGGAACTGTTATTTTAGGTGTGCCTAAAAAACTAATATCACCTATATCTTGTGTTTTTACGTCGCCTAGTTTTTCTTGATGGTTCACAAGTCCTCCTTGTAAACCCATTGCTAAATTTCCTTTTGGTAAATGAATACGATAAGCATAGGTTCCAAAAACATAAAAATCATGTATCACAGATATTTCATCATTCATAATGGCTAATCCAAATGCCGACTTCTGATTTCTAAATGGCATATGCCCGCTGAATGTTTGTGTTTTGGGTGCGCCATCCATACCAACCCATTGATTGCGATATGCAGCAGTGAAAGCAGCATGATCACGACTTCCAGCATAAGCCGGATTTATAAATGTTTCGTTAAACATATACTGCGTGAATTGAGGCTCGAACTGAGCATAAGTCTCAGTTGTGCCAATCAATAACACGAATAGAATGATATGTTTAATTAACTTCATTTTATAATTTATCTTTTTAATACCACGTATCCACTTAGTGGTTTTCCTTCGTTATTTAAATCGATTAGAAAATAATATGTTCCTTCTGGTAAATCTTGGTCCATTAAAGCTCCGCTCACATTGCATTTGCCATCCCATTTATTATCATAATTTTTTTGCTTGAAAACTAAATTTCCCCATCTGTTATAAATGAAAACGACATTGCCTTCAAAATCTTCGATTCCTTTTATGTTAAAATAATCATTGATGCCATCATTATTTGGAGAGAATCCATTCGGAGCATCTATTGAATCACACATAACAGAAACTTTTACTGTCGCTGTTGCAGTACATCCATATTGATCAGTAATTGTAACTTTATAGTCAGTAGAAAAATCTGGTGCTACGGTTGGATCTGAAAAATTTGCATTGTCAATGTTTATTGCTGGTGTCCATTGGTAACTCGCACCTCCTGATGCATGTAGTTGTGCGCTTTCTCCCTGACAAATTATTAAGTCGCTGTTGACCTGAACATGATTTAATGCGTGAACAACAATTTCTATATTGTTCGATTGATAACTGCCACATGGAGTTGATACAATAACATAATATGTACCACCCACAGGACTAGTAAATGTTGAAGTTGTTGCGCCAATTAATGGTTCATTGTTATAATACCATTGATAGGTTGATGAAGGAAATGAGTCGCATTGAAGTGATGCATATTCTCCAACGCAAATTTCATTGTTGTCTAGCACTTGTGCATGTACGTTAGTAATATCTGTAATCGATTTTGTAAATTCTTTTGTACATCCGTTTGCATCTGTGATTGTACATGTGTAACTACCTGCGCTAATGTTATTGATTGCATTTATGGTGTTACCATTACTCCATAAATATTGATAAGGAGCTGTTCCGCCGTTTACGTTAATACTTATAAATCCTGCTTGACCAATTGCGCAATTAATGTTTTGGGAAGCGGGAATTATTGAAATAGGTGTTGAGTTATTATTAATACTTGTTATTTGATTAATTGAACACCCATTTGCATCTGTTATTGTTAGCGAATAATTGCCATTTAAATTAGTATTTAATGTTGTTGATTGTACGCCTGTACTCCATAAATAATTGTAAGGTGCTTGTCCTCCTGTGATATGAGATGTAATTGTTGAAGTATTGTTGGATGAACAAGGTGCATTGCTGCCTGATAATGTTAATGTCAAAGCACTATCTGGTTCAGTTATCTGATATGATTTATAAAGGGAACATCCATTTAAATCGGACACAGTAACACTGTAAATGCCTGCTGATAAATTTTCAATTCTTTTGGTAGTTGAATCGTTGCTCCATAAATAGGTATAGTTGCCTAACGCACCACTCACAAATAATTCAACTGCTCCGGTAGAATCGCCTTTGCAGGAAATATTGTACTGACTTGCGGTGATTTGTAGTGGAGATAGTGGTTGAGATAAACTTACGCTTTTAGTTACTTCACACCCGTTAGCATCAGTAATAGTAATAGCGTAAATTCCTTGTTGTAGATTATAAATGCTTGATGTTGTTTGATTGTTGTTCCATAAATAAGTATAAGGAGCGGTGCCACCACTAATGGTTGTGCTGATAAATCCGGTACTATCTCCAAAACATTTCACATCACTTACATTGAAAGTTACATCTATACTATCCTGCGATCCAGCAATTGCAACTGATATTGTGTCCTGACAGCCGTTAGCATCAGTACATGTTAAAACGTAATTACCTTGACTTAAATTATTAATTGTGCTTGTAGTAAGTCCATTATTCCATTGATAAGAATAAGGATTGCTTCCTCCTGTTGCTATTACGTTAATCCAGCCATTGTTGCTATTGCTGCAATTAACATTGCCTGATGTTTGACTGAGCGATAATGTAGAATTGTTATTTAATTGATAATTTAAGCTGTTAGTACATCCATTTACATCAGTAACAATCACGCTATAATTCCCTGCTGCAAGTTGTTGTATGTCTTTTGTTGTTGCACCATTATTCCAGTTATAACTATACGGTGCTGTTCCGCCGATAGTTGTTAATGATATCGCTCCGTTGTTTAATCCCTGACAAGTAGGTTGAATAATAATTGGCGTAACAGCCATACCGTTAGAGGTAAGGGTGAATGTTTGATTAACGCTACATCCATTTTGATCAGTCGCAGTTACTGAATATGTTCCTGTTGTGAGATTTGTTATTGATGAAGTCGTTGCTCCATTGTTCCATAAATACGAATAGAAAGTACTTGTTGGTGAGGAAATGGATAATTGTGAACCTAGGGCGCTATTGCAATTGTTATTTGATGAGGCAATTATAAACTGCGGACCATTAACTAAAATCGAATAAGAAAATGTTTGTGCTCCATTTGTTGGACAAGCATCATCTTTTACTGTGATAGTAAATGTATGTGGTGTATTGCTGATGTCTGCAGTGGTTGGCGTCCAGCAAAATGTTAAGCTTGGTCGATTGCCAGGTGTTATAACATAACTTGCATTCGGAATTCCATTATTGCAGTTTAATGTTATTGATTGGTTATTGTCAAGATCGATTGAGTTAATTGTAAAACAAATTTGCTGATTCGCACATATCGTTGTTGTAAAATT
>CANGJU010000015.1 GCA_947453935.1 Bacteroidota bacterium | reverse complement strand
GGCTCTGTTAAACAATAACTACCCTTCCATTCGCCAGTAGCTAGTTTAGGTAAATACTTTGCTTTTTGCCCATCATTTCCGAAATATAAAATAGGTAGTGTTCCAATTCCTGTATGCGCTGCCATTGCAACCGAAAAAGAATGGCCAGCTCCCAATACCTCTGTCATTAATATCGAAGTAATAAAATCCTTTCCAAAGCCACCATATTGTTCTGGAATAGCCACGCCTAACAAGCCTAATTCTCCTGCTTGGTCAATCAACGATGGCATCAGGCCTGGTTCCATCGCATCTATTTTATCCAACTGAGTATCGACATGCTGCTTTAAAAACTCATGGGCAGTATCGGCCATTAGCTTATGTTCCTCGTTAAATTCTTCGGGTATAAAGTTCGCGTTATAGTCTGATTCGCTAATTAAAAAAGCTCCACCTTTTAGGTGGTTATTGATGTTTTCCATTGGGTCTGAAATTTTAAACAAAACTGCACATTACTACGATGAATAACAAACTTTCGTTATCATTTTATAATGATGCTTATTAGTATAGATAAGACCTAATCTTTTGTATTAAATTACATTGCTTATTTTCGCCTTGTGGAAACAAAAATTTCATCATCAATCGAAGAGGCTGCTGAATTTTTAAATCGTAGTCAATTAGTCGCAATTCCAACCGAAACGGTCTATGGATTAGCAGCTAATGCACTTGATAAAGCAGCAGTTGTTGAGATTTTTAATGCGAAGCAGCGCCCTTCATTCGATCCGTTAATTGTTCATATTGGAAACAAATCGGATGTTGCATTATATGCGCGACAAATTCCTGCGAATGCGCAAAAATTAATGGATGCCTTTTGGCCTGGTCCGTTAACGGTAGTTTTGCCAAAGCAAGAAATTATTCCTGATGAAGTTACTTCTGGATTAGATACTGTTGGAATTCGAATGCCGGACCATCCTTTTACTTTACAATTACTTCAACAACTCAATTTTCCATTAGCAGCACCGAGTGCAAATCCTTTCGGATATATTAGTCCTACCACACCACAACATGTTTTCGCTCAATTGCAAAACAAAATTCCAATGATATTAGATGGTGGCCCTTGTGAAGTAGGTGTGGAAAGTACTATCGTTGGATTTGAAGGAGAAGTACCTGTTGTTTATCGTTTAGGCGGACTAACGCTAGAGGATATACGTAATGTGTGTGGTGAGATTAAAGTAGAAGTCAATTCGTCTTCGGACCCTAAGGCACCTGGTATGTTAAATAGTCATTATGCCCCGCAAAAGCCATTATATCTTTTAAAAGATATAGCAAGTGATTTTTCATTTGATAATTCGGTTGCAATAATTGTTTTTGGAGATTACGAGGTCAAAGGTAATGAGCAGGTTTTTAATTTATCGACAAACGCAGATTACAAAGAAGCAGCAGCTAATTTGTTTTCTTTTCTTCGGATGTTAGATACAGATGAAAGTATAAACAAGATATACGCTTTTTTATTACCTGAATTTGATTTAGGCTTAGCAATCAATGATCGTTTAAAGCGAGCTGCTTATAAGATCTAAGCAAACAATCACTTCTTAAAAAACTCATTGGTTAAAAACTAAACGTTTGTAAACGGCTATTGTAGTTTTTAATTAGTTTATTTGTTCCTGAAATAGAAGCTCATTTTTCAATGGCTTTGTATAAATAATTTTTTTACGTGATGGATAAACGATTTCAAGATGTAGTTCGCTTAATTAAAGAGGCTCGTTTTAATGCGATTAAAGCTGTCAATACAGAAATGATTAATTTGTATTGGAGAGTAGGCGAGCATATTAGTAATAAAATTCAAAAATCGGAATGGGGTGATGGGGTCGTTACGGAATTAGCTAATTATATTCAAAAAATCGAACCTGATTTTAAAGGATTTTCTGACAAGAATCTATGGAGGATGAAGCAGTTTTATGAATGCTATAAAGATCAACCAAAACTCTCACCACTGGTGAGAGTTTTGAGCTGGACTAATAATTTGATAATTTTCTCGAGGTGCAGAACGATTGAAGAAAGAGAGTTTTACATAAAACTATCTGTGCAAGAAAATTATAGTAAACGGGACTTAGAGCGTCAAATTTCTGCTAGTCTATTTGAAAGGACAATGATTGGAAATTCAAAACTCTCACCACTGGTGAGAGAATTTAAAAATGATGTAACAAATACCTTTAAAGATAGTTATGTGTTCGAGTTTTTAAATCTTCCTCACTTGCATAATGAAAAGGATCTTCAAGCAGGAATAATAAAACAAATGAAAAGTGTAATGCTCGAATTTGGGAAAGATTTTTTATTCGTTGCAGAACAATATAAACTGCAAGTAGGTAAGAGTGATTTTTTTATTGATTTGCTTTTTTATCATAGGACATTGCATTGCTTGATTGCCATCGAATTGAAGTCCGATAAATTTAAACCAGAGCATATCGGACAAATGAATTTTTATTTGGAATCATTGGATCGTGATGTTCGAAAATCAAACGAAAATCCGAGTATTGGTATTTTACTTTGTAAAGATAAAGATCATGAAGTAGTCGAATATGCATTAAGCAGAAGCTTATCGCCAACTATGGTATCTGAATATAAAACTCAATTACCGAGTAAAACGGTTTTGCAAAAGAAATTACAAGGCGTTTTTAACGATAAGAGTATTGAAAAATCAAATAACATTAGTATCAAAAAAACAAATAACAAGAGTATCAAAAAAACAAATAATAAGAGTATTGAAAAATCAAATAACAAGAGCATTAACAAATCAAATAACAAGAATATTAACAAATCAAATAACAAGAGCATCAAAAAAACAAATAATAAGAGTATTGAAAAATTAAATAACAAGAGTATTAACAAATCAAATAACAAGAGTGTCAAAAAAACAAATAAAACAATTCCGTTAAAAACTAAACGTTTGTAAACGGCTATTCTGATTTTTTGATTATTTATTTGCAGGATGAAATCAAAGTTTAAAGTACTAGTTCGTCCCGGACGCATTCGCTCACGACGTGTTTGGTTGATTTATTTTAGATACAACGAGAATTTAATAGCAAAAATAAAATTGAAATTCAAAGCGCAATGGTGCCCCGACTTAAAATCCTGGTGGATGGATGATCAAGAAGGATTTTTTGAAGAATTGAAATCATGGAATGAGATTTCTGTTTTGCAATCTAGTCATCTTTATGAGTGTAATACTGCCTTTCTTAATTATAAAAATTATTACCGGCAAAAACGCTCCTTTCGAAGTAATAATGATTAATAATTTTACAATGCTTCTTACACTTTTTGTCTAGGAAGATTTATTTAATCTCAAATCATTTTTAATCCTAATTTTGCTTTCCCTAAAAAAACAGTATGGCAAGTAATAAAATTTCACTTCATCGAGTATTAAAGGCGAGTCCTGAAAAAGTTTATAAAGCATTTGTAGATTCAGTTGCATTAGCATCATGGATGCCTCCCAACGGATTTATTGGTATGGTACATGACATGGATTTAAGGGTTGGCGGACATTATAAAATGTCGTTCACCAATTTCACAACAGGCAACAGCCATACTTTTGGAGGCGAGTACCTCGAAATTATTCCTAATCAACTATTAGTTTACACTGATAAATTTGATGATCCGAATTTGCCAGGACAAATAATCACTAGGATAGAGTTGCGAAAAGTGATTTGTGGTACCGAGCTTATTGTTTCACAAGAAGGAATTCCAGATGTGATTCCTGCTGAAATGTGTTACCTGGGCTGGCAAGAATCTTTGGATAAGTTAAAGTGCTTGGTTGAGCCGAATATTCCCGATGCCTAGGTTTTTTAATGAATTAATGGCCGTTTGATTCTTATAAATATGATATTATTGGATGGCTTCCATGTAAATATTTGAATTTCACAAGATTTATTCTAATAAAAGTAGAAAAGATGGTTTTTTAAATGTATCTTTGTTATTCAATAAATTAAAATTATCAAAAAATGAAAAATGGAGTAGTAAAATTCTTTAATTCAACAAAAGGATTTGGTTTTATTAAAGATGCAGAAACTGGAGAAGAAATCTTTGTACACGTAAGTGGTTTAAAAGATGACATCCGTGAAAATGACAATGTGACTTTTGATGTCGAGAACGGTAAAAAAGGTTTAAATGCTGTTAATGTAAAATTAGCATAATTTAATTCTTTAATAAACACTAGCCCATCCTGGTTATAACCTGGATGGGCTTTTTATTTATTCTCAATAAAATTTATAGAAATTTATAATAAAATTTTAATTAAAAATTAGCAGCTGTTTTTAAACCACTAGTTTAACATTCACTGCGTAAAATCCACGGTCGCCTTTTTCAACATCAAATGTTACTTTATTTCCAGCTTTAATTGGTGTACTTAGTGCCGATGAATGAACAAAAATGCTGTCATTGCTATTAGAGTCTTTAATAAATCCGTAACCCTTAGTTTCATCAAATGAGAATACAGTTCCTGTTTTAGGTTCTGCTTCTTCACTTGCTGTCTGACGTGTGACTGAGATTTCAATACTATCTAAATCAACTGGAACACGTTGTGCAACAGGAGTGGAAGATATTCTTCCAAATTCATCTACATAGGCAATCATTTCATCAAAAGTTTTTGCCTTTGTGTTTTTGCGGTCTGCTTTCTTTTCTAGCTTTTCCTTACGTTCTTTTTGTTTTCGTTTTTCTCTATCTTTTTTGTTAGATGTGCTGCTCGATTTGGCCATTAATTTTTTTTTGCAAGGTACGCAGTTAATTTTTCATATTTATTAAAAAGTGAAATCTTATTTTCAAAAGCAGTTATAATTATCAAAAAAGCAATTTTTGTTTAGTTAAATTGAAAATAAATCAACATTCCTGCCGCTACACTCATTATTATTAAAGCTGCGAATCCGATGACATTTGTCTTTTTATCATTCACAAATTTACCCATAACGTTTTTATTGTTCGATATGTGTAAAATGATTCCAATCAAAACAGGTGCTGTTATTCCATATAGAATCGCTGTGTAGATTAATGCCTTGATAGGGGAGAGTCCGATGTAATTAATCGATAAGCCAATCAATAATGAGATCGCAATTATGACATAAAACCCTTTTGCTTCGTGAAATTTTTTATCCAGCCCCTGTTTCCAGCCAAACGTCTCGGTAAAAATATACGACAACGATCCACTTAATACAGGAATCGCAATTAAACCAGTCCCAATTACACCAATGGCAAATAATAAATAGGTCATATTACCAGCCAATGGTTTTAATGCCAATGCGGCTTGTTCAACAGTATCTATTTGCGTAATCCCCGAAGGAAATAAAACACTTCCCGTTGTTAGAATAATAAAATACATTACCAAACCCGATATCGCCATCCCAAAATCTACATCGGTTTTCATTTCATGAATAATTTTCTTGTTCACGATTAAATGTTTTTTTCGTGATTTCATTTCTTCTACTTCAACTGATGCTTGCCAGAAAAACAGGTAAGGTGATATTGTTGTACCAAGTATTCCAACAATCACCATCAAATATGCTTTGCTCCATTCGAAAGTGGGAATAAATGTAGATTTAATAATTGCGGATAAATCTTGCTTGTACAAAAAAGGAACAATGAAATAAACCAGCATTACCACACATAAGTTCTTTAATAATGAAGCCATGCGTTGATAAGGAAGGTATACAATCATTACTAACAGCAAAACAGTGAATAGTACCGAAAAATAACTTTGATCAATTGAAGGAAATAATAAATTGCCAACAGCACCCATTCCTGCGATATCTGCACCTATGTTTAATACAATAGCCGGAAAGCTGAATAAAAGCATTACATATAATACCCATCTCGGATAATTTTTTTTTAATGTGCCTGTTAATCCCTGCGATGTCACTAATCCGATTTTTGCGCACATCTGTTGGATAACAGCCATTAATGGAAATGCAATGATAGCTGTCCACAATGTTTTTAATCCAAATGCCGCTCCTGCCTGTGAGTAGGTGGCAATTCCCGAAGGATCATCATCACTTGCTCCTGTTACTAATCCGGGTCCGGCTTTTTTCCAAAACAATTGGAGTTTTTTTGTAAGTGATTTTTGATGAGTCATAATAGAAAAGTAAATCGTTAGTCGTTATTTAATTCAGCTCGTAATTGGTCAGAAGTTTTTGTGCTGCCATCATGACTCCAACCAGGAGGCATGTATAAATATTTTAGTTTGGTTTTTAATCCAATAGGTTTTTTTAAATCGTTCCAGATCGATTGCCATTCGTGCGTTACAATTTTTACTGGATGGTGTTTTTCATCTAGCGGTTTCGTCAAGCCGTATACAATGTTCTCGTCCTTGCGTTCTTCTTCAAAGGTGCCAAAAAATTTATCCCAGATAATTAAAACCATTCCCATATTTCTATCGAGATATCTGATGTTACTTGCATGATGTACGCGATGGTGCGATGGACTTACAAAAATTGTTTCAAACCATGCTGGCATTTTATCTATATACTGTGTATGCACTAATATTCCATATATCTGCGTAGCTGCATAGACAAAAATGATATCCAACGGAGAAAACCCTAATAATGCTAATGGTATGAAATAGATAAAACGATAAAGTGGTTGAAATACCGATGAGCGAAATCCTGTTGTTAAATTAAACTCTTCAGATGAATGATGAGTAACATGCACCGCCCAGAATAATCGTATCTTGTGATCAAAACGATGTTCCCAGTAATACATAAAATCTTCAGCAATAAAAATGGCAACCCAGTAGAGTAGGGCGCTGCTCCACGTTTCAATAATCCGATGTTCGTAAAACCATAAAAGCACTCCGACATAAATAATACGGAATAAAACATCAATGCCGCCATTCAAAACGCTTAAGTAAACATTCAGAATCGTTTCTTTAACAGAATAAAATTTCCTTAGTTGAATATTACTTAGAATAATCTCTGCCAGTATCACCACAATGTAAATTGGGGTACTAATTAATAATATCCATTGCTCTTTTAATGGCATCGTGATTTTCTAAACTTTTTCAAAAATCCCAGCAGCCCCTTGTCCTGTACCAACACACATAGTCACCATGCCGTATTTTTTGTTTGTTAATTCTAATTCGTTCATTAATTGAACTGTAAGCTTTGCTCCACTACAACCAAGAGGATGTCCTAACGCTATTGCACCCCCGTTAACGTTAACAAATTCTTGGTTAATGTCGAGTTTGCGCATAACAGCTAACGCTTGCGATGCAAATGCTTCATTCAATTCAATCAAGTCAATGTTGCTTAGGGATAAACCTGATTTTTTTAATACCATCGGAATAGCTTCAACAGGACCAATTCCCATAATTCTTGGTTCAACACCTGCAACAGCATAATTTACAAAACGTAATCGCGGAGTTAAATTATGTTCTTTTAAAAACTTCTCTGATACTACAAGAACGAAAGCAGCCCCATCTGATGTCTGTGATGAATTACCAGCAGTTATACATCCTTGTGCATCAAATACAGGCTTCAAAGAGTTTAACTTTTCAATGGAGGTATCTGCTCGAGGACCTTCATCTGTATCAAAAGTAAAGTTGACTTTTTTTTGTTTGAAGTTTTCATCAAGTAACAACTCATCAACATGAATAGGAACTATCTGTGATTTGAACTTACCCTCTGTTATTGCACTTACAGCTTTCTTGTGACTATTATAAGAAAATACATCTTGATCTTCACGCGATATATGATATTCTTTTGCTACTGCTTCTGCTGTTAATCCCATTCCCCAATAGTATTCAGGATTTGATTTGGCCACTTCGTAATTTGGAACAATTCTCCATCCACCAAATGGAATTGGGGACATACATTCAACTCCACCAGCAAGAATACAATCAGATAAACCTGCATTAATTTTCGCTGCTGCTATTGCAATTGTTTCTAATCCTGATGCACAATAACGATTAACCGTCATGCCAGGAACCTTCACCGTATTTAAGCCCATTAAAGAAATCATACGGCCAATGTTCAATCCTTGCTCAGCTTCAGGCGTAGCATTGCCTACAATGACATCATCAATCAGGTTTACATCAAAATTATCCAATGAGCCAATTAAATGTTTGACTACTGTAGCGGCCAGGTCATCCGGACGTACGTTTTTTAATTTGCCTTTAGGTGCTTTGCCTATCGCTGATCGGTATCCAGTAACAATATATGCGTTCATAATATGGAAATAAAAAACCCGCTTTTCAGCGGGTTTATAATGAAATTATTTTTTTGTTGTATCCGCTGGTGCAGTGGTGTTACCCCCTGAAGGAGTAGTGGTTCCTCCTGGCTTCCCACTATTCTTTGCTTTCTTAGCATCGGCAGCCTTTTTAGCTTCTGCAGCTTTTCTAGCCTCTTCAGCAGCAGCCTTTTGATCGACTCCATCTTTGTATGAAGCAGTCGCAATTAATTGTCCTTTGCGATTAAAAGTTCTCCATTCACCGTCTTTCTTGTTATTCTTGTATGAACCTTCTGCTGCAACTTCTCCATCTTCAAAATAACGAGTCCATTTACCATCTTTCTTCCCTGCGATGTATTCTCCGTCCTGCTTAACAGTTCCTGAATAGTAATATCTTTTGTAAACACCTTCTTTAATACCATTCTGGAATTCTTGTTCTTCCATAATTTTACCGTAAGGATAGTAACGCTTTGAAACTCCTTGGCGTTTATCATTCAGATATTCTACTTCTGTCATGATGTCACCATATGAATTGAAGGTCTTCCAGGTTCCTTGCTTTTGACCAAATTCATCAGTTTTGTTACGATGTTTTTCCTTGCCCGGCGCGTACTTCGGTTTTTCCTCTGTTTGCGAGAAGCTGATAAAAGGAATCATCAGAAGGGATAAGAGTAAAATTTTGTACTTATGCATATGCAACAGTTTTTTCAGGTGATAAAATTAATATTTTATTTAATTCCGCAAAGGTTTTCCCGAAGTTAATATCGATTGTATGCGTTCTAAGGTCTTTTTTTCGCCTGTTAAGGATAAAAACACCTCTCGCTCAAGGTCTAAAAGGTATTGTTCAGAGACTTCTGTCGGCGAAGAAAGTTCTCCACCACACATCACATAACCAAGCTTTTTACTGATGTATTCATCATGGCTCGAAATGTAATTTCCGCTTTTCATACTGTTTGCCCCTACCCATATTAATCCTAATCCTTGTTTGCCTAATACTTTGATGTTTTTACGTTTTTGAGGTTGCGTATAGCCCGCATCTGCAAGGGCAACTACACTATTTCTTGCATCAAAAAGCAATTGATTTCTATTCATCGTGATGGCATCTCGTCCTGCTTTTAAGATTCCCATTTCAAATGCTTCTTTCGCAGAAGTAGAAACTTTAGCTTGTCCGATGGTTAGAAAATTCGAACGAAGAGAATTCAGTTGAATGTCTCCTTCTTTCAATGAATCCGAAAGTCGCAAGGCCAATTCTTTTGTACCACCACCTCCAGGAATTAATCCAACACCAAATTCAACCAACCCAGTATAAAGCTCCGCATGCGCTTGTACTTTGTCTGCGTGCAAGGTCATCTCGCAACCACCACCTAAGGTTAATCCGAATGGGGCTACAACAACAGGCACCGATGAATAACGAATACGCATATTCATGTTCTGAAACATACGGATGGCCATATCAATTTCGTCGTATTCTTGTTCGATAGCCATCATGAAAATCATAGCGAGGTTAGCACCTGCTGAAAAGTTTGCGCCTTCATTCCCGATTACAAGGCCTTTGTAGTTTTTCTCAGCGAGTTCTATCGCTTTGTTTACTCCAGCAATTACCTCCCCACCCATAGTGTTCATCTTTGTGGTAAACTCACAGCAAATCACATCTTCTCCAATATCGATAATATTACATCCGCTATTTTTCCAAACTGTTTTCTCTTTGCGCAATGGGTATAACTGAACACTCGATTGCTGATTTGGAATTGTGATATAAGCATTCGTATTCGGATCGTAATAACTGCCAATTCCATTTTCGAATTTATAGAACGAAGTATTTCCAGCTTCTATCATTGAATAAATCCATGGAGCAGGAGTAAATCCAAGTTGTTCCATTGCTTTAACCGATTCTTTAATACCAATTGCATCCCACGTTTTAAACGGACCTAAATCCCATCCAAAACCCGCCTCTAACGCCTCGTCTATACGAAATAAATCGGGTGATATTTCATTGATCTTATTCGATACAAATTCAAACAAACTGAAAAATGATTTTCGGTAAAAGTCGCCAGCCTTATCTTTTGCTTGAATTAAAAAAGCAATGCGCTGTCTCGTGTCGTCAATACTTTTTGCACTTTCAATCGATTCATATTTATTCTTTTTCTGAAGACTGTACTCAAACGTTTTAAGATCAAGAGACAAATAAATTGTCTTGCCTTTTTCATCTTTTGATTTTTTGAAAAATCCTTGTTTCGTTTTATCTCCCAACCATTTCTTCTCCATCATTTGAGACATAAATCCTGGCAACTCAAATGTTTTCTTTTCTTTTCCTTCGGGAAGCGCTGTTGCTAAATTGTTGCTAACGTGAACGAGTGTGTCTAATCCAACAACATCACATGTTCTAAACGTTGCTGATTTAGGTCGACCGATAATAGTTCCTGTAAATAAATCGATATCATTAACAGAGAAGTCAGATTGTTCTACTAAATGAAATAGGGATAGGATACTGTAAACCCCGATTCTATTAGCTATAAAAGCAGGAGTATCTAAACACTCTATCGTAGTTTTTCCAAGGAAGAGCGAACCATAGTTCATTAAAAAATCGATAACCTCTTTTTTGGTTTCTTTTCCTGGAATAATCTCTAGTAATCGTAAATAACGCGGTGGGTTAAAAAAATGGGAGCCACAAAAATGTTGTTTAAAGTTTTCACTTCTACCATCTGTCAATAAGCCAATCGGAATTCCCGAAGTATTTGTTGTTATTAGCGTATCTGGTTTTCTATATTTTTCAACTTCATCGTAAAGTTGTTTTTTAATTGCCAAATTCTCAATCACTACCTCAATGATCCAATCGCATTCACTGATCTTCGATAAATCATCAATAAAGTTACCTGTTTGAATGAAGCTTATGCCCGATTGTGAATAAAGCGGGGAAGGCTTAGATGTGATGGAATTTTTTAACGATGCATCAACTATCTTGTTTTTAAAAGCCGTATTATCTTTTGTAATACCTATTTTACTTTCTTCCTCTGTTAGTTCTTTCGGGACAATGTCCAGCAATAAAACAGATACTCCAATATTAGCAAAATGACATGCAATACGCGATCCCATTATTCCTGAGCCTAATACTGCAACTTTTTTTATTGCTCTTTTTGACAACATATGACAAAATTTAATCTTCCGAATTTAGAAATTTTACAGTGTCAATTGTCGGAAATTCAAAAAAGTAATCAACCATTTTTGTTGGTTAATTTCAAGAGACTTTTAATGTGTTGTTTGGCTTGTTATTAGGATTAAATCATGTGCAAGGTTATGAAATATCAAACATTATTTTACCTTTGCAATCTCAATAAAATAACACTATGAGTTTCGAGAAAATTATTTCAGTGCCAGGAAGTCCAGGTTTGTACAAGATGGTGGCGCAAATGCGTAATGGCGGTTTTGTTGTTGAAGGTATTTCTGATAACAAAAGAATGCCCGTATCAGCAACACAACGTATAGTAATGTTAAAAGATGTTGCGATTTATACTTACGAAGAAGATATGCCGCTTTATGAGGCTTTCAAAAAAATGAAAGAGAATGATTCGTTAGCTACATCTGTAAATACTAAATCAGAACCAGCAGATTTAAAAGCTGTATTGAAGAAAGTATTGCCAGATTATGATGAAGAAAGAGTTCACATTTCTGATATTCGTAAAATTTTTGCTTGGTATAGTTTAATCAAAGATTTAGTAGGGACCCCAGAAAGCGAAGCCGCAATGAATCCAGCCACAGAGAGTGTAGAAGAAGTTGTAGAGGAAGCAAAAGTACAAGTAGAAGAAGTTGCTGAAAAACCAAAAGCTCCTAAAAAAAGAGCAGCAAAAAAAACAACTGACAAAGAATCTTAATTTAAAAAAGCCCCTTATTTTAGGGGCTTCTTTATTCTAAAACAATATGAATTTTACGAACGAATTATTGGCATATAAAACAATAAGAACTTTTTTGCCTAAGGACTTCTCCTATAAAAGTTGGGATGACCTTCAGTCTTATTTTGATGATTTGAAAAACAGAGTGATCGTAAATAATGAAGAGTTTGAACAATGGCTTTGCGACAGAAGCGAATTGGAAGCTGCATTGCAGGAAGATGTGGGTTGGAAATATATTCGAATGAGTTGTGATACAACAAATGAACAGTTAGTAAATGAATACACGTTTTTTGTTTCTGAAATTCAACCAAAAATTGCACCTTATAGTAATGATCTTGATTTAAAGTTATTGGCTTACCAAGGACTTGATTCTTATAACAAAGTAGGTTTTGATATTTTATTACGTCAGATAAAAAAACGTGTTGAATTATTTAGAGAAGAGAATATTTCTCTCATTGCTGAATTGCAAAATAAAGAGCAAGAGTACGCGGCTATTGCTGGTGCTATGTCTGTTGAAGTAGATGGTAAAGAATTAACCATGCAACAAGCTGGTAATTATCTTGAGCTCCATGATAGAAATAAACGTGAAGCAGTTTATCGTAAAATGATGTCTCGTCGTTTGCAGGACAGAGAAAAATTAGATGACTTGTTTGATACATTATTGGCACTTCGACATAAAATCGCATTAAATGCAGGGTTTAATAATTACCGCGATTATATGTTTGCGAGTCTTGGTCGCTTCGATTACACATCCCAAGATTGTTTTAAATTTCATGAGGCTGTGGAAAAACACTTAGTCCCATTAGTCGAGCAAAGTGAGAGAGCCCATCAGCAAGATTTGAATTTAAATGACTTAAGGCCGTGGGATTTAGCTGCTGAATCAGAAGGGAAATCAGTGTTGCGTCCTTTTAACGGGCATGCTGATTTGGTTGAGAAAACAATTGATTGTTTTAATAAGTTGAATCCGTTTTTAGGAAGCTGTATACAGGAATTGCAAACTCGTAAGCATCTTGATCTTGAATCACGGAAAGGGAAGGCGCCAGGTGGATATAATTATCCTTTGTATGAATCAGGATTGCCTTTTATTTTTATGAATTCAACAAATACACTTCGTGATTTAGTTACGATGGTGCACGAAGGTGGTCATGCAGTACAGTCGATTGTTGACCAACCATTAGACTTGGTAGATTTTAAAAATATTCCAAGTGAAGTAGCGGAGTTGGCGTCGATGTCGATGGAGCTAATGTCTATGAAATATTGGGATAGTTATTTCGCTGACAAAAGTGAATTGAAAAGAGCTCAGCTTAAACATATAGAAGATGTTATAAAGGGCTTGCCTTGGATTGCAACTGTTGATGCATTCCAGCATTGGTTGTATTTAAATCCTACTCATACTCGTTTAGAACGTCGCGCTGCATGGAAAGCAACTTACAGTCGTTTTTCTGGAAGTGCTGTAAATTGGGAAGGATTAGAAGATGCTAAAGAGAATTTATGGCAAAAGCAATTGCATATTTTCGAGGTTCCGTTTTACTATATTGAATATGGTTTCGCACAATTAGGGGCTATAGCTATATGGAAGAATTTTTCCGAAGATGAAAGCAGTACTCTGCAAAAATATCTTGAGGCCCTAGCGCTCGGGTATACAAAACCAATTGGTGAAATTTATAAAACCGCAGGAATTGAATTTGATTTTTCCGAAGGATATGTGAAAAAACTCGCCGATTTTCTCGAAAATAAAATCAAGGAGTTTAACTAAAGATATTTCTGTTTTATTGTAACTTTTTCTGGTAAATTCCGAACAAGTGGTCCTCAAAAAGTGTATAACGACCAATGATGCCCACAATCGTTTGGATTTTATTTATTGCAACTCTGGTAATTATTGGAGTCTCTGCGTATTTTTTTTCTAAACATGTTGGAAAGAGAAAATCAGACACAAAAGATGAACTTTCATTATCGTTATTTTTAGAGCGACAGGATTTACCAGCTATTTTATTTAGTGCTGATGGTTATAAAGCATTAGACGCAAACCAAATGGCGCTTCAGTTATTTGCAATCTATCAGCGTTCTATTTTAAAAGAATTATCATTCGCAGATTTTTTTGATGATCAGCTCACAAATGAAGAAATAAAATTTTTGTTGGTCGCTGGCGAAAATGGTGGACTTACGCGACAAAGCATTGACTGTAAAAACAGAAATGGCAACATAATGCCATTAGTAATTTCGATGTTGCGATTTAAAAATGGCGACTTTATTTGTAAGTTCGATCATCCTGTGATAAAAGAAGAATTGTTGAATAATAAAGGGTCTGGCAATGTGATTGGAAATTCTATTTCGCAGCCTTTATATGATAATCATCCTGTCGCTGAGTCTGAGTTTGTTGCTCAAGAATTTCCAGAACGCATTGAAGAATCGATAATGTCAAATGAAGTTGAATCTATCCAGAATGATAGTAATGCGGTGGCGGTAATAGACGTCTTCCAACGTTTTGTAGATGTTAACGAGCATTTTGCCTACATCACAGGTTACTCCGTTGAAGAGCTGAAAAAGATTACACTTCAGGATTTAATTCATCCGACACACTCAATAATACATCAAAAATGGTTGAGCGATTTAGTGAAAGGCGTCTCCACTGTTTCAAGTGTTGAGCGAAGTATAATAACAAAAAGTAGAAAGAAGGCAGTTGTCGATTTGATGGCTGCATTTTTACCTTCTAAGAATGTTGTTTTCATTACAGCTTTTGATAATACCGATTCGAAGAAAACAATTGATAATTTACTTTCTAATCGTGAGAATTTAATTGAGTTAGTTGAGAATACAGGCGAGTCCATAATGTCGTTAAATGCAATTGGACTAGTGACAGTGATTAATGGTCAAGCAAAGAAATTATTCAGAGATTGTTATGACGTTTTATTGGAGGATGGCGATAATCTCATTAATAAATTAAAGCCAGGCTACAAACAATTGTGGGTTGGCCGTATTCAGTCTGTTTTAAAAGGCGAGACGATTAACTATAATGATAGTCACGATTTACAAGGTATATTTACATTCTATGAAGTGATGTTATATCCAATGAAAAACGAACTTGGGCTTATAACAGGGATTAGTTTTTCAGCACGTGATATTACAGATCGTTTGCATAAGGAAGAAGAGTTAAGAATTGCAAAGGAAAAAGCAGAAGCAGCTACCGCAGCTAAATCAGAGTTTCTCGCTGTAATGAGTCATGAAATTCGTACACCTTTAAATGGCTTAATTGGAATTTCGGAGTTACTTAATAACACAAGACTTGATGAGCAACAAAAAGAATTTGTTGATATCATGCGTTTAAGTGGCGAGGCCTTGTTGCAAGTAATAAATGATATTCTTGATTTTTCGAAAATAGAAGCTAACAAAATGCAATTGGAGGAAGCCCCTTTTCATGTAGCTGATGTTGTTGAAGAGACAATCGATATTTTATCTGCTAAGGCTAAAGAAAAAGGTTTGATGCTAAAGTCAAACATAGCACTTAATGTACCTGATGCTGTATTGGGTGATAAAGCTCGATTGCGTCAAGTCATGATGAATCTAGTAGGAAATGCAATCAAGTTTACAGAACATGGTAGGATTGTTATTGATGTTGTTGCTGAAGGAGCTAATAATGATATGTTTTTGAAGTTTACTATAAGCGATACCGGAATGGGTATGACTTCCGAGCAAATGGATATTGCATTCAATGCATTTACACAGGCAGATCAATCGACTTTTAGAAAATATGGTGGAACTGGACTCGGGCTAACAATCTGCAAGACATTAGTTGGTTTGATGGGTGGAAGAATCTGGGCGGAGAGTATTGTAGGGAAGGGAAGTGATTTTTATTTTACAATTAAAACGAAAGAAACAAAAATCGTGGAAACAAAAGTCAAAGAAACGCGCCCTAAAAGTCAGGGTGCGGAGAAACCAAATTTTGAAATGGGTAAGCAATTGCCTGCAAAGATTCTTTTAGTGGAGGATAATGAAATTAACCGATTGCTTGCTTCGAAGTTATTTAATCGCATAGGCTATCAAATCGATTCGGTGAATGATGGAAGTGATGCAGTTGTAGCAGTCGGAAAATCAAAATATGATGTCGTATTTATGGACATTCAGATGAATGGCATGGATGGTTTTGAAGCGACAAAACAAATCAGAATGAAATATGGTCAATTAGGGCCAGTAATTATTGCTATGACGGCTTTTGCTTCTCCTGAGGACCGTAAAGCTTGCCTTGATGCAGGTATGGATGATTATGTTTCAAAGCCAATTACTATAGATGATTTAGAAAGGATGCTTGTGAAATGGGTTAAGAATCCTAATCCTGAAGTGACTATTAAAACAACAGTGAAAGTAGCATCGCCTCTCCCAAATAGTTCTGAAAATCTCGATCTAGCTACTGTAAAACGATTGGTGGATATTGGAAAGGCTTCTGATAAAAATTTTACTGCTCAATTATTAGAAATGTTTGCGTTGCAAGTTCCAAAACTGATTGCCACAATTAACGATTCATTAAATAAAAATGATTTAGATACGGTTTGGAAGTCGGCGCATAAGCTAAAAGGCACCTGCTTAAATATTGGCGCGGTTAGGCTATCAGCTCTTTGTAAAGAGATGGAGGCTAAAGGTCGTAACAAGGATAGTTCTGGGTTAAAAGGTATAGCATTACAGCTCGAAATCGAATTTAAAGCTGCAGTAAAAGATTTGGGCGAAGTGTTTTTAGCCAATTTGTGAACAATTTTTTAAAAATCAATTTGTTTTCAATTAAAATATTTTTACTTTTGCCGTCCGATTAATAAAAATCTAGAGGAATTCAAGTTATGATTATTGTACCAATTAAGGAAAACGAAACAATTGACAAAGCGCTTAAGAAGTTCAAGAAGAAGTTCGAAAAGACTGGCATTGTAAAGCAATTAAGGTCTCGTCAAGCATTCGAAAAACCTTCGGTAACTCGCCGTACAGAAATTAAGAAGGCGGTTTACAAGAATACATTGATTTCACAAGTACAGGCTTAATTTAACCTGATTACTTCGTCATACAATCCTGACTCAATAATTATTGGGTCAGGATTTTTATTTTGTTAATATGCTGTCAATAAGTATTGGATTTAATTTGAATAATCCTTGCTGAAAGGTACTAATCCCGTTTATATTTACGTTGAAAGTAAAAATATCGCCTGTGCAGGAAACTGACCTTTTTTTAAAATATCTAACTGTTGAACGTAGATTTTCAAAACATACAATCATTAGTTATCAAACCGATTTGAGTCAATTTTCAAAATTCATTAAAGATACCTATGAGGTGGAGGATATTAAAGAGGTTGTTCATCCGTTTATTCGTTCTTGGGTTGTTTCTTTGATGGAAAACGGGATAGATCCAAAGTCAGTCAATAGGAAAATTACCGCTTTAAGGTCTTTTTATAAGTTTCTAATTAAAAATAGAGTGGTTGATAAGAATCCTATGCTAAAAATTCAGGCGCCAAAAGTTTCTAAAAAGCTCCCCGAGTTTCTCGATGAAAGAAAGATGGATGTTTTGTTAGATAATATGTCGAATGGTGGTGGGGTTTACGAAGAGGTCAGGAATTTTTTAATTCTCGATTTCTTTTACAGAACAGGTGTTCGTTTGTCAGAGTTGATAGAGCTAAAAATAAACAATGTTAATTTACATAACTTAACAGTTACAGTAACGGGTAAGCGTAATAAAGTAAGGCAAATACCTATTTCAATTGGGTTTAAACAATCGATAGAAAAGTACCTTAAACTTAGAAATGAATTCCTAGGCGGATTTAATTTGGATTGTCATTATTTTTTTACTGATAATAAAGGTAACAAAATGTATCCGGTTTTCGTTTATCGTCTTGTAAAGGCTAATATCAAGATGGTAAGCACAGGTAAGAAGAAGAGTCCACATATTCTACGACACACATTTGCAACTACAATGCTGAATAATGGTGCGGATATTAATGCGATTAAAGAATTACTGGGGCATAGTAATCTTTCGGCTACACAAGTTTATACTCATAATACAATAGAGAAATTAAAAGAGGTCTACAAACAGGCCTTCCCAAAAGCGTAATAACATATTTTAAAAAATTAAGACTATGAAACTAAAAGTTCAATCCATCCATTTCGATGCAGACCGCAAATTACTAGCATTTGTCGAAGAAAAAATTGAAAAGCTGACTCATTTTTATGAGGACATTATTGATGGTGAAGTGTTTCTTCGATTGGATAAGAGTACGGAGAAAGAAAATAAGATTGCTGAAATAAAGTTGAATACACCTGGCAAAACGATGTTTGCAAGCGAGCAGTGTCGTTCATTTGAAGAAGCAACAGATGGTGCTGTTGATGCTTTGAGAAAACAAATTACGAAGTACAAAGAAAAGCTAAGAAGCAATTAAATTGGTAATTATATAGTTGAAATGCGGGCTTTATGTCCGCATTTTTTATTTTCTTTGCATTCAGAAATGAGGGTAAAGGAAGATTATTTCAAAAAAATCAGATTTTTTTAAAATTTTTTATCCGGAATACTTGTTTCAATCAAATCATTTAGTAAATTTGCAATCCGATTTTACGGGACGTTATTAAAGTTCATTGAAAAAATAAGCCGATGTAGCTCAGTTGGTCAGAGCTACTGATTTGTAATCAGTAGGTCGGGGGTTCGAATCCCTCCATCGGCTCCAATTGCCATAGATTTAAGACGTAGCGTGATAGATATGTGTGGAAATAGTTAAGTGTCCTTGAATCCGTTTGTAAACTTCGGTAGTAACCGAAAAGAAAGGCTTAGGGGAGATACTCAAGCGGCCAACGAGGACAGACTGTAAATCTGTTGACTTATGTCTTCACAGGTTCGAATCCTGTTCTCCCCACAAATACAACTATCTTGACAAGGTAGGCAATAAAAGAAAACGTGGCAAGGTGACTTGCCTTCGGTCTTTGAAGGAGAATGCACTTCGGTGCATTTATTTAATTAGCGGAAGTAGCTCATTTGGTAGAGCATCAGCCTTCCAAGCTGAGGGTGGCCGGTTCGAGCCCGGTCTTCCGCTCAAAGTCAAATGATTGGTGAGGGAGAAGAGCAGGAACTTTCTGCGATTGTGCATAGGGGTGTACCAAAAGTATCATGCCAATGTAGCTCAGTCGGTAGAGCACATCCATGGTAAGGATGAGGTCACCAGTTCGATCCTGGTCATTGGCTCCAACAGTAAATTGAAATAACACTATTAATAATAATATTTAAACAAAAACAACTTTAATAAAATGGCAAAAGAGAAATTTGATCGCTCCAAACCGCACGTAAACATCGGAACGATCGGTCACGTAGACCACGGTAAGACCACTCTGACAGCTGCAATTACCAACGTACTTGCTCAATCAGGTCTTGCAGAGAAGAGGGATTTCGCCTCTATCGATAACGCTCCTGAAGAGAAAGAGCGTGGTATCACAATTAACACGGCACACGTTGAGTACCAAACTGGTAATCGTCACTATGCTCACGTTGACTGTCCAGGTCACGCGGATTATGTGAAGAACATGGTTACTGGTGCTGCTCAAATGGATGGCGCTATTCTAGTAGTTGCAGCGACTGATGGTCCTATGCCTCAGACTCGTGAGCACATCCTTTTAGCTCGTCAGGTAGGTGTACCTAAAATTGTTGTTTTCATGAATAAAGTTGACATGGTTGACGATCCAGAATTGTTAGACCTAGTTGAAATGGAAATTCGTGAGTTATTATCATTCTATGATTATGATGGTGACAACACTCCAATCATCCGTGGATCTGCATTAGGTGGATTAAACCTAGATGCTAACTGGATGCCTAAAATTCTTGAATTAATGGAAGCAGTTGATACTTATATTCCAATTCCTCCTCGTCAAGTTGACTTACCTTTCCTTATGCCAGTTGAGGACGTATTCTCAATCACAGGTCGTGGAACGGTAGCTACAGGACGTATCGAACGTGGAGTAATCAATTCAAATGATCCAGTTGAAATTATCGGAATGCAACCTGAAAAGTTAACTTCTACTTGTACAGGTGTTGAGATGTTCCGTAAAATTCTTGATCGTGGAGAGGCTGGTGACAACGTAGGATTATTATTACGTGGTATTGAGAAGACTGATATCCGTCGTGGTATGGTTATCGCAAAACCAGGTTCAATTACACCTCATATGAAGTTCAAGGCTGAGATTTATGTATTGAAGAAAGAAGAAGGTGGACGTCACACTCCATTCCATCAAAAATATCGTCCTCAGTTCTACTTACGTACGACTGACGTAACAGGAGAAATTACATTGCCTGAAGGACGTGAAATGGTTATGCCTGGTGATAACGTAACAATCACAGTTGAATTAATTCAACCGGTTGCTATGGACAAAGGTCTACGTTTCGCTATCCGTGAGGGTGGTCGTACAGTAGGTGCTGGTCAGGTAACTGAAATCATCGCTTAATTATACAAAGTAATTGAAATAGTATGTCCCGACAAACGTCGGGACATACCTATTTAAAAAGGTGGTATTTTTTTCGGAGGAATTTAAGGATTTTGACGGAAAAAAACAAAATAAAACTGTGTTAATATTCAGTTTTATTTAAAACCGCATTGAGAAATTTACGGGTGTAGCTCAATTGGTAGAGTAGCGGTCTCCAAAACCGTTGGCTGGGAGTTCGAGTCTCTCCACCCGTGCTTAAAGTGAATAAAATAACGACATAGTTATGCAAAAAATAAGCGCTTATATCAGTGATTCATACAATGAGCTGATGAATAAAGTATCATGGCCGACATGGTCAGAATTACAAAGTAGTTCTATTGTGGTTTTAGTAGCCACATTGTTGTTTGGAGTTGTCGTTTTCTTAATTGACATGATTTTCCAAGGGTCGTTGAATTTAATTTATAACTTGTTTTCTTAATTGTAATGTCAGATTCTACAGGCAAAAAATGGTATGTAATCCGTGCAATTAGCGGTCAGGAGAAAAAGGTAAAACAATACCTTGAATCTGAAATCGTTCGTGCAGGATTGTCTGACTACGTTTCTCAGGTATTGATTCCTATGGAGAAATATTATCAGATTAAAGACGGTAAAAAAGTAAGTAAGGAAAGAAGTTTTTATCCTGGTTATATTTTAATTGAGGCTAATTTGATGGGAGAAGTTCCTCACGTGATTCAAAACACTACTGGTGTAATCGGGTTTTTAGGTGCAAAAGGAGAAGCTCCTGCACCATTAAGAATATCAGAAGTAAACAGAATATTAGGTAAGGTTGACGAATTAGCAGATAGCGAAGAGGTAATTAATGTTCCTTACGTGGTTGGTGAGACAGTAAAAGTAACCGATGGTCCGTTTAATAGTTTCTCTGGAATTATTGAAGAGGTAAATGAAGAGAAGAAGAAGTTGAAAGTAATGGTTAAAATTTTTGGGCGTAAGACTCCTTTAGAGTTAAATTACGTTCAGGTAGAAAAAGAATCATAAATACTTTGTTGCCTGTCTTGGTTGATGCTTCCACATTTCAAGTACAGGATTCTCCAGCAAAAGTAAAATGGCAAATAAAACACTAAAATAAAATGGCAAAGGAAATAGGCGCACTGATTAAATTACAAGTAAAAGGTGGTTCTGCAAATCCGGCACCTCCAATAGGTCCTGCATTAGGAGCTAAAGGGGTGAACATTATGGAGTTCTGTAAGCAGTTTAATGCAAGAACTCAGGATAAAGCAGGTCAGGTATTACCAGTAATTATTACAGTTTATACAGATAAGTCATTCGACTTTATCATAAAGACACCTCCGGTATTTATTCAATTGATGGAGGCTGCAAAAATTCAGAAAGGTTCTGCTGAGTCCAACAGAAAGAAAGTTGGTTCTGTAACATGGGAACAAGTACGTGCGATTGCTGAGGCAAAAATGGTAGACATGAATTGTTTTACTGTTGAGTCTGCTATGAAAATGGTAGCAGGATCAGCTCGTAGTGCAGGTATCAATGTAACAGGAACAGCTCCTTGGGCTGAGTAATTATAAACCCTATGTAGTATCGTTATCGCTTGCTGCTTCCCGTGATCGATACGCATCTTAAACAAAAACAAAAATTAAAATGGCTAAGTTAACTAAGAACCAGAAGGTGGCTTATGCAAAAGTAGATGCTAATAAAGCTTACACTTTGCAAGATGCTTCTAAATTAGTAAAAGAAATTTCTTATACTAAATTTGATGCTTCTGTAGATCTTAGCGTACGCCTTGGAGTGGATCCACGTAAAGCGAATCAAATGGTTCGTGGTATTGTGACACTTCCTCATGGTACTGGTAAAACAGTTCGTGTGTTGGTATTATGTACGCCTGACAAAGAGCAAGAGGCAAAAGATGCCGGTGCTGAATTTGTTGGATTGGATGATTTCATTCAAAAGATTGAAGGCGGATGGACAGATGTTGATATCATCATCACCATGCCGAGTGTAATGGCAAAAGTTGGTAAATTGGGTAAAATCCTGGGACCGCGTAACTTAATGCCTAATCCTAAAACAGGAACAGTAACCAATGATATTGGTAAGGCTGTGGCAGAAGTTAAAGCGGGTAAGATAGACTTCAAGGTTGATAAAAGTGGTATTATCCACGCTTCAATCGGTAAAGTATCATTCGATGCTCAAAAGCTATCCGATAATGCTCATGAGTTATTATCTACAATTGTAAAGTTAAAACCATCAGCTGCTAAAGGTACATACATGAAAAGTATTTCTATGAGCAGTACAATGAGTCCGGGAATTGCAATCGAACCAAAATCGATCTAAAAATTCCAATTCAAAACATTAATTCGTAACGTCAAATGACCAGAGAAGAAAAAAACCAGATTATCGATGAGCTAGTAGTTGCGCTGTCAAGTACAGGAAGCTTCTACATTGCTGATATCGGTACGCTGAATTCAGAAAAGACAAGTAAGTTGCGTCGTTTGTGCTTCAACAGACAAGTGCAATTGAAAGTTGCGAAGAATTCTCTGATTAAAAAAGCTTTAGAACGTATAGAAGGTGATTTCAGTGAAATGATTCCTGCTATGAAAGGTTCATCAGCAGTAATGATTGCTGAAGTTCCTAATGTTCCAGCTAAGTTGATCAAAGACTTTCGCAAGGAGAGTGATCGCCCTGTATTGAAGGCCGCTTCTATCGATGGAGGAATATTCGTTGGTGATAATCAGTTAGACTTATTAGCTGCATTAAAAACAAAGAACGAACTTATCGGAGATATCGTTGGATTACTTCAATCACCTGCGCAATCTGTTATCTCTGGCCTTACAGGTCAAGGTGGCAAAATTGCCGGTATCCTCAAAACGTTGGAAGAACGTGCTGCCTAATCGCCGCTTAAATCTTCAAAAACAAAATCAATTAATTATTAAAATCCTTAAAAAAAAATAAACAAAATGGCAGATTTGAAATCATTCGCTGAACAGTTAGTTAACCTTACTGTAAAAGAAGTTCAAGAACTAGCTCAAATTCTTAAAGATGAGTATGGCATTGAGCCAGCAGCAGCAGCAGTTGCAGTAGCAGCTCCAGCAGCAGGTGGCGCAGCAGCAGCTGAAGAACAAACATCTTTCGATGTAATTCTTAAGAGCGCAGGTGCAAATAAATTAGCTATCGTTAAGTTAGTAAAAGACTTAACAGGCTTAGGCTTGAAAGAAGCTAAAGATTTAGTTGACGGAGCACCAAAACCTTTAAAAGAAGGTGTTTCTAAAGATGAAGCTAATGCATTAAAAACTCAATTAGTTGAGGCTGGTGCAGAAGTTGAAATCAAGTAATTGAAAATCAATTAATTAACAGACCTGCGCCACTTAACCAGTGGTGCAGGTCTTTACCATTTTATAAGCTGAATACCGCTTATTATGAACGGTTTTTAATATTAACATTAAAACTCCTTCCAACTTGACTACCATAAACAGTCTCAACTCAGAGAAGACGGCAAACCGTATCAATTTCAGTAAGAGCAAAAACCCGATTGAATATCCGGATTTTCTCGAAATACAATTGAAATCTTTTAAAGATTTCTTTCAATTAGAAACAACAGCTGATAACAGAACCCAAGAAGGGCTTTATAAAGTTTTCAGTGAAAATTTTCCAATTACAGATTCAAGAAATAATTTCGTTCTTGAATTTTTGGATTATTTCGTAGATCCTCCTCGTTATGCGTTAGAGGAGTGTATCGAAAGAGGTTTAACGTATAGCGTTCCTCTAAAAGCAAAACTTAAACTTTATTGTACAGATCCTGAGCATGAGGATTTCGAAACTATTGTACAGGATGTTTATTTGGGAACAATCCCTTACATGACTCCCAAAGGTACTTTCGTTGTCAATGGTGCTGAGCGTGTAGTTGTATCACAGCTTCATCGTTCACCAGGTGTATTCTTTGGTCAAAGTCGCCATGCGAACGGGACCAAATTATACTCTGCTCGTGTAATTCCTTTTAAAGGATCTTGGATTGAGTTCGCAACGGACATTAACAGTGTCATGTATGCGTACATTGATCGTAAGAAAAAATTCCCAGTTACAACATTACTTCGTGCAATCGGTTATCAAACGGATAAGGATATCCTTGAAATTTTCGGTTTAGCAGACGAGGTGAAAGTTAGTAAAGCGGGATTAAAAAAAGTAGTTGGACGTCGTTTAGCAGCCAGAGTTCTTAGAAGCTGGTTAGAAGATTTCGTTGACGAGGATACTGGTGAAGTAGTATCTATCGAGCGTAACGAAGTTATTTTAGAGCGCGAAACTATTCTAGAAGATGAACATATCGATATGATTGTTGATGCTGGTGTTAAGTCTGTGATTTTGCATAAAGAAGATGCAAACACAAACGATTACGCTATCATCTACAATACACTTCAAAAAGATACATCTAACTCTGAAAAAGAAGCGGTAGAACATATCTATCGTCAATTAAGAAATGCAGAGCCACCAGATGAAGAAACAGCACGTGGTATTATCGACAAATTATTCTTCTCTGATAAGCGTTATGAC
Source organism: Bacteroidota bacterium (assembly GCA_947453935.1). Lineage (GTDB taxonomy): Bacteria > Bacteroidota > Bacteroidia > AKYH767-A > OLB10 > CAINEC01. The sequence goes on along the minus strand of CANGJU010000015.1, from coordinate 4,335 downwards.
TTAGGAGAAGTAGGTCGTTATAGAATGAACCGCAAATTAAGACTGAATATCGATGAGGATACGAAAGTCTTAACGAAGGAAGATATTATTCAAATTATTAAATTCTTAATTGAATTAATTAACGCGAAAGCGATTGTGGATGATATCGATCACTTGAGTAATCGTCGTGTGAGAACAGTAGGTGAGCAGTTATACTCTCAATTTGGAGTTGGTTTAGCGCGTATGGCGCGTACTATCCGCGAGCGTATGAATGTCCGCGATAACGAGGTGTTTACTCCTGCTGATTTGATCAATGCAAAAACATTGTCGAGTGTAATTAACTCTTTCTTCGGAACTAATCAGTTAAGTCAGTTTATGGATCAAACGAATCCGTTAGCTGAAATTACTCATAAGCGTCGTTTATCAGCACTCGGGCCAGGTGGTTTGAGTCGTGAGCGTGCAGGTTTCGAGGTTCGTGACGTTCACTATACTCACTACGGTCGTTTATGTACTATTGAAACACCGGAAGGACCAAACATCGGTTTGATTTCTTCGTTGTGTGTTTATGCAAAAATTAATCAATTAGGATTTATATCTACTCCTTATCGTACGGTAACGGATGGGAAAATTGATATTCAAACGGCTCCAATCTATTTAACCGCTGAGGAAGAAGATACAAAAGTTATTGCTCAGGCAAATGCGGATGTGGATGAGAAAGGTGTTTTTGCCGATCAAAAAGTGAAGGCTCGTTTCGAAGGCGATTTCCCGATTGTAGATCCCAAAGATATCCATTTAGTAGACGTTGCACCAAACCAGATTGCATCTATTGCGGCTTCCTTGATTCCGTTCTTAGAGCATGATGATGCTAACCGTGCCTTAATGGGGTCGAACATGCAGCGCCAGGCAGTACCACTTTTACGCCCTCAGGCTCCTATCGTAGGAACAGGTCTTGAAGGTCACGTAGTACGCGATAGCCGTGTATTAATCAACGCTGATTATTCAGGAACAGTTGAGTATGTTGATGCTAACGAAATTCACATCCGTTGTGTAAGAACAAATGATGAGAAATTAGTAAGCTTTGATGATGATTTAAAAGTTTACCGCTTAACTAAATTCCAGAAAACAAACCAAAATACATGTATCAACTTAAAGCCAATCGTTAAGAAAGGTGATAAAGTAAAAGCTGGTCAGGTATTATGCGAAGGTTATGCAACTCAAGGTGGTGAGTTAGCATTAGGACGTAATATGAAAGTGGCGTTCATGCCTTGGAAAGGATATAACTTTGAGGATGCGATTGTAATCTCTGAGCGTGTAGTTCGTGAAGATATTTTCACATCTCTTCACATTGATGAATACAGCTTAGAAGTTCGCGATACAAAACGCGGATTAGAAGAGCTTACTGCGGATATCCCTAACGTTAGTGAAGAAGCTACTCGTGAATTAGATGAACACGGATTGATTCGCGTAGGTGCTGAAGTTATCGAAGGTGATATCTTGATTGGTAAAATCACTCCAAAAGGAGAAACTGATCCTTCACCAGAAGAGAAGTTATTACGTGCCATCTTTGGTGACAAAGCAGGTGACGTAAAGGATGCTTCATTAAAAGTTCCACCATCTGTAAAAGGTGTTGTAATCGATAAAAAATTATTCTCTCGTGCTGTGAAAGATAAGCGTGCAAGAGATGAAGAGAAAAATATCATTGCGCGTTTAGATGCTGAACAAGACAAAGAATTAGCTGAGGTAAAAGTTAAATTAATCGATAAGTTATTCGAACTTGTAAGTGGTAAAACTTCTCAAGGTGTTGTAAATGCATTTAAAGAAGTTGTAATTCCTAAAGGTTCTAAGTTTACTCAGAAAATGTTAATTGATATTGATTACATGAATATCAATCCAACTAAGTGGACAACTGATAAAGACAAGAATGACATGATTACTCGTTTGCTAACGAACTATATCGTGAAAGTAAACGAAGTATTAGCTGCATTCAAGCGTAAGAAATTCCAGATTCAAATTGGAGATGAATTACCAACAGGAATTATGCAATTAGCAAAGGTTTATATAGCTAAGAAGCGTAAGTTGAAAGTAGGTGATAAGATGGCAGGTCGACATGGTAATAAGGGTATCGTTGCTAGAATCGTTCGTGATGAAGATATGCCTTACCTAGAAGACGGAACACCAGTTGATATCGTTCTTAATCCACTAGGGGTACCTTCACGTATGAACCTTGGGCAGATTTACGAAACTGTACTTGCATTAGCAGGTCAGAAATTAGGTGTGAAGTTCGCGACACCAATCTTTGATGGTGCAACTATTGAAGAAATTGATTCATGGATTACGAAAGCAGGTTTACCAAAGTTCGGATCGACTTACTTGTTTGATGGTGGTACAGGAGAACGTTTCCATCAGCCAGCAACAGTAGGTATTATCTACATGTTGAAATTAGGTCACATGGTAGATGATAAGATGCATGCTCGTTCAATCGGACCATACTCGTTAATCACTCAACAACCTCTTGGTGGTAAAGCACAATTCGGAGGTCAGCGTTTTGGTGAGATGGAGGTGTGGGCGATTGAAGCATTCGGTGCTGCTAATATTCTTCAGGAATTATTAACAGTGAAGTCGGATGATGTAATGGGTCGTGCGAAAGCTTACGAATCAATCGTGAAAGGTGAGAATATGTTACAGCCAGGAATTCCTGAGTCGTTCAACGTATTGTTACACGAATTACGTGGATTGTGTCTGAAAGTATCTCTTGATTAATTATCAAGTCGAATAACTAAAATAAGTATCTCTTAAACTAACGATAACGTCTTACCGAAAAAAATACATGGCGGTTAAAAAAGAACAAAAGCTAAAAAGTAACTTCTCTAAAATTACGATTAGCCTTGCAAGTCCGGAGTACATCCTTGAACAATCAAGTGGTGAAGTACTAAAGCCGGAAACAATCAACTACCGAACATACAAACCTGAGAGAGATGGTTTGTTTTGCGAGCGCATCTTCGGACCTGTAAAGGACTGGGAATGTCATTGCGGAAAATACAAGCGTATCCGTTACAAAGGAATCGTTTGTGATCGTTGCGGTGTTGAAGTAACAGAGAAAAAAGTGCGTCGTGAGCGTATGGGACATATCAGTCTTACCGTTCCAGTTGCACATATCTGGTATTTCCGTTCATTACCGAATAAAATCGGTTATTTATTAGGATTACCAACTAAAAAATTAGATTTAATCATCTATTACGAAAGATACGTTGTAATTCAAGCAGGTATTAAAGCTGCTGATGGAGTTAACTATCTTGATTTCTTAACGGAAGAAGAGTACTTGAATCACATGGATTCACTTCCGAAAGAAAATCATCATTTAGATGATACCGACCCAAATAAGTTTATCGCTAAAATGGGTGCGGATGCATTGTATGATTTATTATCTCGTCTTGATTTAGACCAACAAAGTTTTAATTTACGTCATCAAGCAGATAACGAAACATCTCAGCAACGTAAGAATGAAGCGTTAAAACGTCTTCAGGTTGTTGAAGCATTCCGTCAGGCAAATACACATATTGAAAATCGTCCTGAGTGGATGATCGTAAAAGTGGTGCCTGTAATTCCACCTGAATTACGTCCACTCGTTCCATTGGATGGTGGTCGTTTTGCAACGTCTGACTTAAACGATTTATATCGTCGTGTTATTATCCGTAACAATCGTTTGAAGCGATTAATCGAGATCAAAGCGCCAGAAGTAATTTTACGTAACGAAAAGCGTATGCTTCAGGAGTCTGTAGACTCATTATTCGATAATAGCCGTAAAGTAAACGCGGTGAAGACAGAATCAAACCGTGCATTGAAATCATTATCTGATTCATTGAAAGGTAAGCAAGGTCGTTTCCGTCAGAACTTATTAGGTAAGCGTGTTGATTATTCTGCACGTTCGGTAATTGTTGTAGGTCCTGAAATGAAATTACACGAGTGTGGTCTTCCGAAAGATATGGCAGCTGAGTTATTCAAGCCGTTTATTATCCGTAAGATGATTGAGCGTGGTGTAGTTAAAACAGTAAAGAGCGCAAAGAAAATCGTTGATCGTAAAGATGCAATCGTTTGGGATATCTTAGAAAATGTATTGAAAGGACATCCGGTTATGTTAAACCGTGCCCCGACTCTCCACAGATTAGGTATTCAGGCATTCCAGCCTAAATTAATCGAGGGTAAAGCGATTCAATTACATCCATTGGTATGTTCTGCCTTCAACGCCGATTTCGACGGTGACCAGATGGCGGTGCATTTACCATTAGGTAACGCAGCAATCTTAGAAGCACAGTTATTAATGCTTGCTTCTCATAATATTCTTAACCCTGCTAACGG
>CANGJU010000014.1 GCA_947453935.1 Bacteroidota bacterium | reverse complement strand
TTTTCATTCGGAAAAGTTAGTTCGTAGTGAAAATAGTTTTGATTAGTATTAAAAGAGTTTCTGTAATTTGCAATATGATCGAAGTTGAATCCATTGATGTAATCGCTTTCTGTAAGTATACTTTTTTGTCCATCACGATTGTAATGAATAAAGGTGAAGCTCAAATCTTTGGCTTCATCACTTAAATCATCAAACTGAAGTTTTAATTTTTCTGTCGAGTTTAATGCTAATACGGCTTCGCTTAAATTGTTATTTAGTTTTGAAAAGATGATGGTCTTGAAGGATTCATCAAAAATTTTATTCTCAAACAATAAAGAATCTGCATTTACCACTTGTGCAAACGATGTTTTGCAAAGTAGAAAAACTAAAAACAGAAATGAATTTAATCTTCTGAAAGTAGTTGCTCGTAAATAGATTCCCATTCAGTTGTTAATGATTTTATTTCGTACTCAACTTGACCTGTTTTACCTTGTAATTCTTTAACTGAATTAACATTCTTTAAAACATCGGGTTGACTCATTTGTAAATTCAGTTCCTCGATTTTTTGTTTTAAAGAAGTAATTTGCTCTTCAATTTTTTTAGCTTTTTGTTCGAGTTTCTGTTTTTCTTTTTTGTTGGATGTTGCCGCAGGTTGCTCTACTTTAATTTCTTTTTTTTCAACTTTGCTTGCAGCATTTTTAATCTTCTCGTTTTCTTTTTCCTTTGCCTTTCTTAATTCAAGGTATTGATCAAATTCAACATAGGAGCCTGGGTATTCTTTCAGTAAATGATCTTCGATATACCAGATTTTATTTGCTATACGAGATAGGAAGTAACGATCGTGGGATACTACTACGTAGGAGCCTTCATAACGGTTAAGTACATCCACCAATACATTTACACTTTGCATGTCAAGGTGATTGGTAGGCTCATCAAGCAATAAAAAATTAGCTTTTGCAAGAATTGTTTTTGCCAATGCAACTCGTGCTCTTTCTCCTCCTGATAGTACTTTGATTTTCTTAAATACTTCATCTCCCTTTAATAAGAATGCTCCTAATAACGATCTTAAATAAGTATCTGATTCTTCTGGAGCGAATATCTGTAATTCCTCTAGTGCAGACGATTCTTTATTAAGCGATTCTAATTGATGCTGTGCATAAAAAGAAGTCACTACGTTATGTCCTGGCTCTGATTTACCTTCAAATTGTTCGGAGCCAAACAACATTCTTAGCAAAGTTGACTTCCCTTTTCCGTTAGCACCAACAAATGCGATTTTATCTCCGCGTGTTACTTCTGCTTGTGCATGATGAAATATAACTTGGTTTCCATAGCGTTTATCTTCAATTTCGAGTTTTTGCAGAACTCTACCTGGATTTTTATCTACCGCAAAACGGACTCTGATAGCAGCAGCAGGTCCTTCAACAGCTTCAACTCTTTCTAGTTTTTCAAGGGCTTTCATTCTTGATTGAGCTGCACTAGCTTTTGATGCTTTGGCTTTAAATCGTTCGATAAATCGCTCTTGTTCTTTAATGTATTTTTCTTGGTTTTTAAACTGATTAGCTTGAAGTTCTTGTCTCTCGGCTTTTTCTTCAAGGTAATTAGTATAATCACCTGTGTAAATAGTTATTTTCTGATGCTCGATTTCTACAATGCGATTAACAATCTTATCCAGAAAATAGCGATCATGGGATACAATTACTACTGTACCTTCATATTGTTTTAAATATTCTTCGAGCCATTGTATAGAGGGTAAGTCGAGGTGATTGGTAGGCTCATCGAGTAATAATAAGTTGGGCTTTCTCAATAATGTTTTCGCCAACATCACACGCATTCTCCATCCTCCTGAAAACTCTTTTAAAGGTCTTGATAAATCAGCTGTAGAAAATCCTAATCCTTCTAAAATTGATTCAGCTTTATGTTGCAGCGAGTAGCCATCTAAATTTTCATATTCAACTTGTGCTTTATGTAAGCGGTCGAGTAGGGAGTCGGAGTAATCGTGTTCTAGTTCCTTCAAACATTCTTCAATTTCAAGATGCAATTCGTTTGCTCTTTCAAACGCTTCCATCGCAACATCTAAAATTGATTTTTCTGATAGGTAACTTAACAAATCCTGATTCAAAAAGCCAAGAATAAGATCATTTCTTTTTGAGATAGTCCCACCTGAAGGACTGTATTCACCACTGATGACACGTAATAGGGTTGATTTACCTGTTCCGTTTGCTCCGATAAGTCCAATCTTTTCATTGGGTTTAATATGCCAATTTAAATCGCTGTATAAAACGCGTGAACCAAATTCGAATAAAATATTTTGAAGTACTAACACTTTGCTATAATGAGATTAATTTTCCTTTTCCAAATTCCTTTTTAACTATCAATGCTGGACTTCCTTTGTAATAAATATTTCCAGCTCCATATATGCTTGCTTCGATTAATTGTTGAGCGTTAATATAACAATTGTTGGTACCTTTGTTTGTAACATAAACATAATTGGAGTGCAAATTTACACAATCTAACCTGCCATATCCTGCACCGTACAAATAAAAGTTGTTTACATCGCCAGTCGCTTTAATATCTGCGGGTCCTGTATTGATATTTAAGTGAGCCTCTGTTCCTTTAAGTTTAAAATGAAATTGACCTGTACTGCTGAAGCTGTCAAAATAAAATCCATTGCAATCTAAACTATCTACAAAATAAATATCGCCTGTTGCATCGTTTGCAATAAGGTAATTTAAAGATGGCGTCCAAACTTCTACAATGATACTTGTATTAAAATCTCTTACCCAATTGCAGTTGTTTTTATTCTTGATATTTAAAACACCGTTATTGTTGTCGGTTGTTATTTCTGATATCAAATTTTTCCCAGCTGTGATTTTTAATTTAGGAGTAGAGTCGATGTGAATGACAAGATCTATGTTATTATTAAGTTCTATCTGCTGAATGTTTCCTGTTGTTCTGAATTCAGATGTGATTTCACCTGTGCTTTTAGCACAATCGCAAATTTTCTCACAGCTTGTTAATGATAATACAACAAGCAGTAATAATAACAATCGTTTACTATAAATGATACCCAATTCCATATTGAAAATAGTCTGCTCGCGCATAATGCGATTTTAAATTAAAACATACAAACCAATGATCATCCAAATGATATCTGAACGATAGCGTAGAGTAAATACGTACGTCAATATCAAAGGGATTGTATAAGTAATAGCCAGTCTGTAAAATGCCAGTACAAGGACCTACTTTTAATCCGTAGCCAACATGAATTCCAGCTCTCATAAATCCATCAATACCATCAGTAATTATTGAATCTTGCGATAAAAATTTCCGATGTGAGCCATCAATAAATACATCTGTGCCTAGCGTAAAAACTGATTTCTTTTTCAAGGGCCATAGATAATCAGCTGTTAAAATTCCTACTCCGTACTTGGGACTATTAGGAGGGTATATTTGCTTGATTCCTCCAGCTAAAAGAATTTCAACAGCTTTTGACCTTTCAGTTTTTATTGTGTCTTTTACAATTGGTTGGATATCGCTAAGGTGATAGACTATACCCATGTTGAGCATAGCAAGATTAATCCCCATATTCGGAACATTACTTCCACCGTTACTGTAATGAGTCAGATTAATGCCACTAGTAAATTCTGTTTTCTTGCTTAGTTTGACTTGATATTCAATTCCTGTTGTGATGGTGGCGTTGATCTTAGAGCCGACCAAAAGATTTTTGTAGTTATCAGTAGTGTTAAACACTTTGGATACATAGCCTACGCCTAATCCTAAATGTGTTTTAAAGTAGCTTGCTTTATGATTGAATAGTTTGAATTTAATTAGTCCAAATAAACCTTGCGCTGTGCCTAGCTCTTGTGGATTTCCCAAATTGAAATACTGGTATCCAAAACCAATCTCTGGAAAATTATAAAGCTCTTCCCATTCACCTCTCCTTATAGTTGATTTGGTAAAATCTAACTCAATACTACGGCAATGATCTTGTAAAATATGAACCACCGACGGACGATGGGCTACAATAAATCCGTCTCCTAGTTTTGCAGTAGTCGACCAGTTTTTAATAGATTGGCCAAAGCTGCAAAAGGGTACAACAATGAGTAATAAAAAAAATAAAAATCGTTTCATGGAATGAGCAAACGAAATTACAACTATTCAGTTAATTATTACCTTTGCCCGATGCATACAATGGAAGATAAAAAAGCGGCTTTTGAAAGGTTGTTAACTATAATGGATGACCTCCGATCGCAGTGCCCGTGGGATAAGAAACAGACAATGCAGACCCTTCGCCATTTGACAATTGAAGAAGTTTACGAGCTGACAGACGCCATTATGGAGAATGATGTTCAGGAAGTTAGAAAGGAATTAGGGGATATAATCTTGCATATGGTCTTTTATGCGAAAATCGCTTCTGAAACCAACGAGTTTGATATTGCAGATGTGCTGAATGGTATTTGTGAAAAATTAATTCATCGTCACCCACATATTTATGGCGATGTTAAAGTGCAAGATGCAGCAGAAGTTAGTCAGAATTGGGAGAAGTTAAAATTAAAAGAAGGCAATAAATCTGTTTTAGGAGGTGTTCCAACATCCTTGCCTGCATTGATAAAGTCGATGCGTATTCAGGAAAAAGCTCGTGCCGTTGGTTTCGATTGGGAAAAAGAAGAGCAGGTATTTGAAAAAGTAGAAGAAGAATTGCGAGAATTTAAAATTGAGGTAGAGAACGGTGAGCAAACAAAGGCGGAAGACGAGTTTGGTGATTTATTATTTGCACTTGTCAATTACGCTCGATTTAAAAATATAAATCCAGAAGAAGCATTAGAACGAACCAATAAAAAGTTCATTCGACGATTTCAATTCATGGAGGAGAAGATCAAAGAAAACAGCCTTTCTTTTGATCATTTGTCGTTGGATGAGATGGACGTATTCTGGAATGAGGCAAAACAAAAGGGTCTTTAGTTTTGTTGACTTATCAATCATTTAAACCAAATCAAAAATTATAAATAAAATGCAATTAACAGTAGGATCAAAATTACCGGAATTCAAAATGTTTGATTCCGACAAACAGGAAATCACGAATGAAACAATCAGCGGAAAAGCAACTTTGTTTTTGTTTTTTCCAGCAGCCTTTACTGGCGTATGTACAAAAGAGCTTTGTTCAGTTAGAGACGACATTGCTCGTTACAACAATGCTTCGGTACATGTAATTGGTGTTTCAACAGATACGCTATTTACATTGGCAAAGTATAAAGAGGAGCAAGGACTTAATTTTACGCTTGCATCTGATTATAATAAAACAGTATGTGCTTCATTCGGATCACAATACGATGATTTTGTATTAGGAATGAAAGGTACAGCTCGTCGTTCGGCATTTTTAGCTGATAAAGATGGCGTTATTCAATATGCAGAAGTATTAGAAAGCGCTGGTGATATTCCTAATTTTGAGGCAATCGCAAAAGCTATTGAGGCACTTTAAAAAAAATAATTCTATAAATGTAAAGGAGGGGCGACCCTCCTTTTTTATTGTTTTTTATATTTGAGAAAACTTTCACACATGAAAAAAATAATTACGCTTGTTTTATTCTTAACCTCTTCGGTTTATTCATTTAGTCAGATATCTATTGGGACAGGCGATTTCGCAGCTGGTGGTGATACAATACGAGTTAGTTTGACAAATTTTGCTCCTGCTAATACAAGTCTTTCAACTAATGGAGTAAATGCATTATGGGATTATAGCGGACTTGTACCTACTAGTCAGGATGTAGATTCGTTTTTATCGGTGACATCTACAGGCGCAATCTATTCAATTTATTTTGCCAACTTTCCATTTAATACGAATAGAGCAAATATTGCTGCTCGCGGTGTAGATTTATCGGCTGCTGGTGGTATGGTGCCAATTACTGATGTTTACAATTTTTATTATAACTCTACTTCCAGTTATAAGCAAATAGGCTTTGGAGCTAATATCTCGGGAGTATCAACTCCTGTTCCTTACGGGAATAAAGATATCATCTATAATTTCCCTTGCAATTATGGGGATGTAGATTCTAGCGACTCTGATTATTCTATCAATATACCTAGTCAAGGATATGCAGAAGGACAGCAGCATCGTGTAAATCATGTTGATGGATGGGGAACGGTGATTACTCCTTTTGGGACATTTAATGCTTTGCGCGTTGTATCTGAATTGACTGGTAGTGATTCTGTTTTTATCAGCAATTTCGGATTTGGATTTTCATTTCCAAGAACAAAAACACGAGAGTATAAGTGGCTTACTACAAATGGTGAAATACCAGTCCTTCAAATTAACGTAAATGTAAACGGACAAAATGAAACGGTTACCTCGATACGTTACAGAGATATTTATCGTGATTTAACTGTTGGTCTGGCTAATAATCCTCAGCCAATTGATGCCCGTATATTCCCTAATCCATCTAGCGGTGGTACGGTAACAATTGAGTTGAGTAATTTAAAAAACGGACAATGTGAAATAGGGGTTTATGCCATTAATGGAACCTTATTGAAGAACATTACAAAAAATTCAGTTGAGGGAAGAATTGCATTGGATGAATTAAATGAAATGGCTTCAGGGTATTACACAATTAATGTTCGAGGAGAATTAGGAACAGCTTCCTTGAATTGGTTGAAAAAGTAAAAGAACATTTTGTGGTACCTGCAAACTCAATATATTTGCAGTCCCTAAGAAAGTTAATGGCCAGGTGGCGAAATTGGTAGACGCACCACTTTGAGGGGGTGGCGCTGCGAGGCGTACGAGTTCGAATCTCGTTCTGGTCACCATTAACATCATCAAATTTTTAATCTATTCTTTGGAATAATATTTGCCAACGGCGCGCGACTTTAAAAAATAGCACTATGAAAAACATCAAAGCTCAATTAGGATTATTAGCAGTTGTATTGCTTGCATCATGCTCTCCTAAAATTCCGTTCACGCAAGCAGTCAGAGAAAAATACAAATTGACCAATCAGGAATTATCTAAATTGCAGTTTTATATTTCTGATGAAGTGACATTGAAAAATGGAACACCAACAGAAGTGGACAAAGCCGTAGAAGATGGAAAGCTGATCATTAAGACAAGCAAGAATGACGAGTTAGTAGTCATTAAATCAAAAACTCCAGGTACTGTTGATGAAACTGTTGATTTAACAACAGTAAAAGTAGCTTTTGAAGATGGAATGAATAAGGGAATTGTTTTTATGAGTAAAGGAGATAAAAATGGTTACTATCGTTTAGCTGGTGTACAGGATGGTGGCAGGTTTAAAATCAGCTATAATAACCAAGAATACTATTTATACTCAGGCAGTGGTGCTGTTCTTCTCTTCAAAAAGAAATCATTAAAAGATATTCAACAGACAGAGAAAGTGGCCAAAGGAAAAAGAGTTAACTAAAAATCAAAAATCAAGGGTGTTGCAAAACACCCTTTTTTTATTCGTAATTGTATTTTTCTTTCTCAAGTTTTTTATCAATTGCAGCTACCGACTTTGTATAACCATGCCACATCACGGTTAGGAGAATAATGCCGGTGCCGATATAAAAACTATATCCCACGGCTTCGTTTTCGTGAAATAAAAAGATGGCTAAAATAATACTGTAAACAGGTTCAAGGTTAAGTGATAAGTTCATCGTAAATGCATCGAGCTTTTTAATGGCATGCATTGACAATGTGAATGGAACAGTTGTACAAACTACTGCAAGAATGATTAAGTAAATCCAGTCTTTTTCAGAAGGTAATTCAGGGCCTGAATTATTAATTCCAAACCATAATGGTAAGGCAATGGTCAATAATATGAATCCGAAGAATAACTCATAAAACGTAATTGTGGCTGGTTCAATTTTGTTAGAAATGTTTTTGTTCAATACTGTGAATAACGCACCTAAAAAAGCACTGATAATGGCAAGAAGTATTCCTTTCCAATATAGCTGATGGATGGTAAATATGATTCCTATTCCGGCAATAACACCTAATCCTAATATTATTTCAATTTTATTAATTTTTACTTTATTGATAATCGGATTAATCAATGCAGTAAACAATGCTATCGATGAAAAACAACTAATGGCAATAGAAACATTAGATGCTTTAATTGCACCGTAAAAAGTTATCCAATGAAGCGTTATTAAAAAACTAATTCCTGCTAATCGAATAATTTCTTGTTTGTTAATCTTTAGAGATGATTTAGAAATCAAAACAAAGAGTAGGGTAGAGATACTGCTAATGCCCATTCTGTACCACACAAGCAAGCCTTCATCTAACAAAATTAATTTGCCGAGTATTGCGGTAAAGCCCCAAAGCAAAATAGCAAGTTGTAGTTGCAGGTAGGCTTTTCTCATTCTTAAAACTTCAGCAGTTGCTCGTAAAGTTCTTTTACTGGAAGTCCCATTACATTGTAATAAGATCCTTGAATATATTCAATACCAATCATACCAATCCACTCTTGAATGCCATAAGCACCTGCTTTATCGAGCGGTTTGAATTGATGAGTATAGTATTCGATTTCTTCCGGTCGCAGTGGTTTGAAACATACTTCTGTTCTCACAAAAAACGATTCTGCTTTTTTATCGGACATGATAGCAACGCCTGTTATTACTTGATGTTTTTTACTCGATAATAAATTTAACATTTCGGCTGCTTCTTCTAACGACGATGGCTTACCGATGACTTTGTCGCTAAGAGCAACAATGGTGTCTGCTGTGATTACAATAGAACCATCTTTCGTTTCATTTTTAAAGGCCATTCCTTTTTTTCGTGCAAGGAACATCACTAAGTCCTCAGGACGCATAGGCATGCTAACGTTTTCGTCAACATCTTTTACAATTACTTCGAAGTCGATTCCCAGTTCTGAGAATAGTTGTTTTCTGCGTGGAGAATTAGAACCTAAAATTACTTTTAACCCTTTGAATTTTTCTGATAATGGATTCATTTTTTAAATAAATTGAGAACAATAAAATACAAGAATGGAAAATATACCTGCAGCCATAATTAATTTGGCCAATTTGGAGCAATAGGTGAATGATGTTTTTTCGTCGGCTTTTACCAATATGTAGGTTAAGTATCCAACGGGGATCGTGATGAATATGATTAGGTAGCTAAACACAATATAAAATCCGTTTTTCAGATTTCCCTGCGATAGGTAGTTCATTGTTTCGAACCATGAGTATTGGGCAAATAATAATAAACAAAATAGAAATCCTGATAATACAACCACAATCCATTTTGTAGGCGTGCTGCCAATCATAATTGGAAGTGTTTTACAACCAACAACAGAGTCGCCCTTCATGTCTTCAATGTCTTTAATAATTTCTCTGATTAATGTAAAGGCTGCAGCAAACACTGCATATCCTGTAATGAAAACCTTGATGTCGTTATTAGCTAGTGCAGCAGGTTCAATAATCAACAATACAATAATGGTCATGCCTGTCAAAATGCTGATTACTACATTACCTAATAGAGCAACACATTTATAAGTGTTCGAATAAAAATAAAGCAATCCCGCTGTAAATACATTGATAAATCCAATCAATCGTATATCGTACAACATCGTAAGTAAGAATCCGATAATTACACCGAAAAAAGTAACAAGCGTGTATAAATTATTAGCAGTCTTCTCATGCATGTATACACCAACTATTCGCTTTTCTTTTTTATTGATGCTATCACTTGCTACATCTTCAATGTCGTTAATGATATAACCACCGGCTGCAATTAGTACAGTTGATAATGCAATCAGAAAAAACTGAAAATGGTTGACAGCAACGGTCATATCAGCTGCTTCTAATCGCGGAAGAATATAGAAATATCGCAACGCATATTGAACGATGAATAACATTAATAAATTAGGCCATCGCACTAATTTTAAAAAATGTGTGAGTGTGAAATTATTCGAAGTGGCCATGTAATCTTAGTGTTTGTTCAATAACGTCTCTCACAGCGCCTTTGCCACCACAATAATCGGATATGTAAATGGAAATATTCTTTATTTGATGAACTGCATCATTCGGACAAGTAGCTACTCCACATTTTTTCATCACTTCTAAATCTGGAATGTCATCACCCATGTATAAAACATCCTCGTAAGTCAAATGGTATTTAACGAGTAACATTGATAACTGATCTAGTTTGTCTTTGCAGTTCAAATAAACTTCTTCTATTCCTAAATTCTTTAATCGCTGTTTTACGCCTTCCGCGTTGCTGCCACTTATAACGAAGATGGGATAGTTTTTCAAAAATGCCTGACGCAATGCATAGCCATCTTTGATGTTCATATTACGAAGCATAGTGCCATCTTGTAAAATGTGTAACTGGCCATCTGTTAAGACGCCATCAATATCAAAAACAAAACACTTTACTTTTTGTAATCGCTCTTTAAAATTCATGCTTCAAAGATATTTATTTTGGTTAAAGATTAACAAAATAGTGGTAGGCTGATTGAATAAATGATTTTCCTTGTATAATGCTACTGCTGTCAGGCTGTCCATCAATTGGAGTAACCGATTTATTACTGTAATTCAGTTTTAAGGCTCCTTGATTATTTTTCCACACAAATCCATCATCGTAATTCATATAACAGAAATCGTTTCTATTAAGATTAAGTAGGTTATTACTGAACGGTAAGTCTATATCAAGATTTAAAATACTTTTAATCGTAGCAGCATAATCCTGCTGGTTGCCGATATTGCGGATTCGTTTGTTTTTAAATACGGCATTCAATCCAGGACCAACAATCAATAACGGAATTCTGAATGCTGCTGGCGAACTATAATCATTGTTGCGCGGAAGTATATGTCCGTGGTCAGCCACTAAAATAAAAATCGTGTTGTTATACCATTTTTCCTTCTTTACTTTGTCGAAGAATTTCTTCAAACAATAATCGGTATAATAAGCTGCATTCTTAAACTTGACAGATTCAATATTGCCTGAAAATTTGGGTTGAATAGGAATTGCAAACGGCTCATGCGTGCTTTGAGTCAAGATTGCTGAATAAAACGGAGGCATAAGTGAATTGATTGTAGCAATCGATTTTTCAAATAATACTTCATCGTAAACTCCCCACTTGCTCGTCCATTGTTCAATTGGATATGATTCTTTTCCTTTTATCACATCAAATTTCGCTTGTGTTAAGTACGATTTCATATTAGCAAATTCAACCTCGCCTCCATAATTAAATGAGGTTTGATAGCCTTTGCTTTTTATCGCATGCGTTATAAATGGAAGATGAGCGGACTTATCAGAATATTTAATTACACTCACATTCGGCATTGCTGGAAACCCTGAAATCAAAGAAGGAAACATTAAGTCTGTTCGCTTTCCTGCAGCATAAATATTTTCAAATAACAAACCTTCTTTTTCTAAGGAATTAAAAAATGGAGTCGTTCCTTTTTCACCTCCCATCGATTCAATAACATCTGCTGTCCAGCTTTCTAAAATGATGGTGACAATGTTTGGTTTATTAATCGTTGTTATTTGAAGTAGACTATCATTTTTTGTTGAATATAATTGAGAAGTAATTTTATTTGCTTCCGCATCATCTATAAAATGATAGGCGCTGCTATTGATGTTTTGCGCTTTGTAAACACTATTGATTAAATACCAAAACGGATTTACTGTTGCAAGATTTGTGTTCTCATTTTTAGAAAACATACAAACGCTTTCGTTGATGGGTATTTGTTGAACACCACCACGAATGCTAATTGGTAAAACAATCAACCAGAGAAGAATTAAATGTTTATTTAAATTTAACTGTTGTTCAAATTTTGATTTGATTCTACTTTGATAATTAGTTATAATGATGAAGCTTAACACAATCACTAATACAATGAAGATGATAAGCTGAATAGTGCTAAGTGAAGCAATTACTTCCTTCGGACTACTTAAAAATGAAACTGCTCGTGCATTGATAATAGTGCCCCACGCAAAATAGATAATCAAATTTGAAAACAGAATGATTGCTACGATAGGTAAAACAAATACGAGAAATGCATTTTTGATTTTTAGTAGTAATCTTGAATTAGTGTATTGATAAATTATCCAGATTAAAATAGGTAATGCTGCTATGTAACTTATAGCTGCTAGGTCGAGACGAAGCGCATGAATGAATAAATACAGAATTTCAATCGCATCAATTGATTTATTTTTCAAGAATACAAGTGCAATAAACAATAAGCGAAATGCAATAAATATCAGTTCGAGAAAAAGAATAAGTCGAACAGGGTAGGAGTTGAAAATATTTTTCAATGTCAATCTCTTCATGAAAACAATCCTTCGTTAATTTCTTCTTGCGATTTATTGCAAAATCCTTTGAACTCGCAGGTGTATGGATAATTACAATGTTCTCCAGTAGCAATGTTTGGAATACTCGGTAATGCTAATGTTGTTTTTAAGGCTTTGATTTTTTCTTCGGTAGTTATTAACTGTTCTTCGCAAAAAGTTGTCACATTTTCAAACTGAAATAAATCTGTAGGTACATCTTCCATTTTCATTTCAATTACTTCAGCTCTTGGGTAATTCAAGCAGGATAAATGAAACTCTTTAATAGGCAGTCCGCTTCCCTTCATCACATAGTATTGCAGAGCCGCGTCAATACGGTTGGTGTCTGAAATTTTCTGACTTGATTTGATTTCGTAAATCTTCCATTTATCACCTTCTTTCAAAATAATATCAGCCATCACAAGTACATTGTTATACTCAAATGTTGCTTCATAGAGTATTGTATGTCCTTGTTCAATTAGTTTTTTAGTTTCTTGTACTAATACATCACGACTTCTAGAAATTGCACTGACATCAAGTCCGCCGTTAAAAAGTTGTTGAGCCATTGCGCCAACCAGATGTCCGCCTTCGAATTTTATTCGTTGTTCTTCTGTAAGCGGATCTTTTTCTTTTTTATAATACTTATCGAGGTAAATATACTTATGACATTGATGCCCCTTTAAAAAAGTTGATTTAGTAAGTAATGCCATTATATCTTTTATACAATTGAATTGATTGAACTGCTTCTTTTACATCGTGCACTCTTAAAATGTTGGCTCCGTTCATTAAGCTAATCATATTTAAAGCGGTTGTTCCGTTTAATGATTCTTCTGCTGTGATGCCAAGCGATTTGTAAATCATCGATTTTCGGGATAGTCCAGCTAGTATAGGTAAATGAAGATTTTTGAAAATGTTTAAGTTTTTTAAAAGTACAAAATTCTGCTCAATATTCTTTGCGAATCCAAATCCAGGATCAAGAATGATGTCTTTAACTCCGAGATTTTGCAAAGCAATTATTTTACTTTGGAAATACTGATAGATTTCTAGCATCAGATTATCGTAGGTCGCGAGGTCCTTCATGTTTTCAGGACTACCCTTCATGTGCATTAGAATGTAAGGGACTTTTAATTCAGCAACTGTATCAAACATTTTAGTATCGAGAGAGCCGCCTGAAATATCGTTTATTATTCTAGCACCTGCATAAACAGCTTCTCTTGCTACATCAGAATTGTAGGTGTCTATTGATATAATTGAATCTGGAAATTGTTTAATCGCGCTCTTGATAAATGGAATTGTCCTCGCTATTTCCTCTTTTGTTGTAAGCGTCAATGCTCCGGGTCGTGATGATGCACCACCGATATCAATAATCATTGCTCCTTCATCTAACATTTGTTCAAACCGTTTGATAAAGGCTAATTCTTCATTAAATTTGCCACCATCATAGAAGGAATCAGGTGTAGTATTCAGAATACCCATCACAATTGGATGCTCTAAACTGATAAGTTTGTTTCCACAGTTAATGCTGTTAGCAAGATTCCCCTTCATGTGATTTATTTTAACTACTGATTATTGATATTTGTATACAATTAAAGAATTATGTCTGAATTAACATCCCTGCAATACGACAAAGCTATTTCTCGCTGTAAAGATATTTATATTGCTAAAATGAAGGACTATGGAAGTGCCTGGAGAATTTTGCGTCCTACTTCATTAACAGATCAGATTCAAATCAAGGCCAACAGAATCAGAAGTATCGAGCAAAAAGGAGAACAAAAGGTGATGGAGGGTGTCGATAGTGAGTTTATTGGAATTATCAATTATTCGTTAATGGCATTGATTCAAATCGAACTTGGTTCTGATGATACAACTGAATTGGAATATCAGAAGGCAGTGAGTTTATATGACACCAAGATTGGAGAGGTGAAGGATTTAATGATGAATAAGAATCATGATTATGGTGAGGCCTGGAGAGAAATGCGTGTGAGTTCAATGACAGATTTAATCCTGATGAAATTGAAACGCATCAAGCAAATAGAAGATAATCACGGTGCCACATTAATGAGTGAAGGGGTTGATGCTAACTATCAGGATATAATTAACTACGCCGTTTTTGCATTGATTAAACTTGACGAATCTAAATAAGCTAAAATTTTATACTTATGAATAAGCAAAACATTTCTCTTGTCATTCGATTTTTAATTTTTGTATTGTTTGTGTTTTCTGCTGTTGCTAAAATGTTTCCTATATGGGCATTCGAAAAGCAATTGGTGGATCTTGGTTTAATGTCTTGGTGTATGGCTCCTTATTTTTCAAGAGCGCTAATCGCATTAGAACTTGCCTTAGGTATAATGATTATTCAGCCACACTACTTAAAGCGTGTTGTTATTCCAGCTACTATCGGATTATTAGTAGTATTTTGTACGCACCTTACAATTGAAATGGTGAAACATGGTGCTATGAGTGGTAATTGTGGTTGCTTTGGACAATTATTACCGATGACGCCGCTAGAAGCATTCGTTAAAAATATTGTAACTATAATCTTGTTACTATTTGTTTATAAGAACTCTTTAGAAGATAATAAATCGAAAAACCGTTTTAGTGTATTGCTGATAATCTGGTTGTTTTCAACCTTGCTAATGTATGTGGCATTTCCGTTTTGTCCTTGTGCAAAAGCTACAACTGCTCCGCTACCGCAAGTGGAAGTAGAAGAATCAATGGATGACGCATCTTCAATTACTGAAACTGGAAAAGATGTATTGGGAGCTTTGCCAAATGATTCAGGCAAAACTGTGATCGATACAACTAAAAAAGATTCCGTATCAGTAGATGCTGGTCCGGCAAAAGTTAAATCGCGCTTTATTGATTATGCAATATTCGGCGATAAGAAAGTTAATATTGATAATGGAAAGAAAATCATTTGTTTTTTTGCTGCGGGTTGCGATCATTGTCAGAATACAGCTAAAACATTAGTTAAATTATCCAAGAGTCCTGGATTCCCTAAGGTTTATATCTTCTTTATGGATGAGGAAACGTTTAAGATTCCTGAATTCTTCCAATTTGCAGGAGCGCAGTTGCCATATCGTGTTTTAGATATTCCAACATTCTGGACGGTATTAGGTGATGGAGGTTCAACGCCTGGAGTATTCTATATGTGGAATGGAAACATTGTGAAGAACTGGGTGGGAATTGATGAGAAGGCTTTTAAAGAGAAAGAATTACTTCAAGTGTTAAACAAGAAATAACACTTCGTGATAAAATTAATTTTAAAGAGAACTACGAGTGGACTACTGATTATTTTCGGAGTAGTAACCGTAGTTTTCTTTTTGTTTAATATTCTTCCCGCTGATCCAGGTCGTTTGATGCTGGGACAACGTTCAGATGTTGCTTCATTAGAAGCTATCAATAAACAGCTAGGGCTAGATTTGCCTGTGTCTAAGCGATACCTGCTTTACTTGAATGATATTTCTCCCGTTTCCATTAATAATTTAAATGATTCTACGAGTAGGGTATATGCCAACCGTGAGAAGTATGGTGAGTTTGTAAAAGTATTGCCATTAGGACAAAAGTCGTTAATTGTAAAAAAAACATACTTAAATCGTTCTTATCAATCGCAGGAACTTGTTAGTGTAATCTTGATGGATGCATTGCCGGGTACTATTGTATTATCCGTTGTAGCATTATTTCTTGCCGCTTGTATTGGTATAATACTCGGTGTGTGGTCCGCTACGAGATACCAGCAATGGCCCGACTATTTAAATTTAATGATTAGTATTTTAGGGATGTCGGTGCCTTCCTTTTTTGCTGGAATATTAATCGCCTGGTTTTTTGGATTTGTTCTCAGCGATTGGACAGGATTAAGTATGACTGGCAGTATGTATGAAATTGACCCATTTAATGGCGAAGTGTTAAATCTAAAGAACATCATCTTACCAGCTTTTACATTAGGTATTCGTCCACTTGCTGTTATCGTTCAGCTGACGAGGAGTTCAATGCTTGATGCTATCAGTACCGACTATGTGCGAACAGCAAAGGCCAAAGGATTATCCTATCAAACAGTATTATATAAACACGCTTTGCGAAATGCATTAAATCCTGTTATTACTGCTATCTCCGGATGGTTCGGGTCGTTGCTCGCAGGTGCAGTATTTATTGAATATATTTTCGGATGGAAAGGAGTAGGTAAGGTGACTGTTGATGCATTAGAACACTATGATTTCCCTGTTGTAATGGGAGCTGTAATTATGGTATCTGTATTCTTTGTTTTGATAAATTGGATGGTAGATTTACTCTATGCTTTTTTAGATCCGCGTGTGCGGGTAGAGTAGTTAAAGTTTTTAACATCAAATTAACGCATAACTCGTTTTTGACTATTGATTTTTCATAGTAGAATGGGTTAATATTGTGATTCGAAATTTTAACTGAAAAATTTATGGATATTCGTGAGATAAACGAAAAAATTCAACAGGAGAGTGCATTCATCGAATTGCTGAATTTAGAGTTAGGAAAAGTAATTGTAGGGCAAAAATATATGCTCGATCGTCTTTTAATCGGATTGCTTTCTAACGGACATTTACTCTTAGAAGGGGTTCCTGGTCTTGCAAAAACATTAGCGATTAAATCACTGTCATCTGCGATTCATGCTAAGTTTAGTCGTTTGCAATTCACCCCTGATTTGTTACCAGCCGATTTAGTTGGGACTATGATTTATAATCAAAAGCAAGAACAATTTACCGTGCGTAAAGGACCTTTATTTGCTAACTTTATTTTGGCCGATGAAATTAATCGTGCTCCAGCTAAAGTGCAAAGTGCATTGTTAGAGGCCATGCAAGAGCGACAAGTGACCATTGGTGATGAAACTTTTAAATTACCTGAGCCTTTCCTTGTACTAGCAACGCAAAATCCGATTGAGCAAGAGGGAACTTATCCATTGCCAGAAGCACAGCTCGATCGTTTTATGTTAAAGGTGGTAATAAAATATCCAACAAAAGAAGAAGAGAAATTAATCATTCGTCAGAATATCGCTCAGGAGTTTCCGAAAATCAATCCAATTATAGAGGCTGAAACAATTGTGAAAGCACGTAGCGCAGTTCGCGATGTGTACATGGATGAAAAGATTGAAAAGTATATCCTTGATATTGTTTTCGCAACGCGTTTCCCGAAGGAAAGTAACTTGAGAAAGTTAGAGAGCATGATTAGTTATGGAGGTTCTCCTCGTGCGAGTATTAACTTGGCATTAGCTGCAAAAGCGTATGCGTTCATTAAGCGTAGAGGTTATGTAATTCCTGAAGATGTTCGTGCAATCTGTCATGATGTGATGCGTCACCGTATCGGTTTAACCTACGAAGCGGAGGCTGAAAATATCACAACAGATGATGTAATCAATGAAGTGTTAAATATTGTTGAAGTTCCTTAGTCAATTGAGCAATGGATTCAGCTGAGCTTTTAAAACGCGTTCGTAAAATCGAAATTAAAACCAAAGGGTTGTCCTCTCAGATTTTTTCTGGAGAGTATCACTCTGCGTTTAAAGGTCGTGGTATGGCGTTTAGTGAAGTGCGCGAATACGTTGAAGGTGATGATGTGCGAAACATCGATTGGAATGTAACTGCTCGATTCGGAAATCCTTATGTAAAGGTGTTTGAAGAAGAACGTGAGCTAACTGTTATGTTGCTGGTGGATGTTAGTGAATCGGGAATGTTTGGCAGCACTTCTATGTTGAAGCGTGAATTAATTACAGAACTAACTGCTACCATAGCCTTTTCTGCTATTCAGAATAATGATAAGGCAGGAGTGATATTCTTCTCTGATAAAATAGAATTATACATTCCTCCTAAAAAAGGTAAGTCGCATATTTTAAGAATAATTCGCGAGCTGATTAATTTCAAGCCTGCATCAAAAGGAACAGATATTAGTCTTGCATTAAAATATCTGAACAACATGATTAAAAAGCGTTGTATTGCTTTTGTGATTTCCGATTTTATGGATTCAGGATTTGATGATGCTATTAAAGTAGCTTCTAAAAAGCATGACCTTGCAGCACTTCGTATTGTTGATCCGCGTGAAGAAGAAATGCCCGATGTAGGGTTAGTCCGTTTTAAAGATGCGGAAACAGGTTTTGTTTCGGTGATGGATACTTCGGATGCAAACGTTAGAAATAATTATCGTTTGTTCTTTCAACAGTCAGCACGATTAACCAGTGAATTGTTAAATAAATCAGGCGTTGATCACGTGGCAATCCGTACTGATCAGTCGTATGTAAAACCATTAATGAATTTATTTAAGCAGCGATGAAGCACCTGATAAAAATATTTTTCTTGATTGTTAGTATGATGTTCTTTTGCAATGAGATTCATGCGCAAGGTGTAGTTGCTACTGCAAAACTAGATACAAATATTGTTGTAGTTGGTCAGCCATTTACACTTGAACTTTCAATTACGCAACCTAAGGATGTTAAAATTGACTGGCCTTACATTTCAGATAGCATCGGATTGTTAGAAGTCGTGAAGAATGAAGGGCTTGATACAATTCCGGTTGAAGATAATACGATACTAATGCGAACGCAGAAAGTAACGATGATGGCCTTCGATACGGGGATGTTTGTTATTCCAGGATTTACAATTGATTATAAAATCAGAAATACCAATGCTAAAGTTTATACTGATCCGTTATCTGTGAAAGTTTTTTTAATGCCGATTGATACAACTAAGGCTATAAAAGATATTCATCCAATTCAAGATGTTCCATATGACTGGTTGTTTATTGGATTGATAGTGTTGGGTGTTTTAGTCTTGGCTGTTATCATTTGGTTGGTTGTACGTTATCTGAAGAAAGCAAAGCAACGCGATGACGCTAACAAAGTTGTAATTACACCGAAGCAATCGCCTTATGAAATTGCAATGATTAGTTTCGAGCAATTAAAGAAAGAAGATATTTGGCAGCAAGGTGATGTAAAAAAATATTATTCAGAATTAACGGAAATTGTTCGTGCCTATATTCAAAATCGCTGGATGATCCCTGCATTGGAATTTACTTCTGATGAAATATTGGAACATGCATTTATCAAACAAATAGATGCAGCTGAAAATGAAAAGCTTGTTTACTTATTACGTCTAGCCGATTTAGTAAAATTCGCAAAGGCTATTCCGCATGTATCCGAGCATGAATTAAGTTTTGCTAACGCAATAAAGTTTGTTGAGGCTACAACTCCTGCATCTGAAAAAGAAATGCTCAATCAAAAAGGAGGGGAGGCATGACCTGGTTTCAAGAGCATTTTTATCAATTTAAAAATCCTGAATGGTTTTGGTTATTATTGATAGTTCCGGTATTGGCATTTTACTTTTTGAAGTTTAAACGTTTTAAATCGCCGACTATTCAAATCAGCAGTACGGATTCATTTTCAAGAATTCCGCCTACTTGGAAAAGTAGAATCATTAATGTACCTCTGTTTTGTAGACTATTGGCTGTTGTGTTTTTGATAATTGCTTTAGCTCGTCCGCAATCAACTTCAAGCTCTTCAAATGTTACTACCGAAGGAATTTCAATTGTAATTGCATTGGATATTTCGGCGAGTATGCTGGCGGAAGATTTTAAACCTAACCGTATAGAGTCAGCAAAAAAAGTTGCACAACAATTTATTGATGGACGTCCAAATGATTTAATTGGATTAGTAATTTTCTCTGGTGAAAGTTTTACGCAATGTCCAATTACTTCTGATCACTCTGTACTTCGAAATGTATTGAAAGATGTTCAGCCGGGAATGTTGGTTGATGGAACTGCAATAGGAGAAGGTTTAGCTACTGCTATTAGTCGTGTGAAGGATGCTAAAACAAAAAGCAAAGTAGTGGTGCTGATTACCGATGGTGTAAATAATTCCGGTGCTATTCCTCCATCAACAGCTGGTGAGATTGCAAAAGCATTTGATGTAAGAGTATACTCAATTGGAGTAGGAACAAAAGGCATGGCACCTTATCCATTTAAAACGCCATTCGGAATTCAGTATCAAAATATGGAAGTGCAAATTGATGAAGCGTTATTGAGTCAAGTAGCACAAAATACGGATGGAAAATATTTTAGAGCGACAGGTAACAAAGCACTCGAAAGTGTTTTTCGTGAAATTGATCGTCTTGAAAAATCAAAAATAGAAGTAACAGAGTTTAATCGTTATACCGAAGAGTATTTGCCATATGCCTTAATTGCATTTGCCTTGATCTTCTTTGAATTAATGCTTCGTTATACCATCTTGAAAAGTTTACCATAGCCATGTTTCGATTTCAAAACCCTGAGATGATTTACCTTTTCGTTACGGCACTGCTGTTAGTAGTGTTGTTTTGGCTATTCATTCGTTGGAAGAAAAAAGCATTGACTCGTTTTGGTAAAATGGAAATCATTAATCAACTATTTCCGGAGGTTAGTCAAACACGACCAACATTGAAATTCTGGATACGATGGGTAGGGTTTATTTGTTTAATAATTGGTTTATGCGGACCATTAATTGGTTCAAAGCTCGAAGAAGTAAAGCGTAAAGGTTCTGATATCATTATCTGTCTCGATGTGTCGAATAGTATGCTTGCTGAAGACTTAATGCCTAATCGTTTAGAGCGTGCAAAGCAAGCAATTAGTCGTTTGGTTGATAAACTCGAAGGAGATCGCGTAGGTGTAATTGTATTTGCGGGCGATGCTTATACGCAGTTACCAATAACAACCGATTACGCAGCTGCAAAATTATTTTTGACACAAATAAATACAGACATCGTTCCTAAACAAGGTACTGCTATTGGTGCTGCTATCGATTTGGCAACTACATCTTTCACTGATACCATCAAAAAGAACAGCGCCATTGTAATTATCACCGACGGAGAAAATCACGAAGATGATGCAATTGATGCAGCTAAATCTGCGAGTGAACAAGGAGTGAAAGTGTATACCATCGGAATGGGTTCTGAACAAGGGACACCAATTCCTGTTTATTCCAACGGTGCAAAAGTAGGTTATCGTCAGGATCGTTCAGGGCAAACTATTATGACCAAATTGAACAGCGTAATGCTCGAAGATATTGCTGAGGCGGGAAAGGGTAAGTTTATTCATGCTACTAACAGCGACGATGGTTTGTCAATCGTGTTAAAAGAATTAAGTGCTTTGGATAAAAAAGAATTCAAAGCAAAAATGTATACAAGTTTTGAAAACCAGTTTCAGTTCTTTCTTGCTATTGCTCTGTTGTTATTTATTATCGATTTTATAATCGGGGAGAATAAAAGTAAGGTGGTTGCAAGTTGGAACTTGTTTGGTGAAAATAAAAATCAGGACGCATGAGAATAATTTTAACTTTGATTTTCGTTTCCATTCATTTTCTGGCTCATTCACAAAATGCAAATTCTACTATTCGCAGAGGTAATGATGCCTATAATAATAAAAAGTTTAAGGATGCTGAGATTGATTATAAGTCGGCAGTAACCAAGGATGCTAAAAGTTTTGCTGGTAACTACAATTTAGGGAATGCTTACTACAAGCAAGAAAATTTAGAAGAAGCAGGCAAGCAGTATATGCAGTCGGCAGGTACAACCAAAGATGCTGTTGAACAATCAAAAGCCTATTATAACTTAGGTAACACATATTTAAAGCAAGAAAAATTTCAGGAGAGTGTTGATGCTTATAAAATGGCTTTGCGTCAAAATCCAAAGGATGAAGATGCACGATATAATCTTGCATATGCTTTAACTAAATTAAAAGCGCAGCAACAAAAAAACAATAAGCAGGATAAAAATAAGCAAAACAAAAACCAACAACAGCAACAACAGCAACAACAAAATAAAAATCAGGATCAGAAAAAAGATCAACAACAACAACAACAACAACAACAACAACAACAACAACAAAAGCAACAAGCTTCGAAACCGAAAATTTCTAAAGAAGAAGCTGAGCGGATGTTGCAGGCGTTAAAGAATCAGGAGCAGAAACTACAAAAGAAAAATCCAAAGAAGTTCGATGCTGCAGGAGGAAATCCTGAAAAAGATTGGTGATTATTCGAGAATTTTCAAAATA
The DNA here is from genome assembly GCA_947453935.1 of Bacteroidota bacterium. Taxonomy (GTDB): domain Bacteria; phylum Bacteroidota; class Bacteroidia; order AKYH767-A; family OLB10; genus CAINEC01. The sequence continues at coordinate 11,536 of CANGJU010000014.1, read as the reverse complement.
CTACTTATAGCTGATTCTTCATTGCTATTATTCTTAATCGTATAATTGGCTCTTTCATAAAACTCTTTTCTCGCAGTTAGAAGCTTATTAATGTGCGATGCTATTTCCTCATTTGATTTTCCTTTGAATAAAGGTCTTTCAGCTGTGTTATTTAACATGCGTTCAAGAAGGTCTGATTCATCAACTTGTAAATAGATAACAGTTCCGTTTCTTAATAAGAATTCCATATTATCGGAATAACAAGGAGTTCCGCCTCCGCAAGCGATAACTGTTTCTGTTAGAAAAATTGTATTGACCAATAACTGTTGTTCGATTTTTCGAAATCCTTCTTCGCCAAATTCATCAAACAATGCATTAATCGACTTGCCTTGCTGTTGAGTTATGGCTTCGTCTAAGTCAATAAAGTGATAGTTTAATTTATCTGCGATTATTTTTCCCAGTGTCGATTTTCCAGAGGTAGAAAATCCTATTAAGTAAATAACCGACGATTGCATGATGCTTATTTCTTATAAAAACGCATTTTATAGTCAGCATCAGTACGACCTTTCATAATATCATTCAAACGACCTTTCAATAATTGTTTTTTAATCGGTGTCAAACGATCTGTCATCAAGATACCTTCAATGTGATCATATTCATGCTGGATAATTCTTGCGCGCATGCCCGTGTACGATTCAGTATGCTCAACAAAGTTTTCATCCATATACCTTACCGTTATGTTCGGATTTCTATCTACATCTTCACGAATACCTGGGATACTCAAACAGCCTTCTGAACATTTCCATTTTTTACCATCTTCTTCTAAAATCTGAGCATTGATAAATACCTGCTTAAAACCGTCTAAGTCACGCTCGTCATTTTCGTAGGGTGTAGCATCCACCACGAAAAGTCGAATGGAAAGCCCTACCTGAGGAGCTGCTAAACCGATTCCGTTACTACGATGCATCGTGTCAAACATATTTTGAATAATCTCATTCAGATTCGGATAGTCGGCTGAAATGGGCTCTGCCATTTTTCTTAAAATTGGGTCTCCGTAAGCAACGATAGGGTAAATCATAATTGAATAATTAAGCTATTGTATTTAAATAATCCTGTAAAATAATCGTGGCACTGACTTTATCAATCAACGACTTATCTCGTCGTTTCATTTTAGGTAGTCCCATTGTTAATACACTTTTCTCTGCAATTTTAGAGGTGAAGCGTTCATCCATGCGAACTATTTTAATGGCAGGAATTTCTTTTTTTAGTTTATTGACAAACTGGTTTGTGAGGTGTGTCGTTTCCGACATTTCTCCATTCAATCGGCGTGGGTCGCCAATTACAATACTGTCAACTTCTTCCTTTTCGATATAGTTTTTTAGAAAGTCGACCAATAAATGCGTGGCAATTGTATCCAGCGGACTAGCAACAATTTTGAGGGGGTCAGTTACAGCCAGTCCTGTTCGCTTGCTTCCATAATCAATGGCCATAATTCTTCCCATGTTGCAAAGGTAATAAGTTCTGTTCTTATTTATAACTTTGCGCCACTTTACTAATCAAGAGAAATGAAAGATTTACAAGCGATAATTGAGAATACATGGGAGAACCGTGAACTGCTTCAACAACAAGATGCGAAAGATGCAGTTAAAAATGTGGTAGCTCTCTTAAATGATGGAAAAATACGTGTGGCCGAGCCAGTTCAGGATGGATGGCAGGTTAATGATTGGATTAAGAAAGCCGTTATCATGTATTTTCCAATCATGAAGATGGAAACAATAGAAGTAGGGCCGTTTGAATTTTACGATAAGATTCCTCTTAAAAATAATTATGCAGCGCTTGGAGTACGAGTTGTGCCTCACGCCATTGCCCGATACGGAAGTTATTTGTCTCCAGGAGTAATCATGATGCCTTCTTATGTAAACATTGGTGCTTATGTAGATGCAGGTACCATGGTAGATACGTGGGCTACTGTTGGTTCTTGTGCACAGATTGGTAAGAATGTTCACCTTAGTGGTGGTGTTGGTATAGGCGGGGTGTTAGAGCCCGTGCAGGCAGCTCCTGTAATTATTGAAGATGGATGTTTTCTTGGTTCACGATCCATTGTTGTAGAAGGAGTGCGTGTTGAGAAAGAGGCTGTACTGGGTGCAAATGTTGTTCTTACGATGTCAACAAAAATTATTGATGTATCAGGTCCATCACCAATCGAATATAAAGGAGTTGTTCCTTCGCGCTCGGTCGTTATTCCTGGTTCATATACAAAAAAGTTTCCAGCGGGAGAATATCAGGTGCCATGTGCATTGATCATAGGCAAACGAAAAGAAAGTACTGATCAGAAAACATCGCTGAATGATGCTTTGAGAGACTTTCAGGTAGCAGTTTAATGTTTAAAAACCTGTTAATCATTCTCAGTTAATTGTTGAATTTTATTTTTAATCTGTTTCTATTTTTACACTTATGATGAAAGCAATTTTATTTATTGACGGAGGTTGGTTATACCATGTTCGTCCATACCTTTTAAGTTTATGCGAGGCTACCGATTTTGAATTAGATTATCGCGCACTTCCAAAGTTAGTAAAGGAACAACTAGGGCTTGCTGCTGATGTTCAGGTTGATTTGGTGCGAACCTATTACTTCGGAACAATTGCGATTAATAAACCAGGTCACGATAACTTACGCGAACGTCAGTTTTATGAAATGCTTGCTAAGCGTTGTAATTACAATACCGAAATTTACGAGTACGATTTTAAGAATAAGGAAGTAGCTGCGAGAAGAGAAAATTGTTTAGAAGTTGGTCTTGCAACAACAGCCTTATCGATTGCCTATCAAAATTCATCGTTTGATGTAGCTTGTATATTGGCTGGCGATATCGATTATCAACCATTGATTAAACAACTTCGTGCTATGGGTAAGCGTGTTGTTTTGGTCAACGTAAAAGGTAACAACGGATTTTATCCTGTTCATCCACGTTTGTTGGAAGAAGTCAATCTTTTTGACTATGCTCCAATTCATCTCGATGAACATATTAGTAAACTTAATTACCAACGAACAGAATCTATGCGTAAGTGTGATAGTTGCGGATGCGAAGAAGCAACAACATTTACCAGCGATTGGTTTTATTGTAAAAATTGCAGAGAAGAATACAAGCAATTACGATCGAAACAATTAGTAGAGGGAGAACAATAATTTTCACCTAAACAAGTTTACTTTTCAATTATTAATAGTTAATACACCTTAAATTGAGGATTCTTTATTTTATTTTGTTTTTTCTGATTGGTTCAGTTAAAACCATTCATGCGCAAAATATAAAATATACTCCTGCTTACTATTCTGCTGATGGTGCGAGTTGGGCTGATTCTGTTCTCGCTACAATGTCCATTGATGAAAAAGTAGGACAGCTTTTCATGATTAATGTTTTTTCAAATCGCGAAGCTTACTACGAAAAAGATATTACAGACAAAGTAAGCAAGTATAAATTAGGCGGAATCATTTTCTTTAAAGGAACTCCGTATGGCCAAGCTTTGCTGACAAACGAACTTCAAGCTAAATCTAGAATACCGCTCATGATTGGTATTGATGGGGAGTGGGGATTGCAAATGCGGTTAGACAGTACCGTTAGATATCCGCGTCAAATGACCTTGGCTGCATCTGGTAATCCATATTTAGCAAATGTAATGGGCAAAGCAATTGCTCAAAACTGTAAGCGATTAGGTATTCATATCAACTTTGCACCAGCTGTCGACATTAACACGAATCCAGCGAATCCTATTATTTGTAATCGTTCCTTTGGTGAGCGTCGCGAAGAGGTCACGCAATTCGGAATGGAATACATGCTAGGTATGCAGTCTGAGCATGTACTCGCTTGCGCAAAGCATTTTCCAGGACATGGTAATACAAGTACTGATTCTCATTACGAATTGCCAGTTGTTACTGCTGATTCTTTACAGTTAGATTCTGTGGAGCTTTATCCATTCCGTCAGCTTATTCGAAAAGGTGTAGCCTCTGTAATGGTCGCTCACTTATATGTACCCGCATTAGATTCTACCGGGAAGAAAGCGTGCAGCCTTTCGCCATTAGTCGTAGATAGTTTATTAAAAGGCAAGGAAGGTTTTAACGGATTAGTTTTTACCGATGCTCTGAACATGAAAGGTGTAGCCGATTTTTTCGAGCCTGGTGAATTAGAATTAAAAGCCTTTCAGGCTGGCAACGATGTGTTGTTGTATTCAGATAATATCGATAAAGGAATCGAAAGAATAATTAAGGCAGTTGCAGATAGTACTATCGACGAAGCTGATTTAAACAATCGAGTCCGTAAAATTTTGATGGCTAAGTATTGGGTTGGATTAAATAATTATTCGCCTATAAACCTTAATAATTTAACTGAGGATTTAAATAATACGAATTCAGAATACACCTCTTTTGCCCTTTATGATAACGCAATAACACTTTTAAAAAATGATAATCGCATTATTCCAATTAGGGTTCATGAGAATGATAAAATTGCATCCATCGTTTTTAATGACACCATTAATAATGTGTTTCAGATTGAATTAAACAAGTATGCAAAAGTTGATTGTTTTGCTTTTCAGCGTGATGTTAGTAGTCGTGACATAGATAAGTTGATTACCGATTTAAAAGATTATGACCGTGTTATAGTTAGTGTGCATAATACCACTATTCATGCACCTAAAAATTATAATTTATCTTCGGATGTACTAGAGGCAATTGAAAAACTGAATAGTCAGCATAATACCATTTTATGTGTTTTCGGTAATGCCTATGTGTTATCTAAATTAAAAAAGACTGATCATGTAAAAGTACTTATTGAAGGTTTTGAAGATACTTATTACCCGGTAAGATTAACTGCACAGAAGATTTTTGGAGCATCATCATTTACAGGACATCTATCTGTTTCTATTGCTGATAATGTTTGTATTGGCGATGGGATTAAGTCTACACTAAATGACGTTTATAGTTATACTTATCCAGAATCAATAAATGTAAGCTCATCAAAATTTGATACAGTTGATTCTATCATTGCAAATGCAATACAAAGTAAGATAACTCCTGGTTGTCAGATTTTATTTGCAGTAGGTAATAAAGTAGTGTTTGATAAATCGTACGGTTACTTTACGTATGATAGTACGCATGCTGTTTCGAATAGCGACTTATACGATATCGCTTCAATCACCAAAGTGGCATCAACGAGTTTATGCGCTATGCATTTGTATGAAAAAAACAAATTAGATCTTGATGCAAAAGCTAGTAAGTATCTCGTAGAATTGCGAAATTCGAATAAGAAAGATATTACCATCCGACAGTTAATGATGCATGAAGCAGGTTTGCAGCCTTTCATAGGTTTTTGGCGTAATACAGAGAGGGAATATGGTCTTGACTCTTGCATATTCAAAAAAGAAAAGACAGAAGGATTTTCTAGTAAAGTTGCGGATAGTTTATTCATCAGTGATACTTATAAATCCGAAATCTGGAAACAGATAATCGAATCAGAAGTAAAAACACCAGGTACCATGGTGTACTCCGATTTAAGTATGATTATATTACAGAAAGTAATCGAGCATATAAGCGGACAACCTATTGATGAGTATGTGACGAATAATTTCTACAAGCCAATGGGCTTATGGAAAATGCAGTTTAATCCGTACGATAAAACGGATATCAATACCATAGCACCAACCGAAGATGATAAAACATTTCGTAAATGTGTAGTAAGAGGTACTGTACATGATCCTGCTGCTGCTATGATGGGTGGTGTAGCTGGTCATGCTGGATTATTTTCGAATGCTGAATCATTAGCCATCATATTTAAAATGTTAATGAATGGTGGTTCGTATGATGGAAAGCGTTACCTGAAAAAAGAAACCATTCAATTGTTTACTTCACAGGCAGCGCCTAATAGCAGCAATCGCAGAGGATTAATTTTCGATAAAGCGGAAATGAACAAAGAGAAGTCGAGCCCTGCTGCAAAAAGCGCTTCTGAACTTACCTTTGGACATACAGGATTCACAGGAACCTGTGTATGGGCAGATCCGAAGAATAACTTCTTATTTGTGTTTTTATCCAACAGAGTGTATCCAGATGCTGAAAACACCATGTTGGCAAAGAAGAATATCAGGACCGATATCATGGAATTGTTTTATAAAGCATTTGCGAAGTAATCGTAAACTTTAAGACCTGTTTTTTGTTCCGATTTTTCTCACTTAAATACTTAACTTTGTTTTATGAATATAGGCATTGTTTGTTATCCAACTTTTGGGGGTAGTGGAGTAGTAGCTACCGAATTGGGAAAGGCCCTCGCAGAAAAAGGTCATCAGATTCATTTTATTACGTATAGTCAGCCTGTTCGATTAGATGGATTTAAAGAAAATATTTTCTATCACGAAGTAACTGCAACGCCTTATGCACTTTTCGATTATATACCTTATGAATCAGCGCTTACGAGTAAGTTGGTCGATGTAGCATTGCATGAAAAGCTCGATATCCTTCATGTGCATTATGCAATCCCGCATGCGTCGGTGGCTTATATGGCGCAACAGATTTTAAAAACACATGGATTATATCTTCCAATTGTTACAACGTTACATGGTACCGATATAACACTTGTTGGAAAGGATTCAAGTTATGAGCCCGTAGTAACATTTGCAATTAATCATTCAGATGGAGTGACTGCTGTTTCAGAGAGCCTCAAAAAAGATACTTACGCCAATTTTAAAATCAATAAGGAGATAGAGGTGATCCCCAACTTCATCGACTTAAAACGATTTGCTAAGTCAAGAAAAGATCATTTCAGAAAAGCGATTACACCTGATAACGAAAAGTTGATTGTGCATACTTCTAACTTTCGAAAAGTAAAAAGGGTGCAAGATGTGGTTGAAGTATTTGAACGAGTTCGCGCAAAGATTCCTGCAAAGCTTATTATGATTGGTGATGGACCAGAGCGACATAAGATTGAAGAGATGACTCGTGAAAAAGGATTTTATAATGAAGTACGTTTCTTAGGAAAACAGGAAATGGTAGAAGAAGTTTTGTCAATTGCTGATTTATTTGTGATGCCTTCTGAAACGGAGAGTTTTGGTTTGGCAGCTTTGGAAGCAATGGCTTGTCAGGTGCCTGTTATTTCATCGAATTCAGGAGGAATGCCTGAATTAAACATTAATGGTGTTACCGGATTTATGAGTAATGTAGGTGATGTGGATGATATGGCTAAGAATGCACTTGCAATTTTAACGGATGATAAAAAGTTAGTTGAATTCCGACAAGCTGCATTGAAACAAGCAAAGGCTTTTGATATTCATCACATCATGCCTGTTTATGAAAAATATTACCAGCAGATAATTGATGCTTCGAAAAAGTAGTTTTGCTTTTTTAATTTTAATACTGATTAATTCAATTGCAATTGGTCAGCGTAGTAATAGCTCTGCATTTAGTCTCGATACGAATTGTGTATTTAATAACGACCCGATTTTAATCGATTTGGATATTGATCATGACGAGCGAATTGAAGCGAATAATAAATCGTTTATAATTTTATCCATCGATTCACTGCGTTATATTTCTTTGATGCAGTCAGCAATATATTGTTTAGATACTACAATTAACAATCAATTTGTAAATCTTATTTCCGATTCTCAGTTAGTTGTAAACGCAAATGATATTCACTATTTGTACACCTCCGAATTTGAAAATGATGATGATAAAATCATAAATAAAGATACTGATGTTGTTTATGGCGTATTGCCTGCTTACTGGGGAATGATTCCTAAATTAAATATTGTAATTATAAGTTGTGTTGATTTAAATGATGCTTTTGCTACTGCTAATTTAATTGATGTTAATTCAGGAAAAATAATTCCGGATTTATCTTCATTTGACAATGGGACAATTGAATATTTACCAAACAAGTCAAATGACTATATCGTTAGTTATTCGAATTCGATTTTTGAAGAAGAGGAGGCAGAAGTTTCAATAATTAAAGTAGAAGACAAGCATAAGAAATATTGCCTGAACTTATTTGCAATTGCTAATTTAAAAAGACAGCGAATCGAAAGTCTTGCATGGGTATCTAAAAAGTCGTTTTGTTTTTCGACTTTAAAGTTTTTTGATGGACTAGAACAAGAAAACTTTTACGAGGTAATTCTTAAATAATTAGCCACCCGCTTTTTTTGCCTGATAACCGCTTTGTGTGAGTAACGTCAACACTTTTTCTCTATGATCTCCTTGTATTAAAATCTCTCCATCTTTTGCAGTTCCACCAACGCCACATTTGCTCTTTAGCATTTTTCCTAACGCTTCTAAATCATCATCGCTACCAATAAATCCTTTTACAGCAGTTACCATTTTACCACCACCTTTTCTTTCTAGCCAGATCTTTAACGACTGTTGTTGGGGAGGTAATGTTTCCTGATTGTTATCTTCTTCCTGGTATTGAAAATTCGGATTTGTAGAGTAAACTAAACCCGATTTGCCTTTGTTCTTATTCGACATACGATTTAAAATTTAGCCTGCACTTTTAAGTTGAGCAATCGTGAAGTTAGGTAGTTCGGAATTCCATACTGACGACCTGTAACATCGGTAATCCATGTGTATGAAATAGTATTACTTACTTGTAATAAATTGAAAACTTCTAAGCTTAAGGAAAGTGATTTTAATTTGCTGATTACTTTTAAGCGACTTGTATTCGGCTTATCTTCATCTATAATAATTTTTGAGAATCCAATGTCCACTCGTCGGTAGGTAGGTGCTCTTAATATATCTTTATAACGGTCGTTTCCTGGAGGGCCAAAAGGTAAGCCTGTTCCGAATACTAACGTCATGTGCATACGAACACTAGGCGATTTAGGCAAGTAATCCTGAAAGAACAGACTAAACGTTACTCGCTGATCAGTAGGTCGAGGAATATTTCCCGGCGTTACAAACTGACTATCCACTGCAGTATTGTTGAATGTATAGCCAGGAACAATCAGGTCGCCTTCTGAATTATAGTACTTGTAATAGCCATCATCTTTTAAATCTTCTTCTGTTTTTAAAAATGATAACGATGCCCAGCTTTCAATACCACTTACGAATTCTCCATTTACGCGTAAGTCTAACCCTGTCGCATATCCGTCGGCATTGTTTTTGGCAAGGTAGCGTATGCGAGTGTTATCAAGTTTATACGGATTAAGGTTGCTCATTTTTTTGTAATAAGCTTCGGCCGTTAGCTTAAACTCTCTTCCCCATGATAAAAATTGATAGTCGCCACCTACAATGAAATGAATTGACCGCTGTGCTTTTACATCGGGATTTATTTTTCCATCTAGACCTCTTAGTTCTCGGTAAAACGGAGGTTGATAATAAACACCAGTTGCAGCACGTAATTTTAAATATTTATTTCCTTTCGGGCGATATTCTATTGAGGCACGTGGACTAATATTTAATTCGTTGTTGAAATCCCAATAAGTTGCGCGTACACCAGCTAATAAAGTGAAAGCGCTATCCAATTGCCAAGTGCTATTTAAAAAGCCACTAAAGCGATTAGAATTCAAATTGATGTTGTTTTTAACTACATTATTCAATACAATCTGCTGATTAAGATTAACGGTATCGCCGGGATTATCAGGAGGATGAACAATAGAGAAGTCGGCAGAGTCGCGATATTGCCATTCATCAATATTATCAGCTATTTCTTCGTGTTGTGCTTTAACTCCCCATTTAAAGTTATACTTCGATTGAACAAAGGTTCCTTTGTGCTCAAAGCTAGTAACACTCGCTTGTAATTCATTTCTTGCATGATCTAAAAAGGCACCTATACCACGATTATAAGCTACATTACCAAAGTTTGATGAGCCTAGGTCTTTATCTAATTCATCAATGAAATATTCGCCCAGAATATCAAAGAATTCTTTTTCCTTCGTGATAAATCCTGCACCGATAAACTTTAAATTCAAATGGTCATTGACACGATGATTTAATGTTAAAGCACTTTGAGAAGTAGAGTAGGCGTTCTGCTCCTGACCGCCAAAATATACAGTGAACTTCAATGCTTCATTGATATTGCCAAACTCTGTTTCGCGGGTAGTAGGAATAACACGGTAATCATTGATGGATAAATTTCCTAAGAATGAAAGTGAAGTGCGATCAGTGAATTTATAATTGAACAACGATTGTAAATCAGTAAATGAAGGTTTGTATTCTCCGCGGGTATCTAAATTCTTTAATAAAAACTGGTTCGACTTCTGACGGAAGCCTGTAAGCCAGGTGAACTTTTCATTTTTTGAAATTCCTTCAAGATGAAATCCAGCTCCTAAAAAACTCATGTAAGCAGAACCAGAAAAACTTTCTGGCTTGCGATATTCGATATCAAGTACAGAAGATAACTTGTCGCTATAAGTAGCATTAAATCCTCCAGAGCTAAAATTGATGTTTGCAATTAAATCAGAATTGATAAAACTTAATCCTTCTTGTTGTCCACTGCGCGTTAGAAATGGACGATAAATTTCTACATCATTTACATAAACTAGGTTTTCGTCAAACGAGCCACCACGAACCGAGTAGGTAGATGATAATTCATTGTTAGATACAACACCAGGAAAGGTTTTTAATGAACCTTCAAAGTTGCCACTCACACTTGGCATAAGTTCGAGTGTTTTCGGTTGAATAGGCGTCATTAATAAATCCCTGCTTTTCTCTCCTGATACATTCACAGGCCCAAGCATTTTAACAGTCGATTGTAATTGAACGTTCAGCTCTTTTAATTCTCCAGGGGTTAGCTTAATGGTGAACTTCTGAGGGGCATATCCGAGAAAACTGTAAACAACAATAAAATCTTTGTAAGGTGTAATTTTTAATTCATAACGCCCTCGGCTATCCGTGATGGTACCATTCGACTCCCCCTGAATAGAAACATTACATGCTTCAATTGGTTTGCGCAAGGAATCGTTAACAATACCTTTTAAAATACCATCTTGCCCCATCACATTCGTAACTACAAATGGTAGGGAGATAATGAATAGTATTTTGAAAAAAGATAATCGGCGAAGCATTCTCTTATTCATCAATCTTTTTTTCGTCTTTCTTCTTCAAGCTTCCATCTTTCCAGGCTTTAATAAAGGCTGCCCAGGCAATAGGATTGAATAAATTGTTTTGAGGATATTGTCCTGCGCTGTAAAGCTTAGATTGTCGTTGTTGCAATTGATACTGGTAATTAATAGCTCCATCATAGGCCACTGTTTCCTGTATCGTTTTAATTTCAGCAAGCTGTAAATTCTTTTCAGCTCTTTTTAAATCGTCATCTGGAATTTTAAGTTCTAGGAAAGCTCGCTTGAATTCTTCTTTGGATGGCCAAGGGTAAACAACAGCCTCTTTTAATAAGATGGTATCACGATTCATTACTTGAATTAGTGAATAACGATCTTCTTTCAATGAATCAGGAATTATAAATAATACTGGTTTGTATCCGATATAATGAAAATCAATAGTGTCACCTCGCTTTGCAACAAATGAAAAGAATCCATAAAAGTCGGTAATGGTTCCTCTTCCTGATTTATGAATTGTCACAGCAGCG
>CANGJU010000013.1 GCA_947453935.1 Bacteroidota bacterium | reverse complement strand
TCCGCCACCTTTTACTAGTAGCTCAGTAAAGCGACCGGCACCAGCTCCTACCTCTAATACTGTTTTGTCTTTTAGTCCGCTGATAGGCATTCCCAGGCAACGCTCCAAACGATCTTGTGTGATACTAGTATTGCTATAACTATCTAACTGCGTCTTAGCATAGGTTTTCCATTGAAGTCCAAAGGCCGATGCATAGTTCTCCTGAGGGACAAAACGAGGGATGCCATTCACAACGGGAAACGATTCTCCGTCGGAATTAACGAGGTGCTCACCAGAAAGATTCAGTTCTTTATGGGTAACAGGAGAGGAGTAAGGGAATAAAGTGCTCATATTTCAATGCCCTAAAAATACCAAATAATAATTATCATCCTATTTATTAGATTTGTGAATTATAAACTATGTGCGGCTTTACAGGATACATCGATAAAAAGGGCATTTACGGAGAGGATATCCTTCGTGAAATGACGGATTCATTGGTGCATCGAGGTCCTGATGATGCGGGCTATGAGGTATTAAAGCCTGATTTCGGACATGCAGCGCTCGGATTTCGTCGATTATCCATCTTGGATTTAAGTGAAGCTGGCCATCAGCCTATGTTCAATCATGATCGCTCAATTGCTATCATGCTGAATGGGGAGGTGTATAATTTTCAGGAATTAAAACAGGGATTGATTGCTAGTGGCGTTTTTTTTAAATCTACTTCGGATACAGAGGTAGTTTTAAAAGGCTACGAGTTGAAGGGCATTGATTTTATTCATTCGCTGATTGGAATGTATGCCATCACTATTCTGGATATTACTAAAAAGAAATTGTATCTGATTCGTGATAGAGCAGGAGTGAAGCCACTCTTCTATGCCACCTATGACGGAAATATTATCTGGGGTTCTGAGTTAAAGGCATTACGGAACCATCCTGCCTTCAAGCATACCACCGACGTAAATGCGTTGGCGTTATATTTTCAAAATGGAAATATCCCAGCACCTTATACTATTTATCAGGATTGCTTTAAAGTCGAGCCAGGGCATTATCTGCAGTTCGATTTATTAACTGATCAATTTAATTCGGTGAAGTATTGGGATGTGAACGATTATTACAATCAACCGAATAATACAATTTCCTACGAAGAAGCTAAACAACATACAGAAGAATTAATGACTTCTGCTTTCAAGTATCGTATGATTGCAGATGTTCCCGTAGGTGTATTCTTGAGCGGTGGTTATGATAGTACAGCTGTAGCTGCCTTACTTGCTAAGTCGTATGGAAAGATTAATACGTTTACAATCGGATTTGAAGAAGCTTCATATAATGAAGCAAATTATGCAGAGGTCGTTGCAAAGGAAATAGGGACGAATCACTTTACAGAGATTTGTACGATTGATGAAGCAAAAAATATTATTCCTGAATTGCCTAATATTTTTGATGAGCCCTTTGGAGATTCTTCTGCAATTCCAACAACATTGGTCAGCAGAATTGCCAAGAAGCATGTAACGGTGGCCCTATCCGCTGATGCAGGTGATGAATTGTTCGCTGGTTATCCGCGTCATTTGAAAGCTGAGTCTTATTTAAAAAAGTGGAATAGTAAACCAGGTATCGTAAAATTGTTAGTCCCTTTTCTGAATGCAGTTAATCTGAATAAGAATTTAACGATTTCGAATCGCATTGAAAAGTTAATAGAATTTCTGAATGCTAAAACGAATGCAGAAGCATTTGATAGTATCAATAAAACATTTACGGCAGGTGAGGCTAGACTTTTATTGAATGCAAATTTCAGAGTGCTAAACACAGTATTTAATAGTGGTGATAAATTCTCTTCGAAGGTGTCGCCTTTAAATCAAGTTCTCGCAGTTGAATATCAAACGTATTTAGTTGATGATATATTACAAAAGGTTGATCGTGCCACAATGTCGGCTTCACTCGAAGGACGTGAACCATTTTTAGATCATCACCTGATTGAGTTTGTTGCAACTTTACCAGTTGACTATAAATTACAGAATGGAGTAGGGAAGCGAATTTTAAAAGATATCGTTCATCAATATGTACCAAAGTCGTTAATGGACCGACCAAAAATGGGTTTTGGCGTACCCGTTAGTAAATGGATGCAAAATGATTTGAAGCCTTTATTAATGGAGGTGATGGGAGATGAAGCACTAAAAGGAAATCATTTATTGAACACAAATACGATTCGTAGTTTGAGGGAAGATTATTTGAATAATAAAGTGCACGACTTCGAGCGATTGTGGTTTGTGTTTACGTATTTGCAATGGTTTAAAAAGTGGGGTAATTAAAATGGGTGTCATCAAGCGACAAGGAATAAAAAATACCATTGCAGTTTATATCGGACTGGCGATTGGATTTTTAAATTTGATTGTAATTCAGCCGTACTTTCTAACGAAGGAAGAATTAGGATTAACACGCTTACTTTATTCTTTTTCATTAGTTGTTGCGATGTTTGTTCCATTGGGTATTGGTAATGCAACAACGCGCTTCTTCCCTATATTTAAAAACATCGATAAAAAGCATCACGGGTATTTTGGATTTATGTTGTTATTCCCGCTGATTGGTTTTGCCTTGACATCCTTAGTGATTTTATTATTAAAGGATTTTATTTTTAGTCAGTATATACAAGAGTCGCCATTATTCGTGACATTTTTTCAATATGTTTTCCCTCTTATATTTTGCATTTCGTTTATCTCTGTTATTTCTATTTACTGTAACGCTAATTTCAAATCAACGATACCAACTTATTTGAATGATATTGGAGTACGTCTAATGACAATAGTTGTCGTTTCGATTTACTATTTAAAATGGATTAATCTTCATCAATTTATTCTATCCTTTGTAGGGATTTATGCTATGCAGCTTTTGGCTTTGTTGGTTTATGTTTTTGTGTTTGATAAGCCAGGAATAAAAATCGACTGGACGACTTTTAAAGAAAAGAAATTTTTTCGTCTGATTTCATACGGATTACTCTTATGGTTTGCTTCTGTTGCTTCTATCGGATTAAAATATTTCGATTCGATTGTAATGGGGAAATACATGGCACTTAGTTTTGTTGGAATCTACACAGTAGTTGCTTTTGTAGCAACTATCATCGAAGCTCCTTTAAATGCATTTGATAAAATCGCATCAGCAAAAATCGCATTTGCCTGGGAAGAAAAGAATCTGAAAGAAATTGATGAAATCTATTACAAGAGCTCATTGTATATGTTTATTGTTGGAGGATTTTTATTTATTAATGTTAACTCAAACATCCGCGATTTACTTTCCTTTTTACCAGAAGGATATCAGAGTGCATGGATGGTGGTAGTGATCTTAAGCGCAGCAGCTTTGTACAATATGGCAACAGGATTAAATGCGGCTATCTTGTTTACTTCAGAAAAATATAAGTGGGGGGCAGGGCTATTAGTTTCATTAGCGGTTTTAGCAATCGTATTGCAAAATATTTTCATTCCGCTTTTTGGTATGAATGGAGCAGCAACTGCGACTGCATTATCATCTTTCTTTTATAATACGATGTTACTTTGGTATGTACATAAGCATTTTAAATTAATGCCATTCACCAATGAAAATTTAAAGGTGTTACTAACGGTTGTGGTGTTATGTCTAATTGGTTTCTATTTACCTAGTTTTGAAAATAAGATTATTTCAATTGCATACAAATCCATCGTGCTTTCTCTGGTTTATTTGTATGTGATTTACCGCTTGAAAATAGCAGTAGAATTACAATCGTTGATTACTGGATTCTTTAAAAAAGAAAATTAATCCAGTTTGTTTTTTAATTGTTTTATCTGAGCAAGTACCCCTTTATCTTCTTCGTTTTTAGGAGCGCTCTTTTCAATTTTAAGAATTATTGCTCTGGCTTTCGCTGCATCACCATCATCATCTCGTAGATAATAAGTATTGGCTAATTCATATTGATAAAGCAATGCCGAAGACTTAGTATAGCTAATAGCTTTATTAAGGTTCTCTATCGATAATTTATAAGATCCTTCTGGCATATTATTATAAATAGTATGAATCATCATTCTTTCAAACGAATTAAAACTAGCCATTACCTGATGCCATTTTCCTAAGATAAAATAAGCTTCAGCCAATGTAGGTTTTAACGCAATCGCCTTCTCAGATTCGTTTTTCATCTTAATAGAAAGGTTTACTTTCTCATTTACTCCTGCATAGTCGGTAAGTCGTGCGCAGGAAAAAGCAATGGTGAAATGTGCTTCCGCAAGTTTAGGATTAAGCTTTGTTCCTTTCTCAGCTAGGTATAACGATTGGCGATACCACTGTTCTTTGTTTTTAATTGTTTTTATAAAGGGACCTTCTTTCGCCATAATAGCAGCTGTTTTACAAAGAGCATAAGACTGTGTTGAATCAGTTTTTATAATCTCTTTATAAACTGTTAAAGCTTCAAGCGGTTTATTTTGATCTTCTAAACGTTGCGCTTGGTCTAATTTTGATTTAATATCAATTTGTCCAAATAGGGTAAAAGGTAAAACAGCAAGGGTAAAGAATGCAAATTGCTTTTTCATAGTTATTAAAACAAAAATACCAATAAAAAAGTTTAGGTGTTAGCCTCTCGGATGGAATTGTAAAATTGCAGAACGCAAATAATCGCGATCTAAGTGTGTATATATTTCAGTCGTTGTAATGCTGCTATGTCCTAGCATTTCCTGCACTGCTCTTAAATCGGCACCACCTTCAATTAAATGTGTTGCAAATGAATGTCGGAAGGTATGCGGACTTATACTCGTACGTATTCCTGCAATACGAGCAAGGTCTTTAATGATGGTAAAAATCATCACGCGCGTTAAGTGTTTTCCTCTTCGATTTAAGAATACAAAATCTTCTTCACCTGATTGTATACCTAAATGATTTCTATACGATTGAAAGTATCTATCTAGCTGACTAATAGCAACATTTCCTATTGGTACAATACGTTCTTTATTTCCTTTACCGGTAATTTTAATAAATCCAACATCAAACGAACATCCGCTCAATTTCAAATTGACTAATTCTGATACACGCAAGCCGCAAGAGTAAAGTGTTTCAATAATTGCTTTATTACGTTCGCCTTCTGGTTTACTTCTGTCGATGGCAGCTATCAGCGCATTGATTTCTTCTACCGTTAAAAAGTCAGGAAGTTTTTGTCCAATTTTAGGTCCTTCTAATAACGTTGTAGGGTCATCGCTAACAACATTCTCGAGGAGTAAGTATTTATAAAATGCTTTAATGCCTGAGATTACTCGTGCCTGAGTTCGCGCTGTCATTCCGAGTTCATGAATCCAGTTTAAAAACTCTTGTAAAAAAGGGTAATCGATTTTTTCGGGTTGCACATTTGACTGAATATAATCGATGTATTGAACGAGTTTTTCAATATCGTGTAAATAAGCCTGTATTGTATTCGCAGATAGTGATTTTTCTAACTGCAAATACCCTTTAAATCCTTTAATATAAGGAGTCCAAGCTTTCATGCAACAAATTTAATTGAATACTAATTGTAAAATGTAATAAATGCTACACGTTTGTTAACTTCGCAATGATGAAAAAGATACTTATTCTAAACGGGCCTAATCTTAATTTATTAGGTAAGCGGGAGCCAGAAGTTTATGGTAAACATTCATTCGAAGAGTTTTATCAGGGATTGGTTCATCGACATACAAATGCGATCCTTTCGCACTATCAATCAAACGTAGAGGGGGAGTTAATTAATAAGTTACACGAGGCGGGATTCGAATTCGACGGAATAATTTTTAACGCTGGTGGATATACGCATACCTCAGTGGCGATTGCAGATGCGGTTGCTGCCATTAATACGCCAGTGATCGAAGTACATATTTCAAACGTATATGCCCGCGAAGAGTATCGTCATCAAAGTATGATGGCCAAAAATTGTGTGGGTATAATTACAGGACTTGGAATACAAGGTTATGAGTTAGCATTGGAATATTTTTTAAAACATGCTTAATCAAAAAGAATTTTTCAAGGATTTAAAAGTAGTTGAATTGGCTTCGGTGTTGGCTGGTCCTGCTGTTGGAATGTTCTTCGCAGAGCTAGGAGCTACCGTAATTAAAGTAGAGAATAAAAATGGAGGAGATGTTACACGTAGCTGGAAGAATCCGAATGAATCAATTGAAGATGATAAATCGGCTTATTATCATTCTGTGAATTGGAATAAGCAAGTTTTACATCTCGATTTAACAGATAAAAATGATTATGCTGAATTGTTGAATCATTTACAAGGTGCAGATATTTTAATCACGAATTTTAAAGCTGGAGATGATAAAAAATTTAATCTTGTCTCGGATGAGTTAATCGCAAAGTACCCTTCTCTTATCATTGGAGAAATTGCTGGTTATTCTGATTCTGAAAAAGTTGCCTACGATGCCGTTTTGCAAGCTGAAACAGGATTTATGTTTTTAAATGGCTCACAAGAATCTGGTCCACTGAAAATGCCAATTGCAATGATTGATATTTTAGCAGCACATCAATTAAAAGAAGGAATATTGCTAGGTTTGATTAACAGAGCGAAAACGGATCGTGGTTGTGTTGTAAAAGTGAATTTGTTTGATGCTGCCGTTGCTTCACTTGCGAACCAAGCATCAAATTGGTTAAACAGTGAATATGAGTCACCGCGTATGGGTAGCTTACATCCGAACATTGCTCCTTATGGTGAAACATATAAAACGAAAGATGAAAAGCTGATATTATTGGCAGTGGGTAGCGACAAACAGTTTCATGCGTTATGTGAAATTTTAGATATACTTGAATTGATAAGCGATGAGCGTTTTTCATCTAATGCAGCACGTGTCAAGAATAGAAGTATAATGAATAATTTAATTTCAGATAAGTTTAAATCTGAGTTGTCTTCGTACTGGATGAACTTATTTAATCAATTAAATATACCAGCAGGTTTGGTAAATTCTATTGGAGATGTTTTTAAATCAGATGCTGCAAATAAAAAAGTTATTCATCAATCAGAGGTGAACGGAAGTGAAAGTAAACGAGTAGAAACAATAGCCTTTATTATTGACGATGGAAATTAGAACGCCTAATACAGAATTAGAATGGGATGCATACTATCATTTACGATGGGAGGTATTGCGCAAGCCCTGGAATCAGCCACAGGGAAGTGAAAAAGATCCTGATGAAAATTCATTCTGTCATCTTGCTGCTTTTGAAAACGAATTAATTCTTGGTGTAGGTTGTTTAAAAATGATTAATGATAAAGAAGCTCAAATTCGGTTTATGGCTGTCGCTAATAGTCTTCAACGTAAAGGCGTAGGTGTTAGTCTGATGAATGCACTCGAAGTAGAAGCATTTAGTCGTAGAGCTAATAAAGTTGTTTTACATGCTCGTGAAATAGCAGTTCCGTTTTACGAATACTGTGGTTATACCATGGTTGAAAAGTCGTATTTGCTTTTTGATAGCATTCAGCATTATTTAATGTCGAAAGAAATTTAATTATCCTAAATTTGCAGTATGCGCATTGATATAATTACGATACATCCACCCTTATTAGAAGGACCGTTTAGTCACTCTATTTTAAAGCGTGCGCAAGAAAAAGGACTTGCTGAAATTAATGTGGTTGATCTTCGTGATTATGCAACTAACAAGCATAAAAATATCGATGACTATCCATATGGGGGTGGAGCAGGTATGGTAATGATGGTTGAGCCAATTGCACTTTGTATTGAAGATTTAAAATCGCAACGCAATTACGACGAAGTAATTTATATGAGTCCTGATGGTGAATTGTTCGATCAGCCAATCGCAAATCAACTCTCTTTGATAGGCAATCTGATAATCTTATGTGGACATTACAAGGGTGTTGATGAACGCGTTCGCGAGCATTTCATAACGAAAGAAATCAGTATTGGTAATTATGTTTTGTCGGGTGGTGAATTAGCTGCTGCTGTTGTCGCAGACGCAATCATCCGTTTGTTGCCTGGTGTTTTAAATGATGAAACCTCAGCATTGTCTGATTCATTTCAAGATAATTTAGTTGCGCCTCCAGTATATTCTCGACCTGCTGAATTCAGAGGGTGGAAAGTGCCTGATGTATTGTTATCAGGTCATGAAGCAAATATTCAGCAATGGAGATTTGATGAGTCGGTTAAACGTACACGCGAACGTCGTCCAGGTTTATTAGACAAACAATAAACAATTAATTAAGCAACATCTTCTTTCGGATGTACCATGCGCATTTTATATAAGCGTTGGCGCGTCTTAGCTTTTTTACTTCTTGTTGCGTAGAAGAAGAAGGCAAGAAGTCCGATAAAGTATGATGAAAAATATAACGTATGCAAATGCGACCATTCATTAATAAACAAAGTGATAATCACATTTAATGAAATGGTGCAAAGTACAAGTGCAGAAAAGGCCAATGCTACTTGACTATCTGTTAATCCGAAATAAGCAAGATTATGTGTTGTATGATCTTTACCTCCTATAAATGGTGATTGCCCTTTTGATAAACGATTAACAACAACAACAGTTGTATCCAAAATGGGTAAAATAAAAATCATTAAAGTTGAGCAAAATAAATTACCAGTTGCGGGGACATTAGGTGAGTATGGATCGTTCCAGAAATAAATTATTCCAATAGCAGCTAAGAATACTCCTAAAAACTGACTGCCAGTATCGCCCATATACATTTTTGATGGATGCCAGTTAAAGCGAAGGAATGCGACTAACGATGAAAGCACACCAATTAAAACTAAGAGGTGCATATTGTCGAAGTCTTGGTGAATCACAATTCTGAAAATCGCATTGACGATAATTCCAATAGATACAATAGTTGTGATTCCATCCATGTTATCAAGCATGTTAATGGAATTCATAATACCAACCACCCAAAACAAAGTGAAGAAATAATTCATTAATTCATTTGGAAAAATTTTAATGTAAATACCTGATGTAATTAAAATCAATCCTGATAAAAACTGAATTCCGAATTTTAGTAATGGTTTAGTATCGTAAGCATCATCGGCTAACCCTATTATAAATCCAGCACCACAGGCTAATAGTAAACCAATAAAGGCAGTTTGAAATAATGGTTTAGTAGGTTCAAATAAAATCGAGTAGCTGGCAACTGAAAGCAAAAACATAATATAAAACGTAATTCCTCCAATAGCAGGTTTTGAAAGTGCACCCCAGCGTATGATAGTTTCTCCGGAGTTATTTCTTATTCCTAATGTTTTAAAGAAACGAAGAAACAAGGCATTGACCATTAATGAAAAAAAAGTCAGAAGTATAAAATAGATAATATATACTAAATAAATTTTGTTTGCCATAACGGTAATCATGTTACATTTTAAAACGGTGAATTAAACGAACTGAATGAGGCAAGCTGAATGTCTTTTTCTGATACAATTGGATTATCAATATTCCATTGGATATTAATATCCTTATCATTCCAAAGAAAACCAGACTCCGATTCCTTGTTATAGAGGTTAGTGCATTTATAGGTGAAGATAGTTTCATCGGCAAGAGATAAAAATCCGTGTGCAAAACCCGAAGGGATCCAAAACTGATTTTTATTTTCCTCGCTCAATTCAACCATGATATATTTTCCATAGGTAGGCGAATATTTTCTGATATCGACAGCAACATCTAAGGCTGCTCCTTTAATCACGCGGACTAGTTTGCCCTGATCGTGAGGGGGTAACTGAAAATGTAATCCTCTAAGTACATTTTTTTTTGAAATGGATTCATTGTCTTGTAAGAAGTTTTCTGGAATGCCTAGTGCGCTATATTTAGTACGTGAATAGGTTTCATAAAACCCACCTCTTTCATCTGAAAAGATAGTAGGTTTAATCAACAACAGTCCTTCTATTTCAAAATGATCAACTCTCATATTATCTTTTTTTAGCAATCAGCTGTCTGAGTTTGTCAACAAACCCTTTCGGTTCATCATCTTCTTCGTAATAGCCGTAACCATAGCTATAACCATAGCCATAACCATAGCCATAACTATAACCATATCCGTAACCGTATTTCATCCTCGACATTTCAACACCATTTAGGATTACAGACATATTTGAGATTTTATTTTCATTCATCAGTTTGTTTAACTGAGCAATGAACATTTTTTTCGAATAATTGGCACGAAGGATATACAATGGATAATCTGCAATTTGTAAAATAGGTACACCGTCGCTAACGATACCTACTGGCGGTAAATCGGCAATGATAATATCGTATTTCGTTTTCAAATAATCTAAGAGCTCATTCATTCTTGGATTAATAATCAACTCTGCGGGGTTAGGAGGAATAGGTCCAGCAGTGATAAAATCCAGATTCGCTAATGAACTATGTACAATACAATTATCAACTGTGTCTTTGCCTATTAACAAAGTACTCATTCCTCTTTCGTTTTCAACGTTAAACCCAATATGAATTTTAGGCTTACGCATATCCAAATCGAGAATAATCACTTTCTTGCCCGAGAATGCTACTACCCCAGCAAGGTTAATTGCGTTAAAAGTTTTTCCTTCTCCGGAAATGGTTGATGTAACAGCTAAAATTCTTGATTCATCTTCAATAGAAATAAATTGAAGATTTGTTCTTATGGAACGGAATGCTTCTGAAATTACCGATTTAGGATTTTTATCTACTAATAATTGCGATACTGGAATTTCTCTTTTGTATTTAGGTACGATACCAAGTAATGAAGCTTCAGTATATTGGCCAATTTCTTCAAGCGAGTTGATTTCGTTGTATAACAAATAACGAGAAATAATAATAATAAAACTTGTCAAGAATCCAATCATCAAACAGGCGCTGATAATCAGGGCTCGATTGGGTGAAACAGGCGGGATGTTTGGGTTAGATTCTGTAAGAATTACATGCTTAGCAACAAAACCTGCTCTTGTAATTGAAAACTCTGCTTTCTTATCAAGTAATAAGGAATAGAATTTTTCATTAATATTGAAAAGACGCTCGAGGCGATTAAACTCTGCTTGTTGATTTGGTATTTTAATAAATTTATTATCTGCATCACGCATTAATGAAACAAGACTTTGCTTTTGATTTTGAAGATTTACTACTTCGTTATTTATTGTTTTATAAATAATTTCCTTTTGATTTTGTATTCGGATTTGAATACTCTTGTAAATCTCTGCATTTTCAGTCGCCTGTAATCTTATTTGATCACGCTCATCAATCAATACTTGTAACTTGTTTAAATAATCATATAGTGGTCCTTGTTTAATTAGGCCTGAAATTGATAATAAAAATTTACCTATTTCATCATTATTCCTAATGTCTGTACTTAATGATTGATATAGCGATAGCTGGGTGTTAATCAGTATAAGTTGATTTTGATAGTTTTTAAAATCAGATGTTACTTCAGAAATGGCTTGGTCAGGTGAGATTATTTTGTTAGTTTTTTTGAAAGTCTCTATTGAGTTTTCCGAATTGCTTAATTCAACATCAATGTTTGAAATAGTTTTGTCGATGAAATCGAGAATTTTATTAGCTACCTCCGTGTTTTTTTCAACGTCATAATTATTGAACTCCTGAGCAAGTTTATTTACAATTTCAGAAGCCTTAACAGCATTTTTATCTTTAAGCTTTATTTGAATTGTTTTCGCTTCGGTATTTAACACACTTACCGAAAGTTCTTTTGCAATTTTTGATATCTCTTCATTTTCATTATTTAAAGTGAAAAAGAAAACATCTTTACTGATATCTTTTTGCATTTCTTCGATTACATTAAAATTAATCGCATTAATTTTAATAGTCGCTTCTGGAAGATTTATCCATTTACCAATAAAATAATTCTGTACTGTTTTCTTGCCAGAAATGCGCGATGTATATGTAAGTGTAAGTGTTTTTTTGTTTTTAAATTCTATTAAAATTGGGTTTCCTAAAATGCTGGAATCTTTTAAAGCGAAATCAACGGTGAATGGAGTTTGTTTATATAACTCATTTAATAAAACAGACCCTTTTGAATAATAAGAAACCTGCAATGGCAAACTTCGAACAGCCTTACCTATAATAATTTTTGATTTTATTAATTCGATGTCTCCGGCAATTTCACTGTTGTTGTCAGAATAAAATCCATTTTTCGAATCTAGTCCTAGAACATTCTGCGCATTATCCTCATTTGCAATTTTGATTACAGAAGAACATTCATAAATAGGAGCGCTGTAACGTAAAATGACTAAGGCGATTAAAACCGATGACAACATTAAAAAAGCAAACCATAGCAAGTTTTTTTTTGCAATCGTAACAAAAAGTTTAAAGTCAAACTCTTCGTTTATCCGTGATATTTTCTTTTTAGCCACTTTAAACTTTTAATATAAGTTTATTAAAACCCAATTGCAATATTATAGATTAAGGCAAAGCTTGTGATTATTCCAACTAACGGAGTGATTTGCGTTAATACTTCTTGAGATATACGAGGAATCGGCTCTACATAAATAATGTCGTTTGCCTGTAATAATAAGTTCCCTTGCTTTAAGCCATCTATTGTAGATAAGTCGATTAAAATCACTTTCGGGTTTCTCAGGTCTCCTCGAATTAATTTTATTTTTTTTGCTTTACCTGTATTAGTAATGCCACCGGCTAATGCCAATGCTTCAATTACAGTGGTGCTTTCATTTTCTAAATTTACAACCCTGCCAGAACCACCTGTACCAGGAAAGACGGTAACTCTTCTATTAACTACTTTAATAACTAAAAACGGTTTGTTATAAAAATTAGCATATTGTGCTTCTAATGCCTTTTCAGCTTCGCGAATTGTTAAACCTGCAATTTTGTATTTACCAATAATTGGGAGTTTAATATTTCCATCAGGTTCTATTAAATACTGATAACTTGAACTATTCATTCCATTCCCTCCTCGGCTCATCACTGATTCAGCAGATGTTGTAACATCAATTAATTTAAATCCATCATTCGTGTAAACATTCATAGCCAAAATATCATTAGGTGATAAGCGGTATTCTACATTGCCGATTGTTTGGTCAGTATCGTATTCGTAATTAGACGGAACTTTAAACATTACGCTAGGGTTGATGTTGCAAGATGAAAGTGTAACAGTAAGCAACAAAAACATGACTAGTTTTTTCATAAAATAACTATTAAATTTAGAGAAGCAAATGTAATGAAAAAATCGTCTTTGTTAGAACAAGTATTGTTATCTCTTTTTGCTAAGTAATTTACTATAAAGATTACGATGTTTCTCCACCATTCTGATGTATCCAAATGAACCTTCTGCATAATCAGGACTTATCGCTTCCATCTTGTTTCTTAAGCTTTCGTTTTCAATTAATTCAAGAAGGTTTTTAGTGAATTCTTCTCTATTTTCTTTAGGGGACAAAAGGGCTGTTTCCCCTTCAATTACTATGTCACTTATGCCGCCAACATTGGTGCTAACCACCGCTTTTCCCGCTGCTTGCGCTTCAATCAGACTTACAGGAGTTCCTTCATTATTAGAGGTAAGGGCAATAATGTCAATTCCGGCAACGGGTGTATCTATATCGATAATCCAAGAGGTGAATGTGACAGTATTTTGGTCGTTATATTCAGAACCCGCATTGTAGCTTAAGTTTAGCTTATTGCAATATTCAAAAATCACATCTCTGTCTTCGCCATCGCCAATGATAAAAGCATGTACTTTTTTAGTCGTTTTGATAAGTATTTCTTTCCAACAATCTAAAAATAATTGATGGTTTTTAATCGGTACAATTCTACCAATAATACCTACTGCAATTGTATCATCCGTCAAATGATATTGCGCTCTGAAAGCTTTTCTTTTCTCCGCTTGATTATTTTGGAACTTTTCGAGGTCGATGCCCAGCGGTATAACAAATGATTTTCTCTCAGGTGCTACTTTGAATTTTCCTGATAGCTCTTCTTTTTGCACATTGCTAATGGCTATAATTCCACTCGTCTTCCAAGCTAAATAGCGTTCAATATTTAAAAAGATTGCAGTCTTTAATTTCCCGAAATACCCTTCGAATACATGGCCATGAAAGGTGTGTAATATAACAGGAACATTATTGTTTATAGCCGCTAATCGTCCAAGTGTACCGGCTTTGGCTGCATGGGTGTGTACAACATCAGGCTTGAATTCTTTAATTATGGCGTCAATTTCTTTATACGCAATTCGATCATCTTTCCAATTGATTTCCCTTCGCATATTGTTGATATAGCGTGGGGTAATCCCCATATTGCGTACGATAAATTCAGAGCTTTCTTCGGTGTAGTCCTTTTGTCCTGCCAACAGCATTGTTTCATATCCCTCTCCAAGATAGGCCGTTAAATACCCAGCAATAAAGGTAGGTCCACCTAAATTTAATCGGTTAATAATCTGCAATACTCTCGGCATCTAACGGTAAATTGAAGCTACGAACCTATTCATTTTTTTTGATTGATGAAAGAAAATCCCGAAGGTTAAAAAAATATCAAAAAACAAGATTTTTTTTAATTGAGTTAATTGCATTCGATTAACTTTGCCATCCTATGTTTGCGCTTCTATTAAAAGAGATAAATAGTTTCTTGAATTCACTGATTGGTTACATTGTGATAGCAGTGTTTTTATTGACCATTGGTTTGTTCATGTGGATTTTTCCCGGTGAACTTAATGTCATCGATAGTGGTTATGCTACTATCGACTCGCTCTTTTCAATCACTCCTTGGGTTTACATGTTATTAGTTCCAGCCGTGACCATGCGCTTGTTTTCGGAAGAGAAAAAAACGGGAACTATCGAATTATTACTTACCAGACCATTAACCGAAATGCAAGTGGTAATGGCGAAGTATCTGTCGGGTGTTATACTTGTTCTGATTTCTTTATTGCCAACTATCATCTATTGTTTTACTATTTACGCTATTAGTTTTCCAGTAGGAAATATCGATACAGGCTCTATACTTGGTTCGTATATCGGACTTCTTTTACTTGGAGCAGGATTCGTGGCAATTGGATTATTTGCCTCGGCAATTTCTGATAATCAAGTGGTGTCATTTATCATTGCTTTTTTCTTGTGCCTTTTATGTTATACAGGCTTTGAATTAGCATCTACATTGAGCAAGATTCCATATTTAAGTAATATTCTATTTAATCTTGGTGTTCACGCACATTATGTAAGTATGAGTAGAGGGGTGGTCGATACACGTGATCTGATTTACTTTTTTAGTTTGATTTTTATTTTTCTTTTTTCAACCCGTACCGTAATTGAGAGCAGAAAATGGTAGTCAATAGCAGTAAAAAAATAAATGTTCGTCGCCAGGCCATTACAAATCTCGTAATGCTTCTTGCTATCATCGTTTTTTTAAATGTTATTTCTGCTATTTGGTTTTTAAGGTTTGATTTAACATCTGATAAGCGATTTACGCTATCAAAAGAAAGTAAGCAGTTAGTAGGTAATTTAAAAGATGTTGTTTTTGTAAAAGTATACTTGGAAGGTGATTTCGCTCCAGGGTTTATGCGTTTACGAAATTCAACACAAGAAATGCTGGATGAACTTAGAGCTTATTCAAAAGGCAAACTTGAATATGAGTTTATTGATCCTTCTGCTAACACCGACGAAAAAGAAAGGAATAAATTATTTGCTCAGCTATATCAAAAAGGGATACAGCCTTCAACACTTGAAGAAAGAACAAAAGAAGGTTTAAATAGAAAGTATATCTGGCCTGGTGCATTAGTTACCTTCTCAAATCAGGAAATAGGAGTACAGTTATTAAAAGATCAGTTAGGTGCTCCTCCTGAGGTAATGCTAAATAATTCAATTCAGAATATCGAATACGAATTGTGTAATGCTATTCGTAAAGTAACTAATCCACTGCGTCCGCTGGTTGGCTTTGTTTATGGTCATGGTGAGCTAAGTGAATTACAAACAACTGATATTTTAAAAACGCTTCAAACTTCGTATGATGTAAAGCGAGTTCGTATAGACAGTACGTTAGGGATACTTCGTGATTTCAAAGCGATTGTGATTGCTAAACCTGATTCGGCATTCAACAACAAGGACAAGTTTATCATTGATCAGTTTGTAATGAATGGTGGTAAGGTGATCTGGTTGGTTGATCCGATGCAGGTGACGATGGACAGTATTAAAAGCACTGGTAATACAATGGCATTAGCGCGCGACTTAAACCTCGACGATATGTTGTTCAGGTATGGTGCAAGAATCAATTATGATTTAATACAGGATTTAAGCTGTTCTATGATTCCAGTTGTGACTGGCTATATAGGAAATCAGCCTAAGCAAGAATTAAAACCGTGGTACTTTTTCCCGGTGTTTACGCCTATGTCCACGCATCCAATCGTTAATAATTTAAATTCAATTAAAGGTCAGTTTACAAGCTCTATCGATTTATTAGGCGCGAGTGATGTTAAGTCGACTGTGTTGCTGGCATCTTCTCGTTACAGTAAAATTTCTACTGCGCCGGCACGCGTGAGTTTGGGTATCATGGAGTTTAAGCCAGACCCTAAAATGTTTCCTGCCCGCGATTTACCTGTTGCTGTTTTGCTTGAAGGTAAATTTACTTCCGCATTTAAAAATAGAATTGCTTCAAAGGAAATCATCAATAATAAAGATATCGCTTTTAAAGAATCGAGCGTAGATAATCAGATGATTGTTATAAGCGATGGCGATATCATTGCAAATGATACTTTGAAAGGGAATGCAATGCCATTGGGCTATGATCGATTTACAAGAAATACCTTTGGGAATAAATCATTTATTCAAAACTGCATCGATTACTTATGCGATGATTCGAACCTAATGCAGGTAAGAAATAAAGTTTTCAAATTGCGATTGATTGATCCAAATGTATTAGAGAAAGATAATCAAGTTATGAAAGTAGTCAATGCAGGCGCTCCTGTTTTATTGATAGTTTTGTTTGGAGTTATTAAGACCTATAATCGTAAAAGAAAATACAATAAGTAAGCTGGCGAATACTATGAAAAACA
This sequence comes from Bacteroidota bacterium, assembly GCA_947453935.1. Classification (GTDB taxonomy): domain Bacteria; phylum Bacteroidota; class Bacteroidia; order AKYH767-A; family OLB10; genus CAINEC01. Next base: position 17,038 of record CANGJU010000013.1, on the reverse strand, counting down.
AACTTTTGATTGGCATTTTTGTGTTGATGGCAGGAATAGCGTTTTACGCAATCTATTCAAAAAAATCATCGACAATCGTTGGAGATTTGCGTGATTTTGCGGTTAGTGATACAGCTTCGATAGATAAATTATTCCTTGTTGACAGAGATGGAAATAAATCGTTGTTGACGCGTGAATCTGTTGGTAAATGGAAGGTGAATAATAAGTATAATGCACGTCAGGAGTCGATTAATAACCTTTTAAATACCATCAAATCCCTTGAAGTAAAAAGTCCTGTTGGAAAAAATCTTTATAACAACACCATGAAGCTAATGGCTTCGAAATCGGTGAAAATTGAAATCTATCAAAAGGGAAATCTGGTTAAGACCTATTATGTAGGACATCCAACAATGGATAACCTTGGCACTTTCATGTATATCGAAAAATCGACGGTTCCGTATATCATGCATATTCCAGGATTTAATGGTTTCTTAAGTACACGATATCTGACAAAGGAAAATGAATGGAGAGAGCGTTATGTATTTCATTTCGATCCGCGTACAATAGTGGGAGTTAATATTGTAAATACAACCAAGCTGGATCGTAGTTTTTCGATTAGTCGTAATATCGATTCTACCTATTCTTTGGCATATACTCAGCCTTCTGTAAAGCAGGTTCCTTACGATGTTGTAAAAATGAGGAAATATCTGGATGTATTTAGCAATACTAATTTTGAGCGAAATGATAATCGACTAGGCAAGCTAGAGGCAGATTCAATTCTTAAAACCCCGCCTTTTGCTAGTGTTTCGGTTACTGATGATAGGAATTACACCAAAGTGATAACGCTTTACCGCAAGCCCGTAACAGCATCTTCCCGAAATCAGTTTGATGAAAAAACAGGTAAGCCATTGCAGTTTGATATGGATCGTTTTTATACACGTATGGATGGCAGCGACGAATGGTTTATTTGTCAGTATTTCCATTTTGACCGTGTAATGATTACCCCCGAGATTTTAATGCCTGGGAAGGGTGCAATTGCTCCGGAAAACAGGTATTGATTGTACCTGGAATCTTATTTCCTCTGAATTGTTGATAACATAAGCTTGAAATAATGGGATTGAAAAATCCCCTTAATTATATTTGCTCATCAAATTGCAGTTTGTGATTTGATTGTTGTTATCAAAAAAAATAGAAAATAGAATATGAAATTTGTTGTTTCCTCTACAACCTTATTAAAGCAGTTGCAGGCTATCAGTGGTGCATTACAATCGAGCACTCCATTACCAATCTTAGAAAATTTCCTTTTTGAATTAAATCCTGGTGAGCTAAAAGCATCGGCATCTGATTTAGAAACGACAATGAGTACAAGCATTGAAGTGGAATCAAAAGAGAGTGGTAAGATTGCTATTCCAGCGAAGCTTTTATTAGAAACGTTAAAAACATTCAGCGAAGTGCCACTTACTTTTAAAGTTAACATGGATAACTTTCAGATTGAAGTAAGCTCGAATGTAGGTAAGTACAAACTTTCAGGGTTTAATGGAGATGAGTTTCCTAAATTGCCAACAATAGATAAGCCTGAATCGATCGATATCCCAAGTGATACCTTAGCAGATGCCATCAATACAACTTTGTTCGCGACAGGTAACGATGAATTGCGTCCTGTTATGACAGGGGTGTATTGTCAGTTTGGAAAAGAAGGTTCTATTTTCGTTGCTACTGATGCTCATCGTTTAGTAAGATACCGTCGTTCTGATATTCGTTCAGGTAAAGAAGTATCGTTTATTCTTCCAAAAAAGCCACTTGGTTTATTAAAGTCGAATTTACCAAATACTAACACGCAAGTAAAAGTAGACTTTAACGAAGCTAATGCGTTTTTTGCTTTTGATAACATCAACTTGATTTGTCGTTTAATTGATGGACGATATCCAAATTACGAAGCGGTTATTCCATTAGATAACCCGAACAAATTAACTATCGATCGTCTTTCTTTTTTAAGTGCTATTAAACGTGTTTCTATCTTCTCTAATAAAACAACACATCAGGTGAAGTTTAAAATTGCAGGTAGCCAAGTAGATATTTCTGCAGAAGATGTTGATTTCGGAAATGATGCAAACGAGCGTTTACAGTGTAGCTACGAAGGAAAAGATATCGAAATCGCATTCAACGCGAAATTCATCTCTGATATGTTAAGCAATCTTCATTCAGAACATATTCAAATGGAATTATCGTTGCCAAATCGTGCGGGATTATTATCATCACCTAAAGATGAGTCAGATCCAAATGCCGACTTGTTAATGTTGGTAATGCCAGTAATGATTAACTAAAAGTAAAATTGTAATAAGATGGCCGTTTTCAAGCGGCCATTTTTTATTTATACGAATGGCTTTTCTTACCTTTGTTCATCCACTATGAGTAATATTCAAAGCAACGGAAATACAACCAAATTAGCTCCTATTATTCTTGACCCTGAGCAAGAAAAAAAGGAAATATTGAAGCGTTATCGCGCACTTTTAAAATCTTGCAAATCAAATGTTGATGTAAAAGAGCGTAAGATGATTCGTAAGGCGTTTGATATTTCATTAGAGGCTCATAGCGATATGCGTCGTAAGTCGGGCGAACCCTACATATATCATCCGATTGCAGTAGCACAGATTGTTGCAGAAGAAATTGGTTTGGGAGCTCTTGCTGTTGTGTGCGCTTTGCTTCACGATGTTGTGGAAGACACTCATTATACACTTGATGATTTAGAGCGATTATTTAATAAAAAAGTTTCCAATATCGTTGACGGATTAACGAAGATTTCTGGTGTATTTGATCATAAGAGTTCATTGCAGGCTGAGAACTTTCGTAAGATGCTACTTACATTAAGCGATGATGTTCGTGTTATCTTGATTAAAATTGCTGATCGTTTGCATAATATGCGCACGCTTGGTTCGATGCCTCGCGACAAGCAATTGAAAATTGCGAATGAAACAGCTTATTTATATGCTCCTTTAGCGCATCGTTTAGGACTTTATGCTATCAAAACAGAGCTTGATGATTTAGCTTTGAAATATACTGAGCCCGATGTTTATCGTTCGATTGCATTAAAACTACAACAGAGTAGAAGAGATCGTGAAAAGTTTATAAATGACTTTACTCGTCCGCTCATCGATGAATTAAAAAATGAGCATTTTAAGTTTGAAGTAAAAGGCCGACCTAAGTCCATCAATTCAATCTGGAATAAAATGAAAAAGCAAAACATCACTTTTGAAGAGGTGTATGATTTATTTGCTATTCGTATTATTATCGATTGTCCATATGATTTAGAAAAAGCAGAATGCTGGAGAGTATATTCAAAGATTACCGATTATTTTACTCCTAACCCCGATCGTTTACGCGATTGGATTAGCACTCCCAAAGCGAATGGCTATGAGTCGCTGCACGCAACTGTTATGAGTAAAGAAGGGAAGTGGGTAGAAGTGCAAATCAGAACAAAGCGCATGGATGAAATTGCAGAGAAAGGATATGCGGCGCATTGGAAATATAAAGAGTCAAATCACGAAGGTGCATTGGATGAGTGGATTTCTCGTATTCGTGAAACGCTTGAAAATCCTGATGCAAATGCATTAGATTTTATTGATGATTTTAAATTAAATCTTTTTGCCGAAGAGATTTTTGTTTTTACACCAAAAGGGGAAATTAAAACACTTCCCTCAGGTTCTACGGCGCTTGACTTCGCATTTGAGATTCACTCGGATATAGGAACGAAATGCATCGGTGCTAAAGTCAATCATAAATTAGCTGCTATTTCACATGTTCTTAATTCAGGGGATCAGGTAGAAATAATCACGGCTAGTAAACAACGTCCGAAGGATAATTGGTTGGATATGGTAGTAACGGCGAAAGCAAAATCAAAAATAAAAACAGCGCTAAAAGAAGATAAGAAGAAGTTTGCAGAAGAAGGGAAGGAAATATTTGATAAGAAAATAAAATCGCTTAAGCTGGATAAAATTAATTATGCAGTGAATGAGTTGCTGATGTTTTTCAAAGTTACCAATATCACTGATTTCTATTACCGAATTGCAGTTGGGGCAATTGATTTAAGTAATTTAAAAGACTTCTTCAATTTAAAAGAGCAAGGCAAATTACCAAATACATTTAAAACGGATCAGCAAACATTCGAAGATCTTGTTAAGTCTATCAGAGGAAAATCGGATATGTTGGTGATTGGCCAGGATATCGATCAGATTAAATATAAATTATCGGATTGTTGTGCGCCTATTCCTGGTGATGACGTTTTCGGATTTATTGAAGATGGTAATAGTATTTCAATTCATAGAACCAATTGTCCGAATGCAATGCAATTAATGGCAAATTACGCTAACAAAATTGTAAAGGCAAGATGGTTTGGTCAGGAGCAAATAGCCTTTTTAACTGGAGTAAAACTTACCGGTCTTGATGATGTTGGAGTAGTAAATAATATCACAAAAGTTATTTCTAGCGAGTTGAAAGTTAATATACGTTCACTAAACATTGAAAGTAACGATGGCGTATTTGAAGGAACAATCATGTTGTTTGTGCACGATACTGAGCATCTGAAAAAACTCATCAAGCGAATAGAGAAGCTTCCTGGTATTTTGTCAGTATCAAGGATTGATAATAAAAACGATCAAAACGATTCCGGTTATGAATAGCGCCAACGAAAAATTAATCGACAAAGTGCATGCTGTATTTCTTGAGTATTTAGAAAAAAATAATCTTCGGAAAACGCCAGAGCGCTTTGCTATTTTAAGAGAGATTTATTCTATCAACGAGCATTTTGATGTAGAGTCGCTTTTTGAACATATGAAAACTAGAAAGTATCATGTGAGCCGGGCAACACTTTATAATACGATTGAACATTTACTGAATTGCGACTTAATCACCAAGCATCAGTTTGGAAAAAACATGGCGCAGTTTGAGAAATCATATGCGTATAAACAACATGATCATTTAATTTGTCAGGATTGTGGAAAGGTTCTGGAATTTTGTGATCCACGCATACAACAAATTCAGTCAATGATGGGAGATATATTAGGATTCGATGTTACACATCACAGTTTGAACTTATTTGGCAAATGCAATATGTTAGCGCAAAAAGGAAAATGTGAAAATTTGAAAGCAAAAAACAAGTAATTTAGCAACATATAAAAACACTATGGAATTCGGATTTAAAATCACACAGAAAGATAGTTATTCGTTAATAAAATTAAATGGAAATCTGATTGAAAAAAATCAGGCTAATGGCTTGATGGAGGAGATTGATACGCATCCTGATGGAGAACATTTAAATTATGTTATAGACTTATCTGCATTTCAATACATGAACAGTACAGGATTAAATGTTTTATTAAATATTTTGTCGAAAGCAAGAAAGTCGGGTGGTGAAGCGGTTATCTGTGCAGTGCCAGAAAAAATTAATTCGTTGCTGGTTATTACAAAATTGAACAACGTGTTTTCTGTACTTGAAAACGAAGAGGCAGCTGCTAAGTCATTTGCTAATTAAAAATTATTATGAAAGTTGATGTTTTATTAGGTCTTCAGTGGGGAGACGAAGGTAAAGGGAAAGTAGTGGATGTGCTTACACCACGATATGATGTAATTGCACGTTTCCAGGGTGGACCTAATGCAGGTCATACGCTAGAGTTTGAAGGCACAAAGCATGTTTTGCATACCATTCCTTCTGGTATTTTTCACGATGGAAAAAGTAATGTGATTGGTAATGGAGTTGTGATAGATCCTGTTGTTTTCAAAAAAGAAATTGATGCGCTCGTTGCACGTGGTGTGAATGTAAAGGGTAATTTAAAAATTTCACGTAAGGCACATTTAATTATTCCTTCTCACCGTTTGATAGATGCAGCATCAGAAGCAGCAAAGGGTAAAGAAAAAATCGGATCTACTTTAAAAGGTATTGGTCCAGCTTATATGGACAAAACAGGTCGTAATGGACTTCGTGTTGGAGATATTGAGCATCCTGATTTTTTATTGAATTATAAAAAATTAGTCGATAAGCATATTGCAATGTTAAAGCAGTATGAATTTGAATACGACTTGCCGGCAATGGAGCAAGGCTTTTTTGAGGGAATTGAGCTTTTGAAAGAACTTACTTTAATTGATAGCGAATATGAATTAAACAATAATATTCGTAATGGGCAATCTGTATTGGCGGAAGGTGCACAAGGATCATTGTTAGATGTTGACTTTGGTTCATATCCATTTGTAACATCATCGCATACTGTAACGGCCGGAACATGCATCGGATTAGGCATTCCTCCATCAGCAGTGGGCGAGGTATATGGAATTTTTAAAGCATACTGCACGCGTGTGGGTAGTGGACCATTCCCAACAGAATTGTTTGATGAAACGGGTGATTCGCTAAGAAAGAAAGGAAATGAATTTGGTTCTACAACAGGACGTGCACGTCGTTGTGGTTGGTTAGATTTACCATCTTTGAATTATGCAATCATGTTAAACGGTGTTACGCAATTAATCATGATGAAGTCGGATGTGTTGAGTGGATTCGATACAATTAAAGTTTGCACGCACTATAAATACAGAGGGCAGATTATCGATTACGTTCCTTACGATGTAGTGAATGAATCTATCGAGCCAATCTATGAAGAACTTCAAGGATGGAGCGAAGATTTAACTGGATATAATGACTTGGAACAATTACCTCAGGCATTTTTAAATTACATCTCTTATATCGAAAACGCAACGGGATTGCCAATTACTATTTTGTCAGTAGGTCCAGATCGTAAACAAACGATGGTTCGCGAAGAGGTTTTTAAATAATATTTATTGATGATGACGTTCAGTCAGTGTTTAACCTTTAACAAAAGTTCGTATGGTATCTGCCTACGAACTTTTTGGTTTGTAATGCTCCTGATTGTAGTAACCGGTGATTTATCATTCGCCCAGCTGAGCGGAAAGCCCATTGAGATTGTGCAAGCAGGTTCATTAGAGGGCGTAAAGTATAACGGAATAGAAGTACGAAGGCTGGTGGGCAATGTGATTTTTAAACAGGACAACACCTTGATGTATTGCGACTCGGCACTTTTTTATGAATCCAATAATACAATAGATGCTTATGGAAAAATTCGCATTGAAGGTCCGCAGGCTCGATTAAATGGAGATATTTTGCATTACGATGGTAATACTAAAAATGCACAAATCAGCGGACGAGATGTTCACCTTACCGATGGTAAAATGGATTTGGCTACAACCGTTTTGTTTTATGATTTAACGAATGATGTTGGTTCCTACTTTCAAGGCGGAACAGTAAAAGACAAGGAGAATACATTGACAAGTGACATAGGATTTTATTATGCTCGAAATAAAGAAGTGTTTTTTAAGAGCAAGGTAAAGTTGAATAATCCGCGTTATGTTATGCAGTCCGATACGTTAAAGTATAATACAATCAGCAAGGTTGCTTATTTTTTCGGACCAACAACTATTAAAAGCACAGGGCAAGAGGGTGGCTTTATTTATTGCGAAAATGGCTGGTATAATACGCAAACAGAAAAGTCGGTGTTTGGAAAGAATGCCTATATCTTATCAAAAGAAAATAAATTACAAGGTGATTCCATTTTTTATGATCGCGTAGGTGGAGTAGGTAAGGCATGGAAGAATGTTTCTATTACTGATACAGTGCAAAAAATAATTGTTGCAGGTGAGTATGCTTATCTTAATGAAAAAAAGGGGAATTCCTTTGTGACTGGTAAATGTTCGCTCATTAAAATTTTCGAAAAGGATTCAATGTATATGCATGCGGATACTTTGTACGCACAACAGGATTCTGTAAAAAAACAAAAAATGTATTTCGCCTATCACAAAGTTAAGATGTTTAAGAACGATCTTCAAGGTGTTTGTGATTCGCTTGTTTATAATACAACCGATTCTGTGATTTCATTCTATGCCAATCCTGTTTTGTGGAATAATAAAAATCAGCTGACGGCAAATTTTATCAAGCTGCAATTATTCAACAATCAACTTTATAAAATGTATCTCGAAGAAAATTCATTTATTGTTGGACAAGAAGATAGTGCTCGCTTTAATCAGATTAAAGGACGAAACATGGTTGGAAATTTTGTCGATAATAAACTCGACTTGATTAAAGTATCTGGTAACGGACAAACAATTTATTTTATCAGAAATAAAAAACAACAGCTAACAGGTGTTAATAAAGCTGATTGCAGTGATATGAATATTTATATTGCAGACAGTAAGGTGAAAAAGATTTCATTGAAGAGCGAGCCCGATGCGGTGTTATTGCCATTAAAAGATGCACTCGAAAGCGATATTAAGCTTCGCGATTTTAAATGGTTGGATGAAATCAGACCCAAGACTAAGGAAGATATTTTTTAAGGAAGGCTGAATAAAATCATTTTAACAATTATTTCTTTTAGATGTTTAATTCTTGCAATTCCCTTTGTTTAAATTTGAATGACATTAAATTATGATAGCAGAAATTATTACCATCGGCGATGAGCTGTTAATCGGACAAGTGGTCGATACGAATTCGGCCTGGATGGGCGAGGTGTTAAATCAAATAGGAATTAAGATTAATCGAATTACTTCAATCTCTGACAATCGTGAAGAGATTATCAGTACGCTCAAAGAGGCATCACAACGAGCAAAATTGATTTTAATTACAGGAGGACTTGGTCCAACCAATGATGATATCACAAAGAAAACGCTTGCGGATTTTTTCGGAGTTAAAATGCGCTTTGATGAAAAGGCTTTCGAAGATGTGGTACATTTATTTTCTATCAGAGGTCGCGAAGTAAGCGCCATCAATCGCATGCAAGCAGAAGTCCCTGAAAATTGTACAACGCTCTATAATAAAGTTGGTACTGCTCCTGGAATGTGGTTCGATGAGGGCGATGTTGTTTTTGTTAGTATGCCAGGCGTTCCTTATGAGATGAAGTATTTGATGGAGAATGAGGTGATACCACTAGTAAAACAAAGATTTAAAACTCCATATATTGTCCATAGCACTATTCTTACATTTGGCATTGGCGAAAGTTTTTTAGCTGAGAAAATTGCCTCGTTTGAAAATGCTTTGCCTGATAATATTAAACTCGCGTATTTACCAAGTGCTGGGTCTGTTAGATTAAGGTTGTCCGGAAGCGGTGATAACGAACAAGAATTAAACAACCTGATTCGTCAATTAACCAACGAACTTTCTAGCTTGATTCCTGAATACATTTATGGATTTGAAAAAGACGAATTGCCAAAGGTTGTTGGTGACTTATTAAAATCGAAGGGGTTAACGCTGGCCACGGCAGAAAGCTGTTCTGGTGGATTTATGGCTCATTTGATTACTTCAATTCCCGGAAGCTCTGCCTATTATATGGGATCATCGGTAACATATTCCAACGAAAGTAAAACCCAACTTTTAAATATTCCTCCATCGCTAATTGAACAACATGGTGCTGTAAGTGAATCCGTGGTATTAGCGATGGTTGAATCAGTTAAAAAGCTCTTCAATGTTGATTGCGCAATTGCTACTACTGGCGTTGCCGGACCAGGAGGAGGAACACCCGAAAAGCCAGTAGGGACTGTTTGGGTTGGGGTAAGTACACCTCATGAGACAAAAGCATACATTCTTAAGCTAGGTGATAATCGACTAAGAACCATAGAAGTAGCGGCTTTAAGTGGACTGAATTTTTTGCGAAAAGCGCTGCTAAAAAAATAATACTGCTAAAAAAATAAAAAATAGTAGCAGGGCTTGTAGATAAAACAAAATTTACTAAATTTGCCTTCCAATAAAGTAAAGTCATGTCAAGAATTTGTGATTTAACCGGAAAACAAGCAATCACCGGTAATAAAGTTAGCCACTCAAACCGCAAAACAAAGCGTCGTTTTAACCCGAATTTACAGGTTAAGAAGTTTTACCTTCCTGAAACAGGAGAGTGGATTACATTAAAAGTAAGTACATCTGCTTTAAGAACGATTAATAAAATCGGAATTACGGAAGCGATTACACGCGCTATCGTAAAAGGAGCATTGTAAGAATTATTATATAACGGTTGAAAAACCGATAGATTACGATTTTGATTAGATTTGAATCATGAAAAGTAATCTGTCGGTTTTTTTTATTTTGTTCCCGTTCATATTGTTTGGTCAGAATACGGACCATGATTTATTGCCAGCTTCTTTTTTTAAAGCCAATCGGGAAAATTTCATTGCTCAAATGCCTGCACATAGTGCGGCTGTTTTTTTTGCAAACCCGATTAGAAACAGAAGCAATGATGTCGATTATCAGTACAGTCAAAACCCCAACTTTTATTATTTAACGGGATTAAGAGATCCAGACGCGGTGTTGCTTTTATTTAAGGATGCCAAAATTTTTGATGAGAGTAAGGGGGTAAAGGAGCTGTTGTTTATCCGTCCGAAAAATAAATCGGAAGAAATTTGGACAGGCATTCGACCAAGTTGTAGAGAAGCTCAAGCCATTACAGGAATACAGGCAGTTTATACAACCACTGAGTTTAAGGAATTCGGACTTGACTTTTCTAAAATGGAAGAAGTCTGGGCTGAATACCCTTCACAACCTAACTCAGAAGCGTTTTCAAAAATAGCTTTATCAAATTTGGTGGAGGATTTTAATAAAAAGCTACCCGCTAATTTAACCGTGGAGGAAAGCAAGCCATATAAGGTGTTGGCGTCGATGCGAGAGGTTAAGCAAGTCGTGGAAATAGCATTGGTTAAAAGGGCAATAGATATTTCAGTTGAAGGATTCATTGAACTGATGAAAGCGATTAATCCAGGATTTAAAGAGTATCAGGCGCAGGCTATTGTGGAGTATTTTGTTAAGAATAACGGTGGCGAATATCAAGGTTATCCTTCCATTTGTGGCGGGGCGGGTAATAGTTGCATACTACATTATCAGGAAAATAGAGACTCTTTAAAATCAGGTGATTTGTTATTGGCGGATATGGGTGGCGAGTACCATGGATACACCGCCGATATTACCAGAACATTTCCGGTGAATGGAAAATTTACTGCAGAGCAAAAGCTCATTTATAATTTGGTGTTAAAGGCTCAAGAGGCTGGAATAGCGGTATGCTTACCCGGTCAATCATTTCATGCAACTCACCAAGCTACATTTGCAATTGTTTCTAAAGGACTTGTCGAACTAGGAATTATTACGAGTGAGAAAGATGCTGATAAGTATTTCATGCATGGAACCAGTCATTATTTAGGGTTAGATGTGCATGATGCAGGTACTTATGGAGCATTGAAGGCAGGAACAATAATTACCGTTGAGCCGGGGATTTATATTCCCGAAGGTTCACCTTGTGATAAAAAATGGTGGAATATAGGAGTACGAATTGAAGATGATATATTAATTAACGAGAACGGCCCGGCTACGATTATGTCGGGAAGATTACCAAGAGAAATTGGAGAAATCGAAAATTTAATGCTTCTGCAATCGTATTTTAAATAGAATTTATTCTCGCTTACATAGGGAACTCGAAAAAAAATCAGGAGTTTTTGACTTTTTAGATAAATACTATTTGTGATTTTAGGAAAACTATATTATCTTTGCAACCCCTTAAGAAAGGGACTTAATTGATTTTAAATCATGGCAAAGAAAGGTAACCGAGTACAAGTGATTATGGAGTGCACTGAGCATAAGAACAGTGGCATGCCAGGAACATCACGCTACATCACAACAAAAAACAAGAAAAACACAACTGAGCGTTTAGAATTGAAGAAATTCAATCGTATCTTAAAGCGTGTAACAGTTCATAAAGAAATTAAATAACCGGGGTTTCCCTTAAAATTATCACAACATGGCAAAGAAAGTAGTTGCGACACTAAAGACCGGTAAAGGTAAAGAGTTCTCAAAAGTAATCAAGATGGTGAAGTCGCCTTTAACTGGCTCTTACACTTTCAAATCAGAAGTCGTTCACAATGATCACGTGAAAGATTTCTTGAAAGAAAAATAATAACTGGCAATCAACCTGCCTCTGAAATTAGCTTCTTTCTATGAAAGGAGCTTTTTTTATTACATTTATATCTTCATTATAAAAGATGGGTTTATTCGGACTTTTTAATCGTGAAAAGAAAGAGTCGCTTGACAAAGGACTCGAAAAAACACGCGATAGCTTTTTTTCCAAGCTAACAAAAACGCTAATTGGGAAATCGACTATTGATGATGAAGTGCTTGATAATTTAGAAGAGATTTTAGTTACATCTGATGTCGGTGTAGAAACAACCCTTAAAATTGTAAAGCGTATTCAGGACCGAGTTGCTCGTGATAAATATTCTACTTCTAACGAATTAAATAAAATACTTAAAGAAGAAATTGCCCTTCTGCTCGAGGAGAATAAATCTTCTGGAAGCAGTGATTTCAATTCTTTAAAAGACCTGCCTACAAAGCCATACATTATTATGGTTGTTGGAGTGAATGGAGTCGGCAAAACAACTACTATTGGAAAACTTGCTAATCAGTTTAAGCTAGCAGGTAAAAATGTCGTGATTGGTGCTGCTGACACTTTCAGAGCAGCGGCTGTTGACCAGTTAACAATATGGGCTAATCGTGTGGGAGTGCCTATCGTATCGCAAGGTATGGGAGCCGATCCTGCAAGCGTCGCATACGATGCAGTTAGTTCTGCCAAAGCTCAAGGTGCTGATGTTTGCATTATTGACACCGCAGGCCGATTGCATAATAAAATCAATTTGATGAATGAGCTTTCTAAAATCAGAAGGGTCATGCAGAAAGTAATTCCTGATGCGCCGCATGAAATTTTATTAGTACTTGATGCATCTACAGGACAAAATGCAATTGAGCAAGCGCGACAATTTATAGCAGCTACTGATGTTAACGCTCTTGCATTAACTAAATTAGATGGAACAGCAAAAGGTGGAGTTGTAATAGGAATCAGCGATCAGTTTAAAGTCCCGGTAAAATATATTGGAGTAGGAGAAAAGATTGATGACTTACAGCTCTTCGACAGAAACGAATTTGTAAAATCCTTATTCAACGAATAAAAAAAAGTCCCGAGGGTATCTCGGGACTTTTTTTTATTTTATTCAAAAATCAGAGGCGTTCAATCGACGATGTTTTTACTTTACCATTTTGAGTAATTACCATTTTATAGGTTCCAGGATTATTTAAGTAATTGCTTACTTCTTCGCTTACTGGAAGACTTTCGAATTGCTGACGATAAATTAATTGCCCTGATATATTGTAAATGCTGATATCCATTGGCGATTTATCATCGCTATCTACTATAATTCTGCAGTCTTTGTAACTTGGATTTGGATAGGTCCTAATTTCAATCGGATTAGATGAACCTACCATATCATTTCCGTGATCATCGCTGTCACCATTTCCATCACTGTCTCCATGACCACCATGTCCGTTACCATTCATGTTTATTCCGATACCGATAATGCTGTAATTTCCCTTGCAGTAATTCACGTTATTAATTCTTGCGTGAACGGTTACATAGTAAAACTTACCGGTTTTAAGCATAGGAGCCACGTTGCTTAACTTACACCATCTTGTATTTGAAACATAACGTGAAATTGGGTTTGAGCCACGTCCTTTTGCATCTGTTTGTATAAATGTAAAGACATATTGTGGCACATCATTACCGTAATTCAATACTAAATCCGATTTAATACTATCGTTTAAAGTGTAATTGTATTTGCCATTAAAGCATTGTAATAATTCTGGTTCTTTGATAGATCGAACTACAACGGGCTGCTGAACATAAGCTACGTTATTAGCATCGTAGCAGGTTAATCCTACTGTTGCAGTATCTAGAATTGCACCTGAAGCGCCATCCATGATGTATTCTATTTGTCTTGTTGTTGCACCGTTACTCCATTCGTAACGATTGTATCCCGCAGGACCAATTAATGTGAAACTTGCAGGCTTGCATCCAGTAAAGATTCCATTTGGAGCAGTAATCTGAGCGAATGAGTTTACGCTGCTGATTAGTAAAACGAGGATAATTAATTTTTTCATGTGTTTATTGATTTTTTAGCAATTTGCATCAGGCTATTAATTTTACTCTGCGTTTTTTGTGAATATGTCATTTTTTTTGGGTGAAAGTTTAGTTTTTTAGGGCAATTGTTGTTTGGTAATCTTTATTAAATTGTTTTATAAAGCATCATTATTGGGTGTTATTAAACCTAAATTTAAATTATCTATTGATGCGAAAGAATTAGGTTTTGCCTCTGACTTCACGAAACGTTTTGGTAAATTTGCGTCAGAAATAAAGAACTGTGAAATCAAAAACGCTAAAGCAAAACAAGGTCAATGTAGTTACGCTGGGATGTTCAAAGAACCTGGTCGATTCAGAAGTATTAATGGGTCAGTTAAAGGCCAATCAATTTGATGTAACACATGAGAGTACCAAGCAAGATGCATCAATTGTAATTATAAATACCTGCGGATTTATTGATAATGCCAAACAAGAAAGTATAGATACTATTCTTCATTTCGCAAAACAAAAAGAAGCAGGTAAGATTGAAAAGCTTATTGTGACAGGCTGCTTGTCGGAGCGTTATAAGCCAGATTTAGAAAGAGAAATTTCAAATGTTGATGCCTATTTTGGTACGCGCGATTTGCCATTGCTTTTAAAAACATTGGGTGCCGATTATAAACACGAGTTAGTAGGTGAACGTTTATTAACTACGCCTCGCCATTTTGCCTACATGAAAATTGCAGAAGGTTGCGATCGCCCATGTTCTTTTTGTGCGATTCCTTTAATGCGTGGTAATCATATTTCAAAGCCGATGGAAGAGTTGGTTCAGGAGGCGAAAAATTTAGCAGCTAATGGAACCAAAGAGTTGCTTTTAATTGCTCAAGATTCTACTTACTACGGCCTCGATTTATACAAAGAAAGAAAGCTAGCCGAACTAATGCAGCGTTTAGCAGATGTGAATGGTATCGAGTGGATTCGTTTGCATTATGCCTTTCCTGCTGGTTTTCCAATGGATGTACTGGACGTAATGAAATCAACTAGCAATATCTGTAATTATTTAGATATGCCATTGCAACATGTGAGCGATAATATGTTGAAGTCGATGCGCCGAGGTACAACCCGTGAAAAGACATACAACTTAGTTAACACCATTCGTGAAAAGGTTCCTGGTATTGCATTACGCACGACGCTAATTGCAGGATATCCGGGAGAAACAGAGCAAGATCATGAAGACATGTTGCGATTTGTGGAGGATTTGAAGTTCGATCGTTTGGGAATATTTACTTATTCGCACGAAGAGAACACACATGCACATACGTTAGTAGATGATGTTTCAGAAGAAATGAAAGTAGAGAGAGCGCAAGCCGTAATGGCAGCTCAGGAATCAATTTCTGCGGAATTGAATCAGCAAAAAGTGGGTAAGGAATTTAAAGTATTATTCGATAGAAAAGAAGATAATCACTTTGTAGGGAGAACGGAATTTGATTCACCTGAAGTAGATAATGAAGTGTTGATTGATGCAACTGATGAGTATGTACGTGTGGGTGATTTTGCGAATGTTAAAATTACATCAGCCTCTGAATTTGATTTGTTCGGTGAGCTAATAAAATAAGATATGCGCAGCTACTCGGTTTCATTAAGTAATAGCAACTGGAAAAATAATTTGTTAGATGATTATTTAAAAGGTTCTGACTTTTTGAAAACCTTTTATCAGTACGAACCAAAATTTGAAAGTTTTAATGAGGCAATAACTGATAGAAAAAAAATCCCTGTTGATAGAAATCTGCTTGCAACTGTTTTGTTAGAGCAGAATAAAGAATCATTATTTGCAAGTGGTTTAGCAGACACAATTGAATCTTTAAAATCTGAAAACACTTTTACAATTACAACAGGTCACCAGCTAGGAATTGCAGGTGGACCCTTATTTTTTATTTATAAAATCATCACCACTATTAAACTAGTTAAGCAATTAAATGATCAACATCCCGATCATCGGTTTGTTCCTGTTTTCTGGATGGCTTCCGAAGATCACGATTTTGCAGAAATAGCAAGTGTACAGGTTTTTAATAATAAACTCACTTGGAATTATCCTGATGCTGCTGGTGCATGTGGTGAATTGTCTACCGATTCATTAAATGACTTAATCGAGGAGTTGAAAAAAATCAATGGTGAATCTTCAAATGCAATTGAATTAAACAAAATACTTTCAGATTGTTATCAAACAGGATTAACACTTGCTGATGCTACCCGAAAATTGGTCTATGCAATTTTAGGTGAACATGGTGTTGTTGTTATTGATGCAAATGATGCTCGATTGAAAAAATCATTTTCTGATGTTATGCGTGATGAATTATTGAATCATTCTGCTCATCAAAAAGTAAATGAAACATCTGAACTATTAGCAGAAAAATATCGTCCGCAGGTTTTTCCGAGAGAAGTAAATTTGTTTTACAAGGATAAAAATTTACGTGAGCGATTTGTAGATCGCAGAGATGGGATATTTAAAGTGACGAATACGGATTTATTTTTCCCGAAGGATATTTTACTTGATATGCTTGATAAGTATCCAGAACGTTTTAGTCCGAATGTAGTTTTGCGCCCTTTATACCAGGAAAGAATACTGCCTAACATAGCTTATGTGGGTGGTGCTGGTGAGTTAGCTTATTGGTTGCAATTAAAATCATTGTTCAGTTATCATCATATTTTTTATCCGATGTTGATTAATAGAAATAATGCGTTAATTATCTCTGAAAAATTATTGAAGAAAGCTTCATCAGCAGGAATTAATGAAGAAGAGATTTTTCAAGATGAGCAAACATTAATTAAGTTGGTGCTGGAACGAACAATTACCGATGATTTTTCTGCAAACGAAAATATCGAAATCGTATCACGTGAATTCGATGGAATTGTATCAAAAGCAATATCCATTGATGCTTCAACAGAAAAGTACATTTTGGCAGAGCGACAAAAAACAATCAATGCTTTAGAGAACATTGAAAAGAAAATGCTACAAGCCATCAAAAAGAAAAACGAAAATTCTTTAACTGTTTGTAAGCAGATTACAGAAGAAGTTTTTCCTCATAATC